>NZ_JAAFYZ010000013.1 GCF_018274385.1 Catenulispora pinistramenti | reverse complement strand
GAGATCTGTATAAGAGACAGGACCCACACCATCCACCACCCGACATCCCATGAGACGCCCGCGTCCACATCGCGAACGCTCCCGTCGCCCCGACGACCGCGCGTGTCACCATCTGCGCATGTCCGCTCCGCTGCTCGCCTGGTCCGACCGTCCGGTCGACCTGTTGCGTGTGGCGTCCTGCATGTGTACCGAGGCGTTCCCGACCTCGACCCCACATCCCGGACCACGGAGCCTTCATGTTCTCGGCCGCCTTGACGCAGACGCCTGATCTCGATATCGCCGAACCCTTTTTGCACGACCTCGTGTTGCCGGATCGTCCTTTGTGGACGCCGACGCAGCTCAGGGATCTGACTGTGGCGTTGGCCAACGGGGTCAACGCTGAGCGGCTGCGGCCGTTGGTGCGTTATACCGAGCCGCAGCGGTGGTGGACGCGGTTGGCTTTGACCCGTGGGGTCGAGGTGTGGCTGTTGAGTTGGCTGCCCGGGCAGGGGACGCGGCCTCATGATCATGGGGGTGCCGCCGGGTCGTTCACCGTGTTGGTCGGTGAGGTGCAGGAGGAGCACCGGTATCCCGGGGCGCCGATCGGGGTGCGGCGGATGGGAGTCGGGCAGGGGTTGGGATTCGGTGGCGATCGGGCGCATGTCGTGCGGCAGGCGGGTAATGGTCCGGCCGCGACCGTGCACGCCTATTCGCCCCCGTTGCTTCCCACCCGGGAGTACGAGAGCCTGGAGGACCTGGTTTGAGTTCCGTGGACACGTTCGTCGAGGACGCCCGGGCCGGGTTGCGGCGCGTGAGCCCGCAGGAGACCGACAAGCTCCGGCATGAGGGCGCGCTGCTGATCGACATCCGTCCGCACGCCAACCGCGCCTCGGAGGGTGAGATCCCCGGCGCGCTGCCAGTGGAGCGGATCCACCTGGAGTGGCGGCTGTCCCCGGACAGCGAGTGGCGCCTGCCGGGGGTCTCCGCGGAGTCGGTGGTCGTCGTGTTCTGCAACGAGGGCTACGCCTCCAGCCTGGCCGCCCGGGACCTCCAGCTGCTCGGCCTGCCTCGGGCCACCGACCTGGTCGGCGGGTTCCGGGCGTGGGCCGCCGCCGGGTTGCCGACCGAGCCGGGCGGGCAGGCGGCGCTGCCGTAGCGCGCGGCGACAGCGGGCGGCGACACCGCGCGGGGGTCCGCACACGGCGCTCCGTCGCCAACGCGGCCACGGGGTCGCCGACGCCGACGCCGTCACACCGCGTAGCGCGGATAGCCCAAGGCCCCGCCACAGCATCTTGATCCAGACCGTGCCGGTCGCGACGCCATCCGGTCTCGAAAAGGTCTCGAAACCGCGTTGCGGGAAGGCTGCCCATGTCGGCAGGGGTTGCTAGGTTCGGTATGTCTATGTGTCTGGAGGGGATTTAACATGCAAATTCGTAAGGCTGGTTCGAAAACCCGCGTAGTGGGCGCGGCCCTGGTCGTCGCCCTGGCCGCCACCGGCGCCCTGAGCGCGTGTTCGTCGAGTTCCAAGAGCGGCTCGAAGGTGGTCGTGGCCTCGGCCGCGTTCCCGGAGAACGCGCTGCTCATGGAGATCTACGCGCAGGCACTGGAGGCCAAGGGCATCTCGGTGGAGCGCAAACCCAACGTGGGGCAGCGCGACGTGCTGTTCCAGCAGTTGAAGTCGGACGCGATCACGGTGGTCCCGGAGTACAACGGCGCGCTGCTGGCCTACCTGGACAAGACCTCGACCGAGACCTCGCAGAGCGGCGTGGACGCGGCCATCACCGCGAAGCTGCCGAGCAACCTGGAGATCCTGCAGCCGGCCTCCGCCCAGGACAACGACTCCCTGGTCGTCACCCAGGCGCTGGCCACGAAGGACAACCTGAAGAACATCTCGGACCTCGCGCCCTACGCCAAGGACCTGGTCATCGGCTCGGCGCCGGAGTTCAAGACGCGGCAGCAGGGCCTGTTGGGCCTGCAGAGCGTCTACGGGCTGTCCTTCAAGGACTTCAAGGCGCTGGACAACTCCGGGCCGCAGACGGTGTCCGCGCTCCAGCACGGCGACGCGCAGGTCGTCGACCTCTACAGCACCACCGCGGCCATCAAGACCAACGGCTTCGTGGTGCTGAACGACGACAAGGGCCTGTTCGGCGTGCAGGACGTCGTCCCGCTGGTCGACAAGAAGAACCTGCCGCAGGCCGGGGTGGACGCGCTGAACGGGGTGTCGGCGAAGCTGGACACCACCACGCTGACCTCGCTGCTGGAGCAGGTCGTCACGGAGAAGAAGGACCCGTCGGACGTGGCCAAGGCCTGGCTGACGTCCGTGGGCCTGGGCAAGTAACGCGGCAAGTAACGCGGATCGGCAACTAGCGCGACCCCTAACGCGACAACGGCTCGAACGCCGGGCCGGTGGTCCACAGAACCACCGGCCCGGCGTTCGAGCTGTCAGCCGTCGGAGGGCCTCACGGCAGCTTGTCCTTGTGGCCCGACTTCGAGATCAGGGCCATCAGCTCGCCGACCGCCGCGGTCGGCAAATTCTTGGCCAAATCCGCGATCCCGACCACGCCGACCAGCTTGCCGGCCGAGACCACCGGCAGCCGGCGGATCCGGTTGCGGCCCATCGTCTCCACGGCGTTGGTCACCGAGGCGTCGGCGTCGACGGTGTGGATGCCGCCGCGCATCAGCTCCCCGGCCTGCCGGATCGTCGGGTCGTCGTTGGCGGCCACCGCCTCGACCACCAGGTCGCGGTCGGTGAGCATGCCCTTCAGCTGGCCGGCGCCGTCGACCACCGGCACGCAGCCGACGTCCTCGTCCCGCATCACCCGGGCCACGTGCACCAGGTTGTCCGATTCCAGCACCGACTTGGGCGCCTCGGTCATCACATCGCGGACCGTGACCATACATCCTCCTGCGGTGGACCGGCGTGCCCGGGAACGGGGGTTTCCCTGCTCAGCTTGGCAACATCCGGACCACACCGCTTTGTCATGATCTGCCAGCCGGGTTACCGCCCGCAGGGGAGATCACACCCGACGTGATTCCGCCAAACGGGTTATCCTCGGCGTGGCGTAGCCGACGAGTAGCCTGACGGAGCGCGCAGGGGGGAGCCACACCATGACCGAGGCCGTCACGACGGCCCTTGCCGGACCCGCGCCGATACCGGCACCGAAGGTGACGCTCCCCCGGGAGCTGTTCCGGGTGCTGCGGGTGTGGCCGGACTGGCTGTTCGGGATGTTCGCCTCGATGGGCCTGGGACTGGCCACCGGCGCCTTCCTGTACTGGGACCCGTTCAGCGGCCGGGTGCGCGATCCGCAAACCCTGATCGTCACCGTCGTGCTGACCGCGGTCGCCGACGCCTCGCTGACCAACCAGCTGGCCGCCGAGCCGGAGTGGGCGATCAGGGTGCTGACCGGCGGCGGCGACCCGGCGCGGATGCTGCGGGTGCGCAACCAGGTGCTCTACATCTTCGAGGCCGGATTCGCCTTCGGGGTCGCGGCCCTGGTGATCGTGCTGACCAAGGACCACCACTGGGTCAAGCACAACTGGCCGATCATCGCCGAGCTGCCGCTGGCCCCGATCGCGGCCGGCAACCTGGCCTCCGTGCTGTTCCCGTGCCCGTTCATGCGCCTGCGCCACCGGTTGCAGGCCACCACCACCTGGCCGCGCTGGGGCGCCTACATAGGCATCCCGTTCGCGCTGACCTCGCTGGGCACCGCGACCGTGATGGGTTTCCCGGCCTGGATGGAGCAGCAGGTCAAGCACTCGGCGGCGAAGATGCACCACCGGCCGTCCTGGCTGACCGCCGACAACATCCACTACGCCACCTGGCTGATCGCGGTGCCGGTGCTCAACCTCCTGATCTGGGCGATCGCGCTGAAGACCGCGGACAGCCTGGCGCGCCTGCGCCGGCACCATCTGGTCACCCTGATGCGCAAGCACAGCGAGCTGGCCCTGGACATGGACGACATCTCGCTGTGGGAGGCCGTCAGGGCCCTGCCGGCCAACCTCAAGCAGATCCCGTCCGAGGTGCGCGACGTCGCGACCGTCGAGATCGAGGAGGTCCGGCAGGTCGGCGGGCACCTGGACCGCGGTCTGGAGCACGCGCTGGCCCGGCAGGCCGCGAAGATCCGCGCCCGGCGCGCGGCGGAGCAGAGCTCCGGCGCCGCATGACCGGGAACCCCAGACGCTGGCTGCCGGCCGCGGTGGTCGTCATCGCCGTCGCGGCGATGGCGGTGGCCGGACGCCGGGACGGCGGGCTGGACGACGGGCTCGCGAACGGCCTGTGGAAGAACGGCCGGCCGATCGCGGCCCTGCTCGCGGCCATCGCGCTGATCGTCATCGCCGGCCGGTTCGCCAGGCACCGGGACGACGGGTACGGCCTGCTGCACCGGGCCGGCACCGCGACCGCCGTGTTGCTGTACATCGCCGCCGTGCTGACCCCGATCGGGCTGCTGTTCTTCGGGCGGGCACCCGGCAAGCCCATCCCGCCGCCGGTCGACAACGGACAGGGCGA
Source organism: Catenulispora pinistramenti (assembly GCF_018274385.1). Taxonomy (GTDB): domain Bacteria; phylum Actinomycetota; class Actinomycetes; order Streptomycetales; family Catenulisporaceae; genus Catenulispora; species Catenulispora pinistramenti. The sequence continues at coordinate 84,941 of NZ_JAAFYZ010000013.1, read as the reverse complement.
CAGCAGGAATGCCCTGCCGGGGAACACCATGGACATCCGGGATGGCAAGCCCCACCACGGCCTGGACTGGGCCGACATCATCGTGGTGACCGTGCTGTCGCTGATCGTGGCGGCGATCGTGGCGCTGCTCGTCTACGGCCTGATCAAGCTGCTGTCCCGGATCCGGCTCAACCGGCAGCCGGTGCGGCTGATCGACTTCACGCCGCTGGACCCGGACCTGGAACAGCTCGCCGAGGCGGTCGAGGCCGGCGCTGAAGCGCTGGAGTACGAGGGCGACGCCCGCGAGGCGGTCATCGCCTGCTACTCGGCGATGGAGCTGGCGGTCAGCGCCGGCGGCACCAGCCGGCGGGCTACCGACACCCCCGACGAGTTCCTGCGCCGGGTCACCGCCGCGCGGCTGATCCCCGAGGCACCGGCCGGCCGGCTCACCGAGCTGTTCCACGAGGCCCGGTTCTCCCGCCACCCGATCACCGAGGCCCAGCGGGACGAGGCGCGCGAAGCGTTGCGGACGATCTCCGAGCATCTGCGGGCCGGCATGGCGGCACGGGCCGCCGCCCTGGCCGCGGCTCAGGCCGGCAGTCAGGCCGGCAGTCAGGACACCGCTCAGACCGGCACTGAGGCCGGCGCAGGCGCGGCGCGATCCGCCGGGAGGGCCGGATGAGCGGGCTGAACCAGGTCGCCGACCATCAGAGCTCTGAGCAGCGGGCCCAGGACCGACGCCCGGGCACCGCCCCGAGCAAGCCCGCGGACCCGCGGGCCGAACAAGCCCGGACCGAACAAGCCCGGACCGAACAAGACCGCATCGAGTACGGCCGGTGGGTCGCCATCGGCGTGGCGCTGACCGCGATGACCGCCGTCGTCGCCAGCATGACCTGGCTCGTCCTGGGCGTGCAGTGGCTGGGGCCGGCGCTCGCCGCCTGTGTCGGGACGATCGCGCTGGCCGCCTGGTACACCGTGTCCGGCCGCACGCTGGGAATGAACGGCGACGTGCGCGAACGCGTACTGGAACGCCACTACATAGGTGTGGCCTGGTACGGCTCCATGCTCCGCAACACCCGCGAGCGCGGCGGCTACGAGCGCGGGCTGCGCCGGGAGCTGACCCGGCTGGCCGCCGCCCGGCTGGCCGAGCAGCACGGCGTGAACCTGTACCGGGACCCGCAGGCGGCGGCCGTGCTGATCGGCGCCGACCTGTGGCCGTTGGTGGACCCGAAGGCCGGCGCGATCGCGGCGGCCCAGGCCGGGCAGCCCGGCGCACGCCCGACCGAGGTCCCGATCCGCGCCGTCGCCGAACTGATCGAACGGCTGGAGCGGATGTGAACGGGCTGCCAGACCAGACCGGAGGCGCGGACCCTGATACCGCCGCCGGCATGCCGGGGGCCGAGGGAGCCACCGCGCAGGCACAGATAAGAGGAGACGCGATGTCCGACCAGCTGACCCCGGAGCAGACCTGCCGCAAGGCGCTCGCCGTGCTGGACGAGGTGGAGAAGGCCGTCGTCGGCAAGCGCGCCGCCCTGGAGCTGGTCCTGCTCGGCGTGCTGGCCGGCGGGCACGTATTGATCGAGGACCTGCCCGGGCTCGGCAAGACCCTGATGGCCCGGTCCTTCGCCACCGCTCTGGGCCTGGACTTCACCCGCATCCAGTTCACACCGGACCTGCTGCCCTCCGACGTCACCGGCGCCCCGTTCTACGACCAGCGCGGCGGCGACATGGTGTTCCGGCCCGGCCCGGTGTTCACCCAGCTGCTGCTGGCCGACGAGATCAACCGCACCCCGCCGAAGACCCAGGCCGCGCTGCTGGAGGCGATGGGCGAGGGCCAGGTGTCGGTGGACGGCAAGTCGCACCAGCTGGACCCGGCCTTCGTGGTGCTGGCCACCGACAACCCGATCGAGTACGAGGGCACCTACGCGCTGCCCGAGGCCCAGCTCGACCGGTTCCTGCTGCGGGTCCGGATGGGCTACCTGCCGCCGTCCGACGAGGCCGCGATGCTGCTGCGCCGGCTGGACCGCAAGGCCGAGCGGGTGGAGCTGGCGCAGATCGTCGACGCCGAGCAGCTGCTGGCGATGCGCACCTCGCTGGAGTCGGTGGAGGTGTCGGCGGACGTCGTGGACTACGTGGTGGCGCTGGTCAACGCCACCCGCGCGGCCACCCAGGTGCAGGTCGGGGCCAGCCCGCGCGGCGGCCTGGCGCTGGTGCAGCTGGCGCGGGCCCGGGCGGCGCTGTCCGGACGCGACTACGTGATCCCCGAGGACGTGAAGGCGATCGCGGTCCCGGCGCTGGCGCACCGGATCACGCTGCGGCCGGAGCTGTGGGTGCGGCGGGTGTCGGCGGACGAGGTGGTGGCCTCGCTGCTGACCGCGACGGCCACGCCGCGGACGCTGCCGCGTCAGCAGGACGCGGCCGGCGCCGCGGCGGCCGGGACCGGTGCCGGGGGCTCCGCGGGCGGCGCGAGTGACACGCCGAGTCCGGCGCGGTCGAACCCGGGCCCGGCGCAGAAGCCGGCCGGCGCGCACCGATGACCGAGCCGAAGCCGGCCCCGATCGTCTGGCGCCCCTCCCAACGCGCCGCCCGCCTGCTGACCGCCGCGATCTGCGCGGTGGTCCCGGCGGTGCTGTTCGGCGCGTGGTGGTGTGTGCCGCTGGCCGCGGTGCCGCTGCTGATGCTCACCGCGCACGCCGGCGTCCACCCCAGCCGGATCCGCGCCCAGGTCGACGTCCCCGAGCGGCGCTGCTTCGAGGGCGAGACGCTGACCGCCACCATCCGGCTGGCCGCCGACAGCTCCGCGGGCTGGACCCGCCAGGAGTACCTGCCGCCGCGCATCCGCGACGACCCCGAGTACGGCGAGGTCCCCACGCCCTCGGGGCTGGAGCTGGAATCGCTGGAGCTGATCGACGGGGTCATCACGGTGACGCTGCTGGTCCCGCGATGGGGCCGGTGGTCGCTCGGCGCGGTGGCGATCGACGTCTACGACACCGCCGGGCTGCGCCTGACCTCGCTGCACGCCGAACTCGGCGAGGTCGAGGCCTTCCCGGTCCCGGCCCAGGACGAGGCCACGCTGGCGCCGATGCGCTTCCCGGACCGCTTCGGCGAACACTCCGCGCGCATCCCCGGCGAAGGCGTGGAGTTCATCCAGGTGCGGCCGTACGTGTTCGGCGACCGCCAGCGCCGGATCAACTGGTCGGCCACCACCCGGCGGCGCGAACTCCAGGTCAACACCTTCGAGGCCGAACGCGCCGCGGAGGCGGTGGTGGTCGTGGACGCGCTGTCCGACCTGCCGCAGCCGCCGGACCCGGACACCCTGTACCCGCGCTCGACCCTGGACACCGCGGTCCGCGGCGCGGCCGGGCTGGCCCAGGCCTATCTCAAGAACCACGACCGGATCGGCCTGGTCACGCTGTCAGGCCGGGTGCAGTGGCTGGCCCCGGGCTCGGGCAACGCGCACCTGTACCGGATCGCGCAGACCGTCATGGACCTGCGCAAGGACTTCACCTTCGAGCCGGGCCTGCTCAGCCGGCTGCCGACCCGGGTGCTGCCGCCCGGCGCCGTGGTCTACCTCTTCAGCCCCCTGCTGGACCACAGCGTGGTGGAGGCGATCAGCGAGCTCGCCGACCGCGGCCACCCGCTGGTGGTGATCGACGTGCTGGCGCACGAGCCGGCCCCGACCACCGGCGCCAAGCCGGACCACCTGGACGCGCTGGCGCTGCGGCTGTGGCGGCTGGACCGGCAGGCGGTGCGGTTCGTGCTCGGCGAGCTGGGGGTGCCGGTGGTGTCCTGGGACGGTATCGAACCGCTGGACCTGGCGCTGGCGCCGTTGCAGCACGCACCGCTGGCCGGGAGGACACGATGAGCGACGAGACCGCCGAATCCACGTTCTCCAGCCGCGAGGCGCTGCTCACCAGCCCGCTGTTCTGGGCCGGCTACGGCGTGCTGATGGCGGTGATGGGCACCCGGCTGCCGATGTGGTCCTGGCCGCCGCCCCCGGACCAGATCCTCCTGCTGGGCTTCTGCGTCCTGGCGTTCCCCGCGCTGGCCCAGCCCTACGTCGGCCGCCCGGTGCTGGCCGCGGTGCGCCTGAACCATGTCGCGATAGCGCATCGCAACACCCTGCTGACCGGCGGGTTCGTGATGCTGGTCGCCTGCGAGAAGCCGCCGGCCTGGGCGGCCGGGGCCGACGCGCTGTTGCTGGCCGGCTACCTGGTGCTGACCGACGCCATCACGCTACCGCCGGGCGTGCTGCGCCGGACCGCCTCCCCGGCGTTCCTGCTCCTGCTGGTCGCGGTGATCGCCGGGGCGACGGCGCTGGTCGCGCTGCCTTCGTCGAGCGGGGCGTACCGGCCGATCCTGGCCGCGGCCGCCGGCGCCGCCGCACTCGGGGCCGCATTGGCGACCGCCTTCGGGAGGGCCGAGGTACGGCGAGTAGGCTCGCGGGGAACTGAACGCCGCAACTAGGCCAAAACTAGGCCGAAAATTGGACAGGTCCAGGCGAATGACTACGTTGACCTCCGGTGCCATCAAGCGCTACCGCGCGATGGCGCTGTTCACCGGCACCATGCTGCTGCTGCTCACCTTCGTGGTCATCCCGCTGCAGCTGTGGGCGCACAACAAGACCCTCGAGAAGCCCGTCGCCATGATCCACGGCTACGGCTACATGGTGTACCTGATCGTGGCTCTGGACCTGTGCCTGCGGGCCCGGTACAAGCCGATCCGCACCATCTTGATCCTGCTGGTCGGCGTGGTGCCGTTCCTGGCGTTCTACTACGAGCGCATCGTGGTGCGGGACACCCAGAAGCTGCTGGCCGAGTCGCAGGAGCGGGCCGCGAAGAAGAAGGCCAAGGCGGCGGCGAAGACGGCGCGCGCCAAGGTCACGGTCGGCGCGCCGGCTACGCAGCCGGAGCAGCCGGAGCCGGCTGCGGCTGAGTGAGGTCTTCGGCCTCCTCGCCGTCGCCCTCGTCCTGGTCTGCTTCGTCCCGGTCTGCTGCGTCCTCGTCCGCGTCCTCGTCCGCGTCCGCGTCCTCGTCGTCCTCGTCTTCGGGGTCGGTCGGGTTCGCGAGCCGGCGGACGTAGGTCACGAACCACCACAGGCCGACGACGCCGAACAGCCACCACTGCAACGTGTAACCGACGTTGAGGATGTACCAGGACGAGGTGTGCGGCGGCGCGGGTGCCGGGAGCACGGTGAGCTCGGCGCTGCCCGGGCCGGCCGGGGTGACGGTCAGCGCGTTGATGTAGGCCTGGTCCACGTCGCTGTACGGCCAGATGTTCACCAACGAGGCGACGTCCACCGAGGCGATCAGGTGCGCCGGGTCCTTGGCGGCGGCGTCGGCGGCCGCCGGCGGCGCGCCGTCGGCCGGTTCGGCGCCGGACAGCCAGCCGGTGACCGTGACCTGACCGCCGGGGACCGCGGGCGGCGTGATCTGCTGCGCGGTCCAGCCCCGGCTGATCACCACCACGCTGCCGTCGGCCAGCTTCAGCGGCGCGATCACGATGTAGCCGATCCGGCCGTCCGGGAACTGGCGGTCCGGCACCAGCAGCTGGTGCCCGCCGTCGAAGACCCCGGAGACGGACACGGCGTGGCCGAGGGCGTCGTCGGTCGCCGGCGCGCCGTCGCTGAGCAGGGTCGCCAGCGGGGCCGGGGTCACGTAGGCGGCCGCGGCCTTCGGGCTCAGCTTGTGCGTGCGGTGGGCCCGGGACCACTGCCACATCCCCAGCCCGACGAAGGCCACGGTGAGCACGGCCAGAGCCGTGATCGCCGCCAGCCAGGCGGGGCGCAACAGGAAGCGGTACTTCATCGCACCCAGCTTCCCATGCCTGTGAGAGCGGTAAGAATCGGGTTGCTTTTCAGCATGAAAACCACGGCTCCTACTACGTAGAGCGTCACTGAGGGAATACTCTGAGTGCGACGGACGGCGTCCATCTCGACGCCGCCTTGCCGTCGCTCGGCGTCCTCTGACGGCACGCCGACCCCCAGGTCTGTATACACAACGAACATCTGCGCACAATGAACTGGGCTCCGGATCACCGGGGCCCACGGCCCCGCGATGGAGGTGACGTGCACGGGCAGGAAAGCAGGGCGCAGGCCCCCGACCCCGGGCGTCCCCGCGTCCCCAAGGACGACGACGCGCGCATCGTCGAGCGGCTCCAGCGCTCGCTGCTGCCGTCGGTACTAGAGGTCAAGGGCCTGGTCACCGCCGCGGAGTACGTCCCGGCGGCCCGGCACCACAACGTCGGCGGCGACTGGTACGACGTCTTCGAACCGGTCCCGGGCACCGTCACCTGGGTGATCGGCGACGTCGCGGGCCACGGCTTCGGCGAGGCGGTGGTGATGGCCCAGCTGCGCAACGCGCTGCGGGCCTACGCGCTGGACACCGACGACCCCGCGGAGATCCTGCGCCGCCTGGACCGCTTCGTCACGGCGTACCTGCCGAACGACACCACGGCGACCGCCTGCGTCCTGATCCTGGACCGGACCACCGGCCTGGTCCGCTACAGCGGCGCCGGCCACCCGCCGCCGCTGCTGGTCGTGGCGCGCGCCGGCGGCTACCTCACGCAGTGGCTGGACCAGGCCAAAGGGCTGCCGCTGGGGGTCCGCGAGTCCGAGCACCGGCCGGTGGCGCAGTTCACCCTGGTGTCCTCCGACACGCTGGTGCTGTATACCGACGGCCTGGTCGAGAAGCCGGGCGACGACATCGGGGACGGCATGGAGCGGCTGCGCGCGGCGGCCGAGCTGTGCTGCACCGAGCACCCTGAGTCGGTCTGCCGGCAGCTCATGAGCCTGCCCGGCGACGCTTACGCCGGGGACGACAGAGCCCTGCTGGTCAGCCGCATAAGCTGAACTCATGTACGCCACGCGACCGGTAGACCTCGATTTCCTGAACGAGGCCCCTCTCCGTCTGTCCTTCGCCCACACCCTGCAGGCCGCCCCGAAGGCGGTCTTCGACGCCATAGCGCACGACGTGGCGACCCTCCCGCGCTGGTACGGCGCGGTCGCCACGGCCGAGTACGGCGGGCCGGAGCCGTTCGGCGTCGGGACCCGGCGCCGGGTCAAGCTGGTCGGCGGCGTGGCCTTCCACGAGCGGATCCTGGCCTGGGACTCGCCGGTCCGGTACGCGTACCGCGTCGAGCACACCAACGTCCCCGGCATCCGCGCCATGGCCGAGGAGTGGTCGGTGCTGGACACCCCGGCCGGCACCCGCGTGGCGTGGACGATGGCGGTGGACGCGGTGCTGCCGGTCGCGGCGACGTTCCGGGCCTCGGCCCCGGGGATGGCGGTGGCCACGCGGCGGGCGCTGGGGCGGTTGGATCGGATGCTGGCGGCTTAGCGGCCGGCTGCTGAGCGGGGGCTGCTTCGCAGCACCTTGCCACAGAGAGTCACCTCACCAGCACAGACACCCCAGCGCCCACCCCGCCGCCGGTCCCGAAGATCCCGCCTGGCAGCATGTCTGATGCCATGCCGACCGCCAAGACCGCCACCGCCACCGCCACCGAGACCGGTGCCGAGCCGCCGACGCCGACCCTGCGCGCGGGGCGCGCCGTGGTCTTCGCCGCGCTCTGTGTGCTGGTCGGCGCGGTGGGGCACGACGCGTTCTCGGTCGGCGGGATCCCGGTCTGGGCGTTGCTGGTCGGGGGCGGTGCCACCTTCGTCGTGGTGCAGCCGTTCACCCGCCGAGAGCGCGGATTGCCGGTGATCCTGGCGCTGATGGCGGCGGTTCAGGTCGGGCTGCACGAGTTGTTCGCGGCCGCGCAGCGCGGCAGCGGGTCGATGAGCATGCCGATGGCGATGCCGGCCCGCGGCCGGTTCTGGTGCGGCCACAGCGAGCCGCCCGGCGTCACCCAGGCCGTGCACAATGCGGCCGGCGCGACCCCGTCGCAGCACTCGATGACCGTCGGCATGTGGGCAGCGCACATCGTCGCCGCCCTGGTCGCCGCCTGGTGGCTGCGCCGCGGTGAGGCCGCGGTCTGGTCGCTGGCCCGGACGCTCGGGCTGGCCCTGGTCGCGCCGCTGGTCCTGCTGGTCGCCGCCCTGGTGCCGTGGACGCCGCCGCGCCTGGCCGTCGGCGCGCCGGTCACGACCGCCCCGGCCCGGCTCGGGCCCGGACGGCTCCTGCGCTTCGAGCTGGCCCGGCGCGGGCCGCCGATGACCGCCGCCGCATTCTGCTGATACGCGTCCGACCCGTGGCGCCGTCCTTCGACGGCCGCGACTTCACCGCGCGCTTCACCCGATGCGGCTCACGACCGTCATCGATCCGCCACGCCGCCTTGAGCGCGTGGCTCTCATCCCCGGAAAGCGCATGTCCACAAAACTCTCCTCCGGCACCCGCCGGACCGCCGTCCTGCTCGGCACCGCGGCCGTCTCGCTGATCGCCGCCGCCTCGGCCGCGCAGGCGCATGTCACCGTGAACCCCAACACCGAGCCGCAGGGCGGCTACACCAAGGTCTCCTTCCGCGTCCCGAACGAGGAGGCGAACGCCTCGACCACCGGCATCGAGGTCGACATCCCGATCGACCACCCGATCGCCTCGGTCTCGATCCGGCCGGTCCCGGGCTGGACCGCGACCACCACCAGCAGCCAGCTGGCCACCCCGATCAAGACCCACGACGGCGAGCTCAGCCAGGCGGTCAGCAAGATCGTCTGGACCGGCGGCAAGATCGATCCGGGCCAGTTCCAGGAGTTCGACGTCTCGCTCGGCCCGCTGCCGTCCGACACCGACAAGATCGTGTTCAAGGCCCTGCAGACCTACTCGGACGGCAACGTGGTCCGCTGGATCGACATCCAGCAGCCCGGCCAGCCCGAGCCGGACCACCCGGCACCGGTGCTGCACCTGACCCCGGCCGGGGCCGCCGCCAACACCGGCGGCACAGGGAGCAGCACCGGTGCCAGCGCCGGCGGGACCGGCGGCACAGGTGCCAGCACCGGTGCCGCCGCCCCGACCACCTCCCCCTCGGTGAGCCTCGCCGCCGACAACAACGCCAAGCCCGCCGGCAGCGACACCGCGGCCCGCGGCCTGGGCATCGTCGGTCTCGTCGTCGGCGCGCTGGGCCTGGGCACCGCGGTCGTGGCCCTGCGTCGCAGGAACACCGCCGCGTCCCCCGCGGCCCCCTCATCCCAAGACTGATAACCCGACGACCCGGAGAGAAGAAGAATCATGAACCCGCGGTCCACCCGGATCGCACGCCTCGTCCCGATGGCCGCCGCCATCGGGACGCTGGCCGTGCTCGCCACCGCCTGCGCCAGCCCCTCCCAGGAGGTCGCGCAGGCCTCCGGCCAGGTCTCCACGCAGCAGTCCAAGTACAAGGGCACCGAGCTGGGGATCCCCACCCCGATCCCGCCGGTGACGCTCACCGACTTCAACGGCAAGCCCTACGACATCAAGGCGAACGCCGCCGGCAAGCTGACGCTGATCTACTTCGGCTACACGCACTGCCCCGACGAGTGCCCGACCACCATGGCCGACCTGGCCGCGGCCCTGCGCCTGACCCCGGCCGCCAAGCGCGCCGAGGTCCAGGTCCTGTTCGTCACCACCGACCCGGACCGGGACACCCCCTCGGTGATGAAGGCCTGGCTGGGCAAGTTCGACCCCTCCTTCATCGGCCTGACCGGCACCGTCGCCCAGGTCGACAACACCGCCAAGCTCGCCGCCACCCCGGTGCAGCCGCCGGTGAAGAACCCCGACGGCTCGATCGAGGTGGACCACGGCACCCAGGTCAACGCCTTCGGCGCGGACGGCCTGGCGCACGTGGTGTGGCTGTCCGACACCTCCCCGAGCGACATCGCCCACGACATCGCGCTGCTGACGTGAACCTCCCGCTGAAGGTCGGCGCGCTGGCCGCCCCGGTGGCGGTGCTGGCCGCCGGTGCGGGCCTGCTGCTGTGGTCCGGCGGCAGCGCCGGGGCCAGCGCCGCACAGCTGAAGATCAACGACGCCTACGTCCGCGAGCCGGCCAACCCCGACGAGGCGGCGGCCTACTTCACCATCGCCAACGACGGCGGCACCGCCGACACGCTCACCAAGGTCGCGTCCTCGACCGGCCGGGCCTCGCTGCACGAGACGGTCGGGCCGAAGATGGTCGCGCTCGCCTCGGCCCCGGTCCCGGCGCACGGCACCCTGGACTTCTCCCCCGGCGGCAGCCACCTGATGATCGACGATCCGGGGCCGCTCACGCCGGGGACGAAGGTCCGGCTGACGTTCACCTTCGCCGCGTCGGCGCCGATCACGGTGACAGTACCGGTGATCGGGATCGCCGATCCGGCCCCGGGCGAATCCTCAGGTCAATGAGGGGCGGCTTATCGGCGACCGGCGGCGCGGTGCGGGGCAGCGGCGGCGGACCGGGCAGCGGCCGAGCGGCGCGAAAAGGCGGCGGCATACGCAATGCGCGGCGTCACCTCATCGCGGTCCTGACAGCGGTCCTGTGCCTGTGGGGCCTGGCTGCCGCGCCCGCCGCCTCCGCGCACGCCACCGTCGTCTCCACCGACCCGGCCGACGGCACCCTCCTGCCGACCGCCCCGACCCGCGTGACCGTCACCTACGACGAAGCCGTGTCGCTCCAACTCGGTGCGCTGCGCGTCTTCGCCCCCGACGGTTCGCAGGTCGAGGCCGGTTCGGCCGACCACCTCGGCGGCAAGCCGCAAACCGCGAGCGTCGCGCTGAAGCCGGGCCTGAAGAACGGCACCTACGTCGCGTCCTGGCGCGTCATATCAGCGGACTCCCATCCGGTCCGCGGCGCGTGGACCTTCTCGATCGGCACCACCTCCACGCCGAACTCCGGCGGCGCCGAGGCCGCTCCGACCGGTTCCCGCACCGTCGGCGTCGTCTACGGCGTCGCCCGCTGGCTCGCCTACCTGGGCTTCGCGGCCCTGGCCGGCGGCGCGCTCCTGCTCATCGCGTTCACGCCGAAGCTGGCGCACGACCGGCGACTGCGCACGCTGATCGGCGGCGGCTGGTTCGCGCTGCTACTGGGAACGGTCGCGGCTCTGTTGTTGCAGGGCCCTTACGGCGGTGGCTTCGGCATCGGCCGCGCCTTCGACACCGACGTGCTGCGCGCCACCTTGCAAACCCGGCTCGGCAAGGCCCTGGCCTGGCGGCTGATGCTGCTCGGCGCGGCGGGCGTCATGGTGTCCTGGATCGCGACCCGGCTGGCCGACGTCTCAGTCCGAACCCGGCGAGTAGCGGGCGGTATCGGGGCGGCGATAGCCATCGGCCTCGCTGCGACCTGGTCCGTCGCCGACCACTCCGGCACCGGCTCGCAGGTCGCGCTGGCCCTTCCGGCCGACATGCTGCACCTGCTGGCGATGGCGACCTGGGTCGGCGGGCTGGCCGCGCTCGCCGCCTCGGTGCTCGGTCCGCGAGGGCAGGAACCGGCACAGGAAGAAGAACAGGAACCCGCGCAGGATCAAGAACAACCTGCCCAAGCGCAGGCCGTCGACATCACCGACGCCGAGCGCCTGACCCTCGTCCGCCGCTTCTCGACCACCGCCTTCGCAGCGGTCTGCGTCCTCGCCGCGACCGGCATCTACCAGGGCTGGCGCGAGGTGCGGCACTGGGACGAGCTGTTCGACACCGACTACGGCCGGATGCTGATCATCAAGTCCGGCATCTTCCTGGTCCTGCTGACCCTGGGCTTCCTGGCGCGCCGGATCCTGGCCGCGGCCTCTCCGGACCTGGCACGGCTGCGACGCTCGGTCGCCGCCGAGTTCGGGCTGGCGATCGTGGTACTGGCGGTCACCGCGCTGTTGGTGGAGTCGCAACCGGCTTCGGAGGGCGCGCCGAAGGCCGGACCGGCGCGGGCATCGGCGCCGTTCGACACCGGGTCCGCCAACGGGACCGGCACGGTGAACGTCACGCTGCAACCGGCGCGCGTCGGCCAGGGCCAGCTCACCGTCGACGTCCTGGACAAGAACGGCACACCCGAATCGGTGCCCGAGGTCGACGCCGCGTTGGCGTTGCCGACACAGCAGCTCGGGCCGATCCCGCTGAAACTGCGATCCGCCGGACCGGGCCAACCGGGCCGCTACACGGCGGCCAGCGCGGTGGTGCCGATGGCCGGGACCTGGCAGGTACTGGTCACGGTGCGGACCACCGACATCGACCAGAGCACGGTCGTCCTCACCGTCAACGTACGCAAGTGAGTGAGAGTTCTGTGAAACGACCATTCCCCAGCCGCCGCTCCTTCCTCACCACCGGCGCCACCGGGCTCGGCGGCGTCGCGGTCGGAGCCGCGGCCTCCGCCCTGCTCTTCGACGACCACGCCTCGACTCCGGCCGCCGATCTGGTCACCGGCCTCGGCACCACGGCTGTCGCGACCCCGTTCCCGCACCAGGCCGGCATCTCCGTCCCCGCACGTCAGCAGAGCCACGGCACCGTCGTCGCGTTCGACCTCGTCGCCACCGCGAGCGCCGGTCAGCTCAAGACCCTGATGAAGGCGTGGACCGCCGCCATCGCCGACCTCACCGCGGGCCGCGTCCCGGCCGGCAGCTCTGAAGCCACCGACACCACCGCGCTCGGCAGCGGTCCCTGCTCGCTCACCATCACTGTCGGCTTCGGTCCCTCGTTGTTCGGCAAGGCCGGCGTCAGTCCCGACGCGCGCCCGCCGGAGCTGGCGCCGCTGCCCGCGTTCGGCACCGAACAGCTCGACGCCGCGCGCAGCGACGGCGACCTCGGCGTGGTGATCGCCGCCGACGACGCCCTGGTCGTCTTCCACGCGCTGCGCACCCTGACCCGCGCCGCCGCCGGGACGGCCACGCCGCGCTGGATCATGTCCGGTTTCAGCCGCGCGCCCGGTTCCTCGCCCGACGCCGCCTCCACCAGCCGCAACCTCATGGGCCAGCTCGACGGGACCAACAACCCCACCCCCGCGCAGCCGGGCTTCGAGGGCAAGATCTACGTCGCCGCCGACGCGCCGACCGCGTGGCTGCGCGGCGGCTCGTACCTGGTCTTCCGGCGTATCAGGATGCTGCTGGATTCCTGGGACGCGCAGACCACCGCCGAACAGGAGCGCGTCATCGGACGCCACAAGGACACCGGCGCCCCGCTGTCCGGCGGCACCGAGCACACCCCGGTCAACCTCTCCGGGCAGAACCCGGACGGCTCCCTGGCCATCCGCGGCGATGCCCACATCCGCCTCGCCGCCGCGGCTTCGAACGGCGGCGCCACCATCCTGCGCCGCGGTCTCAGCTACGACGACGGGCTCAAGCCCGACGGCCAGCCGGACGCCGGGCTGCTGTTCCTCGCGTGGCAGGCCGATCCGAACCACGGCTTCATCCCGGTGCAGCAGCATCTGACGCGCAGCATGGACGCTTTGAACCGCTTCACCACGCACGAGACCAGCGCGTTGTTCGCGATGGTCCCGGCCCCGGCGGCTGACGGCTATCTGGGGCAGGCACTGCTGGAACCGCGAAGCGCATAATCAGGGTTCGATGAACTACGGACGGGGTTCGATGAACTACGGACACTGATACTTCAGGTCCCCGGCGCTCGCCGTCTCGGCACCCGACGCGAGCACGCCGGGGTTGGTGATGCGGAAGGTGGCGGTGACGGTACCGCTGCCGGAAAGCTTCAGCTGCCATGCCAGATGTACCTTCGGCGACCTACCGCTCACCGTCTCCGCACCCGAGACAGCCTGGGTGGTGTGGTTCTTCGCCGGGATGTCCCACTCGTAGTCCACGACTCCGGTCCCGCCGTTCGTCGTGAACTCCGCGACCATGTCGACCGAGGTGTCGCAGATCCCTGAGGGCTGCACCGGAGCGTTGTTGTGTACTGAGATGCTGGAGATCTGCACCGGCATCACGGTCTTCTTGTCCCGCAACTTGATACCGGCGAACACCGCTGCTCCGGCCACCGCGCCGACCAGCACGAGGCCGACCAGCGTCCGAATGAGCCGGCTGGGCAACCCGTCCTTCAGGTCCCTCTTCACGGGCTCCTGAACCCCGTACCCGTTCACCGGCGTGTCGCCGGGCCCGGACACCGGCTCGGACCCGAGCAACAAGGCGACGGTCCGCTTCGCCGCCTCGGCCTGCGGCACCACCGGCGTGATCAGCCAGATCCGGCCCGCGTCCTGGACCAGGTCCAGCACCGGCAGCGTCCCGGGCAGCAGCCCGCCGCGCGCCGCCACCGTCCGTTCGACCAACCGGGCCACGCCGCCGGCCGCCTCGACCCGCGCGGGCTCGAACCGCAGCACGCCGAGCGGGCGTCCGTCGGCCCCGGTGGCCGAGTACCACACACCGTCGGAGCCGCGCAGCACCTCGGCTCCGAGCTTCAGCCCGACCCCGGGCAGTCCGGCCTCGCTCAACGCACTCCCCCAGGTGGTCCCTCGCCCTTGCGGCCGTACGCCTGATCCGCGCTTGCGGCAGTGTAGAACGTCCGGAGACGATGGAGGTCGCCCCTGTCGGAAGAAAGCAGCCGAACAATGCCCGTCACCCGTCTCAACCACGCCGTGCTGTACGTCCGGGAACTCGATCGCAGCCTGGCCTTCTACCGCGACCTGCTCGGCTTCGAGGTACTCAGCGAACTCCCCAACGCCGCCTTCCTGCGCGCCCCGGGCTCCACCAACGACCACGACCTGGGCCTGTTCGCGATCGGCTCCGGCGCCGGCTCCTCGGAGGCCGGCCGGACCCGCGTCGGGCTGTACCACCTGGCGTGGGAGGTGGACACACTGACGGAGCTGGCACGCTTCGAGCAGACACTGAAGGCGCACGGGGCACTGGTCGGCGCCAGCGACCACGGCACCACCAAGGCCCTGTACGCGCACGACCCCGACGGGCTGGAGTTCGAGATGTCGTGGCTGGTCCCGGCCGACCGGGTGGCCGACGCGCAGCTGCCGGAGGGCTCATTCACACTGCCGCTGGACCTGCCTCGCGAGATCGAACGGTACGGCGCCCAGACGCGCGGTGGGGTCGGGATCTCGGACGTGTTCGCGCCCTGACAGCCGGGTTCAGGAGCCGTGACAGGGAGCGGACATAGCGGTATGCTTGAGGATTTTTCCGACTTCCGACTTCCGACTTACGGAGTGCGGAGCAGCGGCGGTGGGCGACCGTGCGAACCGAGGCAGAGGTGCTGGCGGTGGTCCGCACGGTGCCGTCTGCGCGGCGGCTGCTGGACGTCGCGGACGTCTTCGCCGGTGACCCGCGGATCGCGATCCACTGGGCGCTGGATCCGGGATCGACGCTCGGCGGCGGAGCTCGGGCCCTGTTGGAGGCGCGGGGGATTCGACCGCTGTCGTTGAGTTCGGCGGCTGATGCCGGGCCTGCGCCTGGCAGTAGCTCCGGCTCCGGCAACAGCTCCGGCTCCGGCGGCGACCGTCGCTGGCGGCTGGTGCTGGCGGCGAGCGAGAACAGCCCGCTGGACCAGATCAAGGCCCCGATCCTGTTGCTGCCGCACGGCGCGGGGCACGGCAAGGGAATCGCGTCCGAACGCGTCGCGCAGTGCGCTCCGGCCGCCATCGGGCTGGCGAACGCGCAGGACGCGGCGCGCTTGGCGTCCCTGTCGCCGGCATCGGGGGCGGCGGTGCGGGTGGTCGGCGACCCCTGCTGGGATCGGCTGGTCGCCAGCCGGCATCAGCGTTCGCGATACCGGGCGGCGCTGGGCGTCGGCGGCTCGGCGCGGTTGGTGGTGCTGAGTTCGACGTGGGGGCCGCTGTCCCTGTTCAGTCGGCACACCGACCTCGCCGCGCGTCTGACCGCGGCCCTGCCGTGGGACGAATGGCGGGTGGCGATGGTGCTGCATCCGGGAGTGCGCGCGGTGCACGGCGATGACACGGTGTTCCGCTGGCTTCGTCCCGCACTGGACCGCGGGCTGCTGCTGTTGGACTCCGACGACGAGTGGCGCGCGGGCCTGCTCGCCGCCGACGCGCTGATCGGCGACCACGGCTCGGTGACGCTGTATGGAGCGGCGCTGGGGGTGCCGACGGCGTTCGCGTGCTTCGGGTGGGAGGAGGTGGATCCGGAGGCCCCGATCGCGGGGTTGGGACGCGCGGGGCGGTACTTCGACGCGGGCGACGCGCTACTGGGGCAGGTGGCCGAGCTGGCCGACGGCGCGGGCGAATCAGGGCTGGCGGAGCGGGTCTTCGCACATCAGGGCGGGGCCTTGGAGCGGATCGCCGAGGTGGCATACGAGCTGATGGAGATGCCGCGGGTCCGGCGGGACGTGGCACCGGTCGCCGTACCGCTGCCGCGCGGAGCGCATCCGACGCCGAGCGCGTGGTGGTTCAGGACGAGGGCGGACGGCGGCGGGGTCGCGGTCGAACGCTACCCGGTCGCCGAGAGCATGCCGAGCGGCGCACGGCTACTGGCGCATGTTCACGGGCCGGACCCGCGCCGACCTGCCGCGGCGACGGTGGTGGTCGGGACGGCGGATCTCGACGCGTATCCGGGAGCGTATGTCGCGGTCCAGGGGGCGGTGGTCACACTGCGCGGGCATGGCGCGGTGGAGGCCGAAGGGGATATGGATACGGCGGTGGTCGGTGCGGCGCTGCATGCGTGGGTGTTTCAGCTCGGGCGCGCGGTGCCGGGGCAGCTGCGGGTTAATGGCAGTGACGTGCGGCTGAAGGTTCAGTGGCTGGTGTAGGCGGCTGCTGGCATAGGCGGCTGCGCTTCGCTGGCTGCGAGGCGCAGCGAAGCGAGGCAAAGCGCATCTCGCGCTCGCCGGGCCAGCCGCAAATGCCTATCGCCTATGCGCCGCGCGCAACATCACCTCAGCGTTGTACTTGTCCCCCGCCATCCGTTGCGCCTCCAACAGCGGCAGCGCCTCCTCCAAGTACCGCACCGCCTCGCCGCCACGGTTCGCATTGAGCAGCGCCTCAGCCAAATCCATCCGCAACCGCGCCTGGAGCCTCTGCTCGTCGGGCGCGACCCCCAGCGCCTCCTCCAGCACCGTCACCGCCCGCTCGAACTCCCCGCCCCACCGCAGCGCCCGCCCCTGCATCTCCATCGCCAGCACCTCACCGCGGGTCACGTCCTCGCCCTCGCGCCGGTGCAGCCTCCGGCATTCCACGAACAGCTCGTACGCCTTCTCGTGCTCGCCGTCCGCCAACTCGACCAGGCCCACGAATTCCGTCACCGAGGCCCGCAGGCGCGCCGGAGCGTTCCCGACGAGCTGCGCCGCACGCGTCACGGCCGCCCGAGCCCCGACCTTGTCATAGGTCTCCAGCAGGCATCGCGACAGCTCGCACAGGTTGCGTGCCTCGGCCTCGGCGAATCCCGTCCGGCGCGCCAGGGCCGCGGCGTGCCGGTAGAGCCACGCCCCGTCGTCCCAGCGGCGGTAGTTGGTGACGTAGGGCCACACGCTTCCGGCGATCCGCAGGGCGGCGTCGTCGTCACCCGATTCCGCGCACGCCAGGAGGTCCGGGAGGTGCGCGTCCACCCAGTGCAGCCCCTCGGCTCCCGTCGCGAACCGTCCGCCGCCCGCCACGACCTCCGGGACGCGCAGCGGCCGGTTGGGCGAGGCAGCCGCGTCAGCCTCCTGAACCGTCGCGACCAGCATGTCCCGCACTCGCCTCAGCGCCGCGGTACGGGCCTGGACACCGAACTCCCCGGCCCGCTGAGCGGCCTCCCGCGCGTGGTTCCGTTGCATGTCGCCGACCCGGTAGCCGGTCGCGGGCCACTCGTGCTCGGTGACCATGTACTTGGCGAGCAGCGTCTCCAGCGCGGCGACGGTCACGGGCTCGGGCAGGTCGGCGAGCGCCGCGAGGACGCCGGGCTGGAAGTCGGCACGCTCCAGGTGGCCCATCGCCCGGTAGGCCTGGGCGGCGTCGGAGTCCAGTTCGGCGTAGCCGGCGTCGAAGACGAGGTCCACGACCTGCCGCCCGCCGCCCCGCTTGCGCAGCACGTCCAGCTGCCGCCCGCCGTCGGCCAACAGCGCGGCCAGCTGCGCGACCGGCCAGTCCCGCTTCTGCCCCAGGATGCCCGCGGCCAGCGCCAGCACCGCCGGGATCCCGTCGCATGCCTCGACCACCTGCTCCACGGCCTCCGGCTCGGCGTCCACGCGCGCGTCGCCGATCAGCTGCCGCGTCAAAGCCACGCCGGCGTCCGCGTCGAACGGCCCGACCTCGACGAACTCGGCGCCCTCGGCTGCCAGCTCGGCCAGCGGCTCGGCGCCGACGGCGACCAGGAGGCTCCCGCCGCCCGGCAAAGCCTCGCCGCTCTCCGGAATCAAAGCCCGCACCTGCCCCGGCTGCGTCACCTCATCAACCACCACGCAGTACCGCTTCCCCCGCATCACCGAGTGCCACAGCGCGACCCACTCCGCGTCCGACCGCGGCACCGACGTATCCACCCCGACCCGCCGCAACAGCTCCCGCGCGACGTCGGCGACCCCCATATCCCGCCCCCGATCCGGCAGCTCGAGGTAGACACAGGCTTCGAAAGCCTTCGCGGCCACCAGATCCGCCAGCCACTTCCCCATCAGCGCCGTCTTCCCGATCCCCGGCCGTCCCGCGACCACGACCACGCCGGCCGCGGCGGCATCCGTCAGGTCCGCCTGCTCCCCGACGCGGTTCACGAACACCCGCGGCGGCGCGATCACCGGCGGCACCACCCGGAGCCGCGGGATGTCGCCGGCTTCGCGTGCCGTCGCGAGGAGGTCCGCCACCTCGCGTGCCATCTCCGGATCCACGGCCGCCCGCCGCATGATCGCCACGGCGTACTCCTCGGCGCGCGCCGGATCGAGCTCCACCGGCTCCAGATCCACGTGCCCGCCACCGGCCGCACCCTGGCCGAAGTCCGCGCCCTGGCCAGAAGCCGCGCCCACGTCGTCGCCCCGCCGAGCCATATGCATCCGGACGAGCAGCCCCTTGGTCCGCTCGGCGACCACCGACCCGGTCTTCTTCCCGATCTCCGCGGCCCCGGCGTTCGCCGCCGCCTTCACCGCCCCAACCAACAGCAAAGTGGGCTCCAGCTCCATAGCCCGCGCTCCCCACATACGTCGGGTCCGTGATCAGGGTTCTGATCACGGACCCGATCGTAGCTGGCCGAGTACGTCCCGTGACATGCCCGGCGGGCGCGTCCGCGGGCCGTCAGCGCGGCGCATCGGTGCGGCGAATCGGTGCGGCATTCAGCCCGGCATTCAGTGCAGCATTTTGAGACCAATCACACATCCGACGATCCCGGCCAGCAGCAGCACCTTCCCCGCCGACACCGTCTCGCCGTCGAACACCATCCCGTAGGCCACCGTCAGCACCGCGCCGATGCCCACCCAGACGGCATAGCCGGTGCCGACCGGGAGCGTGCGCAGCGCGTAGGCCAGCCCGGCCATACTCAGCAGCAGGCCCAGGCCGAAGATGGCGGTCGGGCCCAGCCGGTGCAGGCCCTCGGACTTGCCCAACGCGGTCGCCCAGACCGCTTCCATGCACCCCGAGACGACCAGGACGATCCAGTCCACTGCCGTACACCTCGCCTTCCGATCGCTGATGCCGCGAAAGTCCTCGAAAAAACGCACCGGCGGCGCATCCGCGCCAAGCACGCGAACCACCGCCGAATATCCGATGACCCATCCAATCAACCCCGGGCCGCTCGGGGCTAATGGGAAACCCGTGAGCCCGGCCACCAGATACTCTTGATGGGCCGCAGGTCCCGGTCGCTGATCACGTCGCTTGGAGTCAACCGCATGCCGCTGCCCAGCCAGCACACCCTGTCCCGGATGGTCGTCGCGATCGACGGTCCGTCGGGGTCGGGCAAGTCGAGCGTGTCGCGCGGGGTCGCCGCGCGCCTGGGCCTGCGCTACCTGGACACCGGCGCGCAGTACCGGGCGATGACCTACTGGATGCTGCAGAACAAGATCGACATCGCCGACCCGGCCGCGATCGCGGCCGACGCCGGGGCGCCGGCGATCGAGTCGGGGACCGATCCGGCGGCGCCGGCGATCAGCGTGGACGGGCACGACGTGGCGGTCGCGATCCGCGAGGCCGACGTCACCGGCGCGGTGAGCGCGGTGGCGGCGGTGCCGGAGGTGCGGGCCCGGCTGATCGCGCTGCAACGGCAGATCATCGGGATCGGCGGGATCGTGGTCGAGGGCCGGGACATCGCCTCGGTGGTGGCCCCGGGCGCCGGCGCCAAGATCTTCCTGACCGCGTCCGAGGACGCCCGGGCCGCCCGCCGGAACACCGAGAACGGCGGCGGGGCCGGGACCGTGGCGGCCACCCGCGAGGCGCTGACCCGCCGCGACAGCGTCGACAACCGGACCAACGCGCTGGCAGCGGCCTCGGGGGCGATGGTGGTCGACGCCACCGAGCTGACACTGGAGCAGGTGATCGACCAGGTCGCCCGCATCGTCATCCACGCGGCCCAGGGCTCCGCGCCGAACGCCGCCTCCCAAGGGGTGGGACTCACCAGATGAAGGTTCTCCGAGACATGCCGCACCGACCGTCGGTCCCATGGCGCGGCCGGCTCGCCGACGCCACGCGCGGCCCGGGCCACGACCGGGACCGGGACCGGGACCGGGACCGGGACCGGGACCCGGATCTGGATCGGGATCGGGATCGGTCCGGCGGCACGCACAACCACACACCGCCCAGCGCGCGCGGCGCCAAGCGCGCCCACCGCATCGGCGTGCCGCTGATGAACTCGCTGTGGCACGTCACCCAGCACAACACCGGTAACGTCCCGGCCGACGGCCCGCTGCTGCTGGCCGGCAACCACACCAGCTTCCTGGACGGCCCGCTGATCGCCGGGGTGGCACCGCGACCGGTGCACTTCCTGGTCAAGAAGGAGATGTTCGTCGGCCCGCTGGGCCCGATACTGCTCGGGCTCGGGCAGATCCCGATCGACCGGGACCACCCGGACCGCACGGCGATCCAGGCGGGGCTGGCCACCCTGCGCTCCGGCGGCGTGCTGGGGGTGTTCCCCGAGGGCACCCGCACCACCGGCGAGTTCGAGTCGGTGCACAACGGCCTGGCCTACTTCGCGCTGGCCACCGGGGCCCCGGTGCTGCCGGTGGCCTGCCTGGGCACGGCCGCCAACGGCAAGACGGTCGGCTCGCTGCCGACCCCCCGCACCCACCTGGACCTGGTGTACGGAACACCGGTGACGCTGGCGGAGTTGACCCAGGGGTCCGAGGGCCTGGGCCGGCGGCAGAAGATCGCCGCCATCAGCGAGGAACTGCGGGTCCGCCTGGCGGCGCACGTGCAGTACGCCAAGCAGCTCACCGGGCGCGACAATTAGACACAGCCGGACCCGGCTGCCCCGCCTGAGTGCGGGGCCGCGGGCATCGGCCGCACGCTTCCACTGAAGACACGAGGAATCCCTGATGCAGCCCGAGACCGAGGACTACACTCCCGGCGACGTCGCCGACACCGGCGCCGTCACCGCCGAGGGGTACTTTGACGAGGACTTCGACTACGAAGCCTACGCCGAAGGACTCGACTCGGAGGACTGGGAACGCGGTGAGGGCGAGGGTGTCCGGCTGCCGGTGCTGGCCGTCGTCGGCCGCCCCAACGTCGGCAAGTCCACGCTGGTCAACCGCATCCTGGGCCGCCGCGAGGCCGTGGTGCAGGACGTGCCCGGCGTCACCCGCGACCGGGTGTCCTACGACGCGCACTGGAACGGCCGCCGCTTCACGCTGGTCGACACCGGCGGCTGGGAGCGGGACGTGGAGGGCATGGCCAAGGCCGTCGCCTTCCAGGCCGAGGCGGCCATCCACGCCGCCGACGCGGTGATGTTCGTGGTGGACGCCACAGTCGGCATCACCGACACCGACGAGGCGGTGGTCCGCGTCCTGCGCCGGGCCGGCAAGCCGGTGGTGCTGGTCGCGAACAAGGTGGACGACGAGCGCACGGAGGCCGAGGCCGCGGCACTGTGGAACCTGGGCCTGGGCGAGCCCCACCCGGTCTCGGCCCTGCACGGCCGCGGCTCCGGCGACCTCCTGGACGCGGTCCTGGAGGCCCTCCCCCAGACCCCGGCGGTCCGCTTCGGCGAGCTGATGGGCGGCCCCCGCCGCGTGGCCCTGGTCGGCAAGCCCAACGTCGGCAAGAGCTCACTGCTGAACAAGCTGGCCGGCGAGGAACGCGTCGTCGTCGACGCCACCGCCGGCACCACCCGCGACCCGGTCGACGAACTGATCGAACTGGGCGGCAAGACCTGGCGCTTCGTCGACACCGCGGGCATCCGCCGCCGCGTCAACCAAACCTACGGCGCCGACTTCTACGCCTCCCTCCGCACCCAAGGCGCCATCGAGAAGGCCGAAGTAGCGGTGGTCCTGGTCGACGCCAGCGACTCCCTGACCGAACAAGACCTCCGCATCATCACCATGGTCGCCGAAGCCGGCCGAGCCCTGGTCATCGCCTACAACAAGTGGGACCTCATGGACGAGGAACGCCGCTACTACCTGGAACGCGAAATCGAACGCGACCTGGTCCAAGTCCGCTGGGCCCCCCGCGTCAACCTGGCCGCCCGCACCGGCCGCCACGTAGACAAACTCGTCCCGGCCCTGGAACAAGCCCTGGAAGGCTGGGAAACCCGCGTCCCCACCGGCAAACTCAACGCCTTCCTCGGCACCCTGGTAGCAGAGCACCCCCACCCCCTCCGCGGCGGCAAACAACCCCGCATCCTCTTCGGCACCCAGGCAGCCACCCGCCCACCCCGCTTCGTCCTGTTCGCCAGCGGCTTCATCGAAGCCGGCTACCGCCGCTTCATCGAACGCCGCCTCCGCGAGGAATTCGGCTTCGTCGGCTCCCCGATCCAGATCTCGGTCAAGGTCCGGCAGAAGAACAAGGACCGTAAGAAGTAAGACCACGGGAACCGACGCCGCAGAAAGCGAGCCCGCGGAAAGCAGGACGACGCGCCACCCCGGGGGACGCTAACCGATGTGATTCACAGGCCCCGGGTGCGGTATGGTCTTCCTGCCCGCAGATGCGGGCGGCGGGCTGTAGCGCAGCTTGGTAGCGCACCTGACTGGGGGTCAGGGGGTCGCAGGTTCAAATCCTGTCAGCCCGACGGTAACGTCGCAGGTCAGGGCCTCAATCCGAGGGATCGGATTGAGGCCCTTGATACGTTTTGGGGGCCAGTTAGGGGCCGGAAGTAGCCCGTAGTACGCGCTCAACGCACGGCAGCGAACGCCATGCACGGCTTCGGCAGCAACGCGGTCCGCGACTGCAGGTCGCTGAACTGGCGTTTCTCCGCCGTGCGGCTAACCCCCATTGACCGTTCCTCGCCAGCGTGATCGATTTTGCCGGCAACCCCGCGAAGTACGGCAACGCCTCGCCGTTCGAGACTCCGACCACCCAGGCCGGACTGAACGACATGGTGGACGGAAACTACGGGATCTTCATGGCCCGCGGCGGTGACTACCAATGCAACGTCGTGACGGGCTACGGCGGTCCGACCGGTACGGGGCCGGCACCTTGGGGTGCCGGCCCCGTCTGGCTGTCGCGATGCGGGTCATTTAGTCCTTGGCGGGACGGAGCTCGTGATGTAGGTCTTGCACGCGTCGGCACTCTGGTGCGCGATGAGCACTTCGGACCGTCCGGGAATGAATTCGGATACGTTCGTTCCCGATGGCTCCAGACGAATACGCCGCGACGACGGCGACAGCCGCCGCCTTCTTTTTCACTGCTGGACTCCATTCACAATGTTCATGACGCCTACGACGTCGTAGTCCTGGACGAGGGCGACCTGCCACCGGAGGGGCCGGACCCGGCCGTGTTCGAGGCTTCGGTGGCGAGTTGCCGACTGGACGACGTTGCCGCTCCCTTCAATCGGATCGCGTTCGGTGCGGACGGCGGGGATTTGGCCGAGGAGTTCGTCCAGGGGTGGCTGGCGTGTATGGCGCCGGCGTTCGCGCACTACGGGGTGTCTCTAGTCGTCGAAACGATCGAGACTTCACGGGACGGCCTGGTCGTTCTGGTCGATCCGACGATGATCGCGGCGACGCGGGCCTGCGCCGCCTTTCCTGCCCCTGAGATTCCGATGCTCGTTGGGGATGGATCGCTCGACGAGTGGCCGGGTCGCGTCATGGTGCGATACGTGGCGGGCAAAGTGCGCTACCTGCATGGGTCTCAGAGCGGGGAGCTCGGGCGGCGAACCCTGACGCGGACAGTGGCCGGCGTGCCAGGTGGAGTCATAGGCATTTATCACCCTAATCGGGTGATGCCGGCTCACCCCGGTGGGTTGGACGATGAGGGGAGCTTGATCCAGCCTCTTGTCCTCGTTGGAGACCCGTGCCCTGAGGCGGGTGCGCTGCGGATCGGTTCCGCGAGAGGGGTTTTTCCGGGATAGGTCAGCCATATTCGTTGACCGTCGTCATGAAGGGACCAGTCCGATGGCTACGACCAGCGCGATCTCCGCGCACGGCAAGGCATGCGGCATCGAGCCCTTTGATGGTGACCTCGTTCGACCCGCCCGAGTACTGAGCCTTTCCGGACCGCATTCCCGCGAGAGATGTCCGTAGCCTTATAGACGCCGAAGCGCGTGCCGAATTCGGCGAAGGCGAAGCCTCGGCGGATCCACACCAGGTAGGCCTGGGGAGGGCTGAACCGGATCGTTCAGGCGCTGAGAGAGCTTCCACGCCGACACCGCGAGGTGGCCGCGCTTCGCATCATCCTCGACCTCGGTACGCAGGCCACCGCGCGCGTCGATTGAATCCTCTTACCGTCAGGCAGACCTCTAGTCGTGCCCGTAAGGCTGTTTCTCCGTCGGCGAGCGGGATGCCTTTGTGCGGCCCCTTCCATGAGTCCAGCTGACGGTTTCGACTTCGAGGATTCCCTGCCATCGTCGAAGGAGACGACCATGCCCATGAGCTGCATAGTTCAACTTCCATTTCCCTCCAGCCATAACCCGGACCCGAACTTGTCGAGCTATTACGACGACTACGACCGGAGATTCCGGGCGGTGCTCCCCGAGTACTTCGTCCCTTCCGACGGGTTGTGGGAGATGCCGTTGTGGGTCGCCCACCTCACCGCCCTGGTGGACACCGCAGGCATCGACTCCGTCTTCTGTGACTTGTCAAAGACGCCGGCGGAGCCGGATGTTTGCTCCGAAGCGCTGCTGGAGGCGACGGCCTCCGGCGATCTGGTCCTCATGTCACCGCTCGCCCAGAACTTCCGCCTGGCGCTGGACGTGGCCAAACGATTGGAGCACGCCGGACGCCGTGTCGTCCTCGGCGGGAATATGGCCCCGCTCGCCCCGGACGGCGCCGTCCACGCGGTACACCGCGGCCAACTCGACGCCACCCTCGTCCGCAGACTCGCGGAACTCGCCTCCGGAGCGGGTGGGGGCCTGGAAAAGCCTCTGCTGCCCGGGCTGGCGTCCGAGCAGATCACCTGGGCACCGGAATACCGCCATCTCGGCGACTACAAGGGCCAAGTTCCGCTGCTGAGGCTCAATGCGAGCCACGGATGCCTGTACCAGTGCTCTTTCTGCGGCGACGCTTGGAGCAAGCAGCTCACCCTCGTGGCGAAGGACGCCCTCAGGCGGGAAGTGGACGAACTCACCGCCCGGTTCCCGGACACTCGGCTCTTCTATATCGGTGACAAGACTTTCGGCCAGTCGCGTGAGGCGGTCGCCAACTTGTTGGACGTCTTCCGCGACCGGCCCGGTTACCGGTTCATCGTGCAGACACACGTCATGCAGGTGAAGGACTGGATCGTCGAGGCCATGCTGGAGCTGGGCGTGGTCGCCGTGGAACTCGGCTTCGAGTCGGCCGACTCCCAGATGCTCAAACGACTCAACAAACTCTCACGCGGCCTGGACCACTACACCACCAGGATTCACACGTTGAGCGACGCCGGCTTGAAGGTCGTGCTCAACATGATGGGCGGGCTCGACGAGGAAACGGAAGCCGCGCACGGCGAGACCGTCGATTGGATGCGAGAGAACAGTTCGGCGCTGTGGCTGTTCAACCTCTACAACTTTGTTCCCTATCCGCTCACTCCGGACTTCTCAAGGCTGCGTGAGCGCATATTCAACTGGGACTACGCCCAGTGGAGGGAGGACGCGCCGGTTGTCTACCGGCCCAAGCACCTGTCTCCGGAAGCGAGCTGGAACGCGTTCCAAGAAAAGATCGCGACGGCACACGACATCATCCGTGCCCCGATCACCGCTGTCACGACCACTGCTCAGGAGAGGTGACATGGCTGAGCTCCCCGACTTCGCAACTCTGCAGAACAGCGTCAAGGCCGAGGACTTCGAGCAGGACCCGCTGCCGGGCTGGGCCGGCATCGCGACGCTCTTCGGCGCCCCTGCCCTTGCCGCCGGCCGGATGGACGTGGGAGAGGACGGCTGGCTGGTTTCGGGCGTTCCTTTCGACGCCACCGCCAGCTCGCGGCCAGGAGCCGCTGAGGGGCCCCGGGCAGTCCGCCAGGCAAGCCTGGTCTTCTCCAGCTATCTGACCAGTCTGGGCCAGTGGCGGATGCTGGACACCCGCACCGGTCAGACCTTCCGCTACCGCGCTCCCCAGGTCGCAGATGCAGGCGACCTGCACGTCTATCCGACGGACACCGTGCGGACTTTTCAAGCGGTCGCGGCGGAGAGCCGCCGGCTGAGCCAGTCTGCGCCACGTCTGATCTTCCTCAACGGTGATCATTCGTGCACTTTTCCCACGTTCGCCGGCTTCCGTGCCGGACGGCTCGATCGCGGCGCGGGCCGAGTGGGGTTCATCAACATCGACCATCACTTCGACTTCGGCAACTGGAGCGCGCTGCACGGGCCGCTATACCACGGCTCCAACTCCCGCCGGATCAGCGAGATCCCCCAGATGCGCCCGGAGGACATGGCCTTCGTCGGTGTCGGCGACGTGACCAAGTACGACCAGTACCAAGAACTGATCAACCGTGGCTTCCACGCCGTGCCGGGCTACCAGATCATCAGGGACGGGGCCGCCGCATCGCTTCGTCCCCTTATTGAGGAACTCGGCTCGCGATGCGACACGGTCTACGTCTCACTCGACATCGATGTGATCGACAGCTCCTCGGCGACCGGCACCGGTCATGTGACCATGGGCGGACTCGGCATCGGCCACCTTCTCGACGTCTATGACGAACTCCGGGCCCTTCCTGTGGGCGCCTTCGACGTGGCGGAGGTCGCGCCCCGCTACGACCCGTCCGGCGCGACCGCGCAGATCGTGGCACGCCTGCTCTTCGAGTTCCTCTTCCGCACCGAGTGCGCGCCGCCGGAGTTGGCGCCCTGGTCCGACAGTGCCTCCGAGCGACCCCTGGAGCACCAGTGAAATTCACCCCCGCACAGGCTCAGTTCGACTGCACCGCTCTGGTCTCCGGGCCGCGGGACAGACGCGAGCAGAGGCTGGACGACCTGGCCGCCGCATCCGTCGACGCCATCCACCGGTTCGGCTTCGCGGTGTTCCGCATCGGCCGACTACGGCTGGGCGTCGAGGAGAGCCGCAGGCTGTCGACGACGTTGGCCGAACGAATCCGCGCAGCTCTGATCGCCCGTGGCGCCCCGGCGCAGATGCGGCTGGAGGTCGACCGGCCGCAGCAGACGCACGTGCCCGAGGGCTTCTCCACGCGGACTCTGCTGCCCCATCACGACGGACAACACTGCTCGTATCTGACACCGAGTCTCCAGGACGCGCCCGACTGGGATCCCGCTTGGCGGGAATTCGGTGACTCCGGCTACACCACCACTCCCGCCCACAAGATGTATCAGGGCATCTTCCTCTCCGACGTGGGAGAGGGGCTGAGCGTCACCACGTACTACGACTGGCTCGGCGTCATCGACGACGTACTCGACCGGCGTGGCATCGACATCGGGGACGACCGTCAGGCCGCTGCGGCACGCTGGATCGGCGACAATTTGCGCCGAGCGCTGAAGCGTCAGCCTGAGCACGGCTGTGCTTATCCGTCGTTCGGGGCGATGTTGGGTCTGGAGGAGCCGCTCTGGCACGGCTTGTCCTTCCACCACGGAGAGGCCGTGATGACGAAGGAGGAACGACGCCGTTATCCCGCCGGCGTCCCGCTGACCCGGCGCTGTGCCTGCGGGGAGTGTGAGGGCGAGGCGGCGCGTCTGTTCTGTCATCAGGTGCTCATGGCAACCGGCCTGACCTGGGACCGGTTCCGGCGCCGTTGGGAAGTACTCGCCCCCGGCGAGCACTGCGACCTGTTGTTCGGCCACAACCTCACCATGCTCCACGGCGGCCTGGCCGGCGGTCCAGGACGGATCATCGAGCCGTTGTGTCTGGTCGTGGACACCCCGGTCGGACCCGAGTACGAGCGATGGCTGGCCGCGTCCTGGAGACGTACGTTGCCCGAGCGGATCGATGCGGGGAGCCCGCCACTTCCGCCACGGGAGGCGACTGGCATCGGCGCGCCCGGCACCACGCGGAGCGGCTCGCGGTGCGTCAGCTGATCCCGGACACCAGCCCGCAGCGCGTGATGGCGGCATCGGACTTGGTCAACAGCTTCGGCGGTGGTCTGTACCTCACAGCCGGCGTCCTGTATTTCACCCAGGCAGCCCACCTGCCAACGGCCCAAGTCGGTTTCGGCCTCGGCGCCGCCGGGGTCGTCGCGCTGTTCGCCGGGATCGGGTGCGGCCGCCTCGCCGACCGCTACGGCGGCCGCGACATCTATGTCGTCACCCTCGTGATCCGGGCCGCGGCCACAGCCGGATTCCTTCTGGCCCACAGCTTCTGGATCTTCCTCATCACGGTGTGCCTGGCCAACAGCGGGCAAGCCGCCGGGCTCGCCGCACGCAGCCTGCTCATCAGAGGCCACGGAGGTGAGAGCCCACAGAGATTTCGCGCCTATCTTCGGTCCGTCACCAACCTGGGGATGTCGTTCGGCGCGCTTCTCGCAGGCTGGATCGTCACGGTCGGCACGCACAGTGCCTACACTCTCCTCGTCGTCGCCAACGTGATCGCTTTCGCCGGCTCCGCGGCCTTCATGTTCTTCCTACCGGCTTCTGAGCCCGTCCCCGTCCCGCACGGCAGATCTGCGGGATGGGTAGCCCTTCGCGATGTGCCTTATATCCTGATGACCGTCCTGGAGGGCATCATGTCCATCCAGTACAAGGTCCTCACTGTCGCCATCCCGCTGTGGCTGTTCGCCTTCACAACAGCGCCGCACTGGCTGACGGCTGGGACGGTGATCGTCAACACGGTCATCATCATCCTGTTCCAGGTGCGGGCGAGCCGGAACGTCGACACGCCCGCGGCAGGTGGCGCGGCCTACCGGCGGGCGGGCACAGCGTTCCTCCTGTCGTGCTCGCTGATCTCGCTGACTGCGGGACTGGCTCCATGGACGGCCGCCGCGCTGCTGATGACGGCGGTCGTGGTTCACACGATCGGCGAGCTGTGGCACTGCGCCGGAGGGTTCGAAGTCTCCTTCGCCCTCGCGCCTGAATACGCGACCGGTCAGTATCTCGGCTTGTTCGGGCTCGGCTCGAGTCTCGCCGATGCCGTTGGTCCCGGCCTGTTGATCGCACTCTGCATCAACGGGGGACGCCAGGGCTGGTACGTGGTCGGATCGCTCTTCCTGCTGACCGGCCTGGCCGTGCCGCTCACCATCGGCTGGGCACAACGCCACGCTGTGCCGGCCAGGTCGCCGACTGCCCTGCCGGTTGTCGATCAGCCACAATGACAGCTCACTGCGGTACCTCTCGAGGAGGCCGACTGAATGGTCACCGTTGCCCGCCACTCAACCATCACCGACCACCGGTCGCCGATATGCGAATCCTGACCACTCCATCTCTCGCGGGCGAGTTCGAACAGATGTGGAAGACTCTCAGCGCGGGAAAGCCGGCGCAGATGTCGACTGCGTGGCTGCGGTCGCAACACGGACGCATCGCCGACACTCACCGCTATCACTTCCTGGTCGACGATGACGGATGCGAAGCCCTGGCAGCGGCCGCCTGCATGATCATCGATCGGAATCAGACGGATGTGTCGTTTCGGCTGGACAGTCAACTACTGGCAAAGGGCGCAGGGGAGCAATCGACGCTGGCATCCCACCTTGGCGACAGCATCGGCCGGACATACGTGTGCGCAATAGGCAGCGCACATCTTCCAGGCGTCGTCGCGAAGGACCACCTGCCGAAAGGCGCCCTCAGCCACCTGATCTCACACCTGGAATCAGAGGCGGTCGCGAACGGCGCGCAGGCAATCGCCTTCTTCAATTTCGAGGAATCTCGCTGGCCGGAACTGGAGGCGGCCTTTACGGAAACCGATTACTTCAAGGCAGTGTTCGCCGGCGAGACTCTCTTGCGCCTGCAGGGTGTCGATGGCTTTTCCGGGTACCTGGAGCGGCTGCCTCGTCAACGCCGCCGTACCGTCCGACACGAGATCCGCATCTTTTCCGAACAGGGCATGGAGCTGTCGTCCGACGCCATCGAGCATCTGACCACCGAGGCCGAGGATCTCATCGTCGCCCACCAGGAGCGCTACGGTTGGACAAACGTACGAGGTCGCATCCGGAACAGAATCGAGCGAACCCAGGAGTTCTTTCCCGGAATGGAGTTCCTTTTCGCAAGAGACGCGACACGGGAGCTGGTCGGCATCATGGGCCTGGTGGCCGAACCCGGCGGCGGATCCACTGCGGCGATCTACGGATCCAGAAGGAACGGCGCGTTCGTCTACTTCAACATGTTCTACTATGAACGCATACGGCGAGCCCTGATACGGGGCTGTAACGAGCTACGCTTCGGCACCCAGACCTATCGCGCTAAAGTCGCGCGAGGCTGCGAGGTCCGTCCGCTGCATACCTTCTTCAAGGTTTTCGGTGACTGCCGAGGGATGACGGAACTTGTCGCCCACCGCAATCAGATGGAGATGGACAGCTGGCAAAACGACCAGGAGGCGACATGAGTACAGATGACGGGGCTGCACGTCAGCTGGACGGCGGCCCGATGGTATCTGTGGTGGCTCGGTTGCACAGCTTGAGCTCGGTGCGGATCCTGGCTCGCGGATTGGAATCCCAAGTCTGGAGGGCGACTTCGGAGCAATACGGCCAGGTCGTCGTCAAACTTCCGGTGAATCTTTCCTATGACAATGTCAACGATCCGGGTGTCGAGCTGTCGACGCTGTTCCGACAGGAGCAACGGCTCGCTGCCCACCTGCACCACCACGGGTTCTCGCAGGCGCCCAGAGCATTCGTCGTCGATGAACTCGACGGCCACCCTTTCATGATCTCCGAATACATCGAGTCCGACGCCGAGCCGGTCGAAGGCTACGAAGTCGGGCGCGCCTTGGCGGCCCTCCACAAAGTGCCGCCGCCGGAGTTCGCCACCTCCGCGCAGGAGGGTATGCCGGCGAGCCGACTCATTCCGCACCGAATCAACCGGCGCGCTCTCGTGTTCAATGAGATCACCGGTGAGTCGTTACCCATTCCCTCCGTCGAGGAGATGGCCGCCGCACTGCTGGAAGTGGCAGATGATGGTCACCTCCTCCATCTCGACGTCCGATCGGCGAATCTTCGCCGATCAAGCCGGCGACCCGTTGTGCTCCTGGACTGGAGCAACAGCCTCGTGGGCCCGGTGCTGTTGGAACTCGCCCGCTCCCGGCAGATCGGTGACATCGCCGGTGACGAACTGGAAGCGGGCTACCGATCGGTCGCTGGCGACTACCGCCGTTCAGAAGCCGCCGAGCTCATCTTCCGTCTCGACGCCGCCGTGATGCTCGCCCTGGTGTTCTTGTCCGAGGCGCCCGATCCGGCCGCGGCGAAAGTGGCGTGCTCCCGCGCCACCGGGCTGGCCTGGGAGCTTCGAACGGCCTTGTGAGCAGGCACCGCCGGCAGGCGGGACCCGAGTAGATCACCCGATGAAACGATGGGACCCATCATGGTCGATGATGTGACTGTTGCACCGTTTGGTTCGTGGTCCAGCCCGATCACCTCTGCCCTTGTCCTTGAGGACTCGGTGCGCCTGGGCGGTCTGTTCGTCGACGGCGACGCCGTGGTCTGGGAGGAAGCCCGGCCGGCCGAGGGCGGCCGGGTCCAAATCGTGCGCCGCGCTCCCGACGGCACCCTCACCGACCTGCTCCCTGCCGGGATGAGTGCGCGCACCGCCGTGCACGAGTACGGGGGCGGGGCATGGTGGGTGCGCGGCGGCGTCCTGTGGTTCGCGAACTGGGCAGATCAACGGCTCTACCGGCTCTGGCCGGGCGCGGTGCCGGTACCGATCACGGCGCCGCCCGCCACACCGCGCGCCGACCGCTGGGCCGACGGGGACACGAGTGTCGACGGCACGTCGATCGTCTGTGTGCGCGAGTGTCACGGCGGGCCCGGCGCCACCGGCGTGCGCAACGAGATCGTGCGCATCGCCGCCGATCGCGTCGGCGAGCCCGAGGTCCTGGTCAGCGGACCCGACTTCGTCGCGGCGCCGCGTCTGTCGCCGGACGGCGCACGGATGGCCTGGCTCCAGTGGAACCACCCGAGCATGCCCTGGGACGACGTCGAACTGCTGGTGCGCGACATCGCGACCGGCGCGCAGACGGTTGTCGCCGGCGGGCGCGGAGAATCGGTCGGCGAGCCGCGCTGGCAACCCGACGGTGCATTGTCGTTCCTGTCCGACCGCACCGATTGGTGGAACCTCTACCGCTGGCTGCCGCACACCGGCGTCGAGCCGGTAGTGCACACGGGTGCCGACCTCGGGGTGGCCGCCTGGCAGCTCGGAATGTCCCGTTCGGCGACGCTCGAGGACGGCACCGTCGTCTTCGCCCGCTACCGCGACGGACGCGACGGGCTCGCCGTTCGCACTGTCGACGGCACGATCCGCGACCTCGACCAGCCCTTCACCGCCCTGTCGGCGCTATGTGCTGCCGGTAACGCCGTAGTGTTCGTCGGCGGCACCCCCACGTCCGCCGCCGGGATCTACCGGCTCGACCCGGCTACCGGAGAGCTGACCGTCCTGCGCCGGCCGCCCGAATTCGGCATCGAGCTCGGATACCTGTCAGTGCCCGAACACCTCACCTACCCGACAGGTGCGGGCGCTGAAGCACATGCGCTGTTCTACCCGCCCACCAATCCCGGGTTCACCGGGCCGGACGGGCAACTCCCCCCAGTACGCGTGCAGGTCCACGGCGGCCCCACCGGCACGGGGCACTCATCGTTGAAGACGAGCTACCAGTACTGGACGAGCCGCGGGTTCGCCGTCGTCGACGTCAACCACCGCGGCTCGACCGGTTATGGGCGCCGCTACCGTGATGCGCTCAGGGGCGCATGGGGCGTCGCGGATGTGGAGGACTGCATGGCTGCGGTGTCATGGCTGGCCGCGCGCGGACGCGTCGACGGAGCGCGGCTGACGATCAGCGGCGGGTCCGCGGGCGGCTACACGGCGCTCGCGGCGCTGGCTCACAAGGACACCCCGTTCGCCGCAGGCACCGACCGCTACGGCGTGGCCGACCTGGAGGCGTTCGTGAGGGACACGCACAAGTTCGAAAGCCACTATCTCGACGGGCTCATCGGGCCCTATCCGCAACGTCGCGACGTCTACGTGGAACGCTCGCCGATCACTCACATCGCCGACCTCACCAAGCCAGTGATCGTACTTCAGGGCTCAGAGGACGCCGTGGTGCCCCCCAGCCAGAGCCGGCTGATCGTCGACGCCCTGCGCGGGCGGGGTGTGCCCGTGGCCTACTTGCTGTTCGACGGCGAGCAGCATGGCTTTCGGCTCGGGGCGAACATCTGCCGGGCCCTGGACGCCGAGTTGTCCTTCTACGGGCAGGTGCTCGGCTTCGAACTACCAGCGGCCGAGGGGATCGACCCGGTGGAAGTGGAGAACCTCGGCAGATAGCGTGCCAGGGCCCTGGCACGCCGCCGACAACGACAACGACAACGACAACGACGCCGACGTCTGCGCGCTGGGCGAGCAGCGGTCCGGGCGCGGACGCGGACTCCAGGGCTTCGCGGTGGCCGCCGTCGGCATCGGCACCGGCGTAGGCGATGAGTGGCACCAGAGCGACCGGAGCCGTCGGCGAGATCGGCTACCTGCCGATCTCGTCCGCCCGGTTCGACTCGGCGAACCGCACCAAGGGCGACGTCGTTCACAGAAACGGCGCCACTCCGGCATCATCGCAGCGTGCTGAGCAACATCCTGTCATCCCAGTAGGCTGATTCTCAACGACGCGGCACACGATCAAAGGTGTCCCGGCCCGCAATCCCTGACCGTCTCCTGGTCTTGACTACCAGGGCCGGCCCGCCCCGGATCGCCTGGATCGGGTGACGACTCCTCAAGCCGCCAAGGCTCCGGGCGCCGACGACGGTGACATAATATGAAATGTGGGCTCGGGTGAGACAAGTACCAGCGTCGCGGGTGTCCCCGGTCCTGTGGTGAGCAGGGTGGTGTCACGCCCGGCGTTGGTGCGGCTGTTGGCCGGGGCGGCCCGGGTGACGTTCGTGTCGGCACCGCCGGGAAGCGGTAAGACGGTGCTCCTCAAATCGTGGATCAGCCAGCCGGACATGGCCGGTCGCGCCGCGTGGGTGCCGGTGGGGCGCGATGACCTCGATCCGCGGCGGTTCTGGATTTCAGTACTCGATGCGATACGTCGGACTTCCGTGGGATCGGAGCTGGTGCGAGCGGTTTCGGCGGCGCCGGATCTAGATGGTTGGGCACTGATGGAGCTGCTGCTCAAGGATCTGGCATCGGTGCGCGACCGGTTGTGGCTGGTGATCGACGACGTGCACGAATTGAGGTCGGAGGAGGTCCTGCGGCAACTCGAACTGCTGGTGATGCGTGCCCCGCCGGAGCTTCGGTTCGTCCTGGTCGCCCGCCACGACGTTCGGTTGGGGCTGCACCGGCTGCGGCTGGAGGGCGAGCTGACCGAGATCCGAGCCGACGATTTGAAGTTCAGCGTGGCCGAAGCCGCCGAGCTGGTGACGTCCGCGGGTGTGGACTTGCCCACGGCGGCGCTGACGGCGCTGTACGAACGGACGGAGGGCTGGGCGGCGGGATTGCGTCTTGCCGCCTTGTCGCTGGCCAGGCAGCCTGAACCGGTGCAGTCCGCCGCCGACTTCTCCGGCAGCGAGCGGACGGTCGCCGAGTACCTGCTGGCGGAGGTGCTGAACCGGCAGAGCGAGCAAGTGCGGCGGCTGCTGTTGCGCACCTGCGTCCTGGAGCGGGTCAACGCGGAACTGGCCAGCCTGCTGACCGGCGACGAGGACGCCGAACGGATCCTGTTGGACCTGGAACGGGCAAACGCCTTCGTCGTCTCGCTGGACGGGCAGCGCACCTGGTTCCGCTATCACCACATGTTCGCTGACCTATTGCTGCTGGAACTGCGACGCGTAGCGCCCGGTGAGGTCGCCGGACTGCACAAGACCGCCGCCGGATGGCTGGCCGAGCACGGATTCCCGGGCGAGGCGATCCGGCACGCGCAGGCAGCCCAGGACTGGGACCTCGCCACCGGCCTCTTTGTCGATGCGTGGTCCGGTCTGCGCCTGAACGGACAACACGCCACCATCCACGAACTGCTCACCGCGTTCCCCGCCGACTTGGTGGCGGCTGACGCCGGCCTGGCCGTCGTGGCAGCCGCCGATGAGCTCAACCGCGGATCGCTGGAGGCGGCCGAGAGCTTCCTCGGCCTCGCCGAGCGTCGATCGACGTCAGTGCCCGAACCCGATCGTCGTCGGCTTCGCATCCTGCTCGGGATCGTCGGGCTGCTGCTGGCCCGTGAGCGTGGGAACGTCTCGGCGGTGGCCGAAGTCGCGGCACGACTCTACGCCGAGACAGCGGCGGATTCCGCCGGGAAGGGCCCCGACGAGGATCTGCAGGCACTCGTGTCGATCAGTCTGGGCGCGGCCGAGTTCTGGGTGGACCGGCTTGAGGACGGCAGAGACCACCTGGAGGCCGGCATCGCACTGAGCCGACGGATCGGGCGTCCCTATCTGGAGTTCACGGGCCTGGCCGACCTGGCGATGGCAGAGATCTACGTCTCGTTCGCCCGAGCCGACCGCGATGGCAGGCAGGCGTACGAGCTGGCCCGTCGACACGGCTGGACCGACCATGCCGCCGCCGGCGTCGCCTGCATGGCGGTGGCCACCGTGCTGGTGCGGCAAGGCCGGACAGAGGAAGCCGAGCCCTGGGTCGAACGCGCCGAACGAACCCTGAGAGCGGAGACACAGCCTGCGGCCAGCCTGGGGATCAGCTATGTCCGCGCGCTGCTCGAGCTGGGCCGGAACCGCTACGAAGCGGCTTTGGCCGCGCTGCGGTCCGTCCAGACCCAGGCCCAGCGGCTGGACGGACCGCACCACCTCATCCCCCGCATACGCACGTTTCAGATCCATGCCCTGATTCGCTCGGGCCAGGCCCAGCACGCCGAGCGCCTGCTGGCCGGGTTGGGCGACCATGATCGCGCCTTCGGTGAGATCCATACCGCCGCCGCTGAGCTGAATCTCGCGCAAGGCGACCCGCACGCCGCGCTCACCGCGCTCGCCCCGGTACTGGAAGGTGACGTTCCACTGGACCGTCGCGTCTGGCGGGCTCAGGCCCACCTGCTGGCGGCGGCCGCGTACGACGCGCTTGCTGACCGGGCAGGTGTGGAATCAGCCATCGAACACGCCCTCGACGAGGCGGAGCCCGACGGAACGCTCTCGCCGTTTCTGCTGTATCCGCCCCCTGGGCTGGCCGATCACCATCGCACCGCGCACGCCTCCCTGCTTGCCGAGATTCGGAGTGCGCTCGACGGAGCCCAGGTCGCGCAGGCACCTGGCGGCCCACATCCACTGGTCGGACCGCTCAGCGACAGCGAGATCCGCGTGCTGCGCTACCTGCCGACGAACCTGACCTCGCAGGACATCGCCGGCGAGCTGTCCGTCTCGCGCAACACCATCAAGACCCATATACGCAAGCTGTACGACAAGCTCGACGTGCACAGCCGGACCGAGGCTGTCGCCCGAGCCCGCGACCTCAGACTGCTCGCCCCCGCCCCGCCGGTCCCGGGCGCCGCGCGACACTGAGACTGTGGGTGCCGAGATCTCGGCACCGCGTCATCAGGGCAGGATCTTGCGGTGAACCGTCCTTCCTTTCCAGGCTCGCGTCCATTCCACACGTTTTCGTGCTGCCGTTGAGCCATGCCAGCGCGCTCGCCGGCCTCAAGGACCAGATCACGCAGGTCCCGCCGGCAAAGCTGAAAAGCTGGCGCCCCTGACTTATCCGTGGGTGGTTCGGCCGGGTAGTTGGGGTCGGTAGCCGCCGTGAGCGAGGAGTGCGAGGGCGATGAGGGCTTCGGGGTTGGTGAAGCCGTAGGCGGTGCGGGTGATCTGGCGGATTTTGGTGTTCATGGATTCGATCAGGGCGTTGGACAGGTTGTGGTCGAGGGCGTTGTCGATCTGTTCACGGTTCTTCTTGATCTTGCGGGCCAGTTCGACGAAGGCTGGGATGCGGCAGCGTGTGGCCCAGGAAAGCTTGTGTTTGAGCTCGACGGCGGCGTGGTCGTGGGCGCACGTCAGGAGGGCGCGCCAGCTGCGAGCACGCAAGGGCGATACTCCGAACCAGAGGATGCGATGGCCGACCTCGTGGAACCCTTGTCGGCAGTGCCAGGACTCGCCGGAGTCGAGACCGTCGACTGGCTGGATGCGTACGAGGACACCGCGAGCGAACTGTACAAGGTCCCCTCCGGGGCTTCGGTATCGGTGGCGAAGATCGACGGTGAGTTCGGCAGGCTGTCCGTGCAGATCGGGGCGCGGCAAGCGTACGCGGTATGCGAATACGACGTCACGTCGTGGGTCGGCAATCAGAGGGCGGGCATGCACATGGCGCCTCCATACTTCGTTCGGCTCTCCGATCAGGAAGGAGCCTATGAGCGGGGTGCCTAGTGCAGCGCCGCGTTGATCCTTCGGGGGTTCACGCTGTCTTCAGCGGGCTGCCGTCGTAGGTCCAGCGGTAGGGCTTGGCGTCGTGTTCGTCGTAGGCCAGAACGAAGTCGTCGATGCGCTCGGCCAGTTCGTCGCGGGAGGCGAATTGGCCGCGGCGGAGCAGGCGGCGGGTGAGGGTCGAGAAGAACAGTTCGACCTGGTTGAGCCAGCTGGCGTGCTGGGGAGTGTGGTGGACGTGGAAGCGGGGCCGGGCCGCGAGCCAGGCCCGGGTCTTCTTCGCGACATGGGATGAGCCGTTGTCCATGACCAGGTGGATGTCGGTGCCGGCCGGGACGGTGGCGTCCAGGGCGTGCAGGAACCCGATGAAGGTGTCGGCGTTGTTGCGGGCGATCGTCTCGGTGAGGACCTAGCCGGTGTGGACGTTCAGCGCGGCGACGATCGAGACGGTGCCATGGCGGATGTACTCGAACTCCCGGCGGGTCCGCCGTCCCGGTTGTCCCGGTTGTCCTAGCTGGTCGGGGTGTTTGCGGGAGCGGGCGGTGATGCCGGTCTTCTCATCCACGCTGAACACTACGGAGTTCTCCGGGCAGGTGCGGTACAGGGCGCAAACGTCAGCGGCTTTGGTG
The DNA here is from genome assembly GCF_018274385.1 of Catenulispora pinistramenti. Classification (GTDB taxonomy): domain Bacteria; phylum Actinomycetota; class Actinomycetes; order Streptomycetales; family Catenulisporaceae; genus Catenulispora; species Catenulispora pinistramenti. The sequence goes on along the minus strand of NZ_JAAFYZ010000013.1, from coordinate 46,645 downwards.
AAGAACTCCGGGTCGGCCGGTCGAGTCAGCCAGCCGCGGACCAGGTGCGGTTTGAGATCGACGGCGTCCAGTATCCGGCCGATCTGCGAGGCGGACACGGCCAGCCCGGCCAAGCCCAGGTGTTCGGCAAGCAGCCGGTGGGTCCACACGGTGTCTGTCCCCGGCGGCGTAGCGGTGGCCGCGGCGATGATCCGTAGTTTGTCCTCCAGGGACAGCCGGGGACAGCCGGGGGCGGCTGGCCGGCCGGGGCCGGTCGGTCAGCACGGCCAGCCACTCGACGGCGAACCGTTTGCGCCAGGTCCGGACGGTGTCGACATGCCGTCCGGCGGCCTTGGACACGGCGGCGTTCGACATCCCGTCGGCCATCGCCAGGATCACCGAGGCCCGCTGCACCTGCCCGAACGGCGCGGTGCGCGAATCGGCCAGGTGTTCCAGGTCCTCGCGCTCGGCTCCGGTCAACTCGATCACGAACGGACTGGTCAGTGCCATCGCCCCACCCTGAGATCAGACTGCTGTTCCGCTGATCATCTCGGGGCGGTCCCTGGTCGTGGTGCACCAGGTCACCGGTCTTCGTGGGGATCGGGCAGGATAGGGCCATGGCCAGCCCGAACGCCGCCAAGACGGCCGCCCTGCACCAGCGCCTGACCGCCCACGCCCGGCGCTGGCCGCAGATCACCGAGATCAAGGTCCGCTGGCGGGCCGGCTACGCCTACATCGACGCCGTCCTGGCTGACGACGATGACGGCGACCTGCAGTTGTGCCGCCTGAAAGACACCGGCCACCCCGAGCTGTGGGGGTTCGCACTGTTTACCTACAGCAACGAGCGCTACGAGGACAACATCCTGCCCACCAGCCTGCCGTTCGGCAGCCCGGAAGCCGCGCTGGACTGCGCTGCCGGACTCTACCTCGGCGACCCGAAAACCTGATCAAACCCCCGAAGGATCAACGCGGCGCTGCACTAGGCAAGGACGCCGCCCCCACGCCGTCCCGGCGGAACAAGGACCGCGCCCCGCACTGCTGCGCCATCGGAGCCTGCTGCCACCAGACCCTGGCTCCGCGCACCTTGCAGTACGCGCACGCCGTGCTGGCCAGCGCCCTGAACCACGCCGTGAGCGAGGATCAACTCCCCCGCAACGTCACCAAACTCGTCCCGATGAAGACCGGACGTCCCGTCCGGTTCGAGCCGTTGACCCTGGAGGAGGCCCGGCGACTCCTGTCTGCGGCGCGGGCGCATCGGCTACACGCCTTGTTCGAGCTCGCCCTGCGCACCGGACTACGGCGCGGGGAACTGCTCGGACTGCGGTGGACCGATCTGAACCTGGACGCCGGAACCCTCAGCGTCCGCAGAACCCTGCAACGCTTACCCGAGCGCGGCCTGGTGTTCCTGCCGCCCAAGACCAAGGCCTCCGAACGCCGCCTCGCTCTGCCGACCGAATGCGTCCACGCCCTCAAGCAGCACCGTGAGCAGCAGGTCGCCGAGCGTGAGGCGGCCCGGACGGTGTGGAAGGAACAGGGACTCGTGTTCCCTACCCGAGTGGGCACCCCGATCGATCCCGTGAAGCTGCGCCGCTACCTAGGCACGCTCTGCGACTCCGTCAAGGTGCGACGAATCCGCTTCCACGATTTGAGACATTCCTGCACCACCCTGATGCTGGAACAGGGCGTCGAGCTCGTCACCATCAAGGAACTCCTCGGCCACGCCCACATCGGCGTCACCGCCGACACCTCGGCAGTAGAACCCGTGACGGCAACCGTCCACCGGCGTTGCCGTCAAAAGTAGCCGTCAAGACCCACGAGGAGCCCGTCGAAATATCGACGGGCTCCTCGTATTACCAGCTACAGAACGGTTGACTCATTTCAGCTACGGGCTACCGCAGATTTTTCAAATCGACACTTCTTCAATCGCAACATGATCGTCTGGCGTCGCCAATAGTTCGGCAGGCGACACGCCAACTAGCGGTGTCGGCGTACCGATTCCCCAGATCTGCCATCCATCGAAGAAGTACGTCTCTCCGAGGAATGGCCCCATCGGACCAACTCTTGCATGTTGCGATATCTCACTAACCAGTTGAACGAGCAGCTCGCGCAGCACCTCCGTGCTAGCCCCAGCCTCATAGCTCCAGCATCCCAGCCAAGCCCGTGTTGCGGGAAGCTGCGTATTGTGGACGCAGATCCAAGCACGTCCCGGCTTCTCGCCATCACCCAGAAGGACGCAGGCTACATAGCCCTGACCTGCCGGGATGTCCACCACAGCCTGTCGCTTCATCGTCGTATCGCAAACTCGATCAAGGTACTCGGATCCATATCTCCCGATAGAACTCGACGTGCAATTTCCGCTGTCCGATGATGGCCGCCGGTAATAACTATTCGAGAGATCCCGGGAAGTTTCCTGAATCGCCAGGAGCCCAGTCGCGATACCCACTGATCGGATCGTTGCCCTGTGGACCGCCGGGCTTGAGCAGATCTTCATTCGACAGGTTGCGAACGCCACCGTGACCGACTTCCTCACCGCCGTGCATCTGGAGATCGTTAAGACCGTGTGTCTCCACTCTGTTATCGACCATCTCTCCGGCTCGGCCGTAGAACTTGTCCACGTCTTCGTGGATCGGCAAATCCGACAGGCCCTCGTTGGCGGCACGCGTTCACGCTCAAGAACACCAACGGCCAGGACTTGTACACGATGATATTCGCGACAGACCAAACAACGAACCGCTGCTGGAGTACTCGTACGGCAGCCATCTTCGCCCGCACAACCGCGGGGCACATCACGGTCCCGAATGTCCGAGCACCCCTTCGTATCCCATCAAAGTTTAGGAAAATTCGGCAGTTGGCCTCGATGGATCGACGAGATCGCACTTTCCTGGAACTCAATAACCCCGTCCGCAGTGAGAGCGCGGAGCCACTCCCGAAGCGGTCTGTAGTCGACGGCAGGAGGAACATCTACTGCGAGGAGAGATGCAAACTGCTCGGACTTTTCCCACGAGCAGCCAGCTTCTCGCAGCCTAGTCTCAACTTCGCTACCCGCCTCAGTGTCCATGAGGACGACCCGAGTTGTCGAATGGCCGGACTCTGAGGTGAAGTGGTCGAATACAAGCTCACGTCGTTCATGATCGGGACGCACTTGGATGAGATCGCCATGCGCTACGCCGCGAGCAAAGAAGGGTGTGTTCAGAAGCCGAATTTCAAACTTCACCTCGGTCTTCTCACCCCACAGACGCTCGACCGAAACGGGCGGCCAGTTAGGCTTCTCGGCGTCCAGATCGAACGCGACCTTGAACATCTTTGCACCGCTGGCGGAAGTTGGCTGCTGGCTCATCCCGGTCACCTATCTTCCTCATTCAGGAAGTCCCGAAGCTCGTTATCCCATTCTTCGACTGTCTTCGCTGACTTGTCTCTATTGCACGCTCGACAAGCCACGCAGCCATTATGCGCAGCACCACATCCACCTTGCACCTTCGGAATCTCGTGGTCGATCTGGGCATCATCGGGCCGACCCGAGATTCGGTTGCCATCGGCATCCCGTGAGGCCCTACGCTCCACGGTCCGCCCACAGTAATCGCACTTATACTCGCCGCCGTTCTTTGCTGCGTTATCGTCATACACCTGCTGACGTCCGGCGTCTGTGAAGTCTTCTCCCGCGCGGTCGTTCAGCGATGTTCCGCAGTTGTGAACGAGTACCGGTGTATCACCCGCCTCCACATAATACGTGTGGAGTCCGTCAATGGTCAGGTCGTACGTGACCATCGACCCCGTGTAGTTGCCCACGGCCAGCACGGTGACCCGGCCGGTATCGGTCGTCTGCAACTGCTCGCCAGGCTGCAAACTCCCCGCCCCGACGAACTGGCCGGCCGTGTAGTCGTAGAATGGATGGTTCTGGGTGGTGGTGATCGTCTTGGGCCCGTTCGGCGTCCCGACGGTCAGGCTGGTGAAGTCCTTGTCCGTGTAGGTGACGTGGACGATGTCAACGGTGTGCGTCTGGTCGTCCGCGCCCGGCGCCGCGTTCTTGATCTTGTCGCCGACCTGTATTCGGCTGATCGGTTTGGCGGAGCCGTCGGCCATGAGCACCGGCGTGTCGCCCTTGAAGGAGTGGAGCACGCAGCTGGCTCCGGGAAGGTCCTCCGCGTCCTTGGCCGCGTTGACGGCGAGTTCCCCGGCTGCTTCTTCGCCGGCTTCCTTGCCCGCGTAGGACATTGCCCCTTCCAGGGCGTCCTTGCCGAGGGTTTCCAGTCCTTCCAGCGCGATGGATTCTCCGCCGGTGCCGATGACCGTGCCGATGGTGATCGCTGCCTGGATACAGCCGCCGACTGACGGATCGGTGATGCAGCCGACCACGTCCGCCGCGCCCGAGGCGTGGTAGGCGAAGTTCGCCGCGGTTTTCAGCGCTCCGAACCAGCCGTGGTGCTGCTTCTTCTTGGCGGCTGCCGCGGCGGCCGCGGCAGCCGCCCTTTGCTTCCGTGCCTGTGCCCGCGCGTTCTCGGCCGCGATGTCGTCATCGTGGGCGTTGAGCCGGTGCACCACGTAGCTGGGGTTCGACCACTTCGTCTTGATCTTGCCCCAGGCCTGCGGGGTGTCGATGGTGTTCTGGTAGTCCTCTTGTTTCAGTTCGTTGGCGGTGTCCTGGTCGGCCTGCCAGTCCTTCTTGTTCATCCGCTCGGTGCACGCCTGGTCACAGCCGATCAGCCCGGTGGGGTCCGAGGCGTTGACCGGGTCGTCGCCGGAGTAGGAGTAGCCGCCCATCTGGCCGGGGTCGCCGGCTTCGAAGACGGGGTCGGCGGACAGGAAGCGTCCAGCCTGCGGGTCGTATTGGCGGGCGCCGAGGATATCCAGTCCAGTCGTGGTGTCCTGAGGCTTGCCGAGGAAGGCATGGGTGTCCGGCCAGGACGTGGGAGCGCCGGCAGCCGCGTTCCGCTGGTTGCCGTAGGGGTCGAAGTAGCGGCGCTGCATGTTCAGCGTCATGGCGTCGATGTCGACGGCCGCGGTGTGCTGAGAGTCGGTGAACTCATAGTCGAGCGTGCCGTCTGAGGACTCGACGACGACTGCGCCGGATGGCGTCTGGATGAACCGCTTACCGGTCGTCGCGCCGGTAAGCGGGTTCCGGTGCAGCTCTTGGCCCGCCACATACAGCGTGTCGTCGTTGTCGTCGCGCTGGATGAGCAGCGCCCCGTCGGCGTCGTACAGATAGCTGGTCGACTTGCCAGTGGCCTGGTCCTGGACCTGGGCCAGATCGCCCTCTGCATCCCAGGTCAAGGTCTGGTTGTTGCTGCTCCCGATCTTCCGCAGGGTGGTGTTGCCGGCAGCGTCGTACTGGTAGGCGTCGTTGCTGGTGACCGCGGCTCCGGTCTTGGTGGTGGTGCCGGTCGAGGCGTGCGGCTGGTCGGCGCCGGCAGCCGGGTAGTCGTAAGTATGTGCGATGTCTTTGGCGGTGTTGCCGGTGACATCGTGGGTGACGTCCGAGAGCCGGTCGCCCATCTGGTCGTAGCTGTAGCCGGTCCAGTAGGGAGCGGGTCCGCCGACCTGGCTGGAAGCGGAGGACGGTGTCGGGGGCTTGGTGTCGTTGTTGCAGGCGCCGACGTTGGCGGCCGAGAAGACCGGACTGTTCGGTGACAGCACGCGGGTACCGCCGGTGTCCGTCCAGGCCTGCGACACGCGCCCGGCGTAGTCGTAGTTGAAGCACTGATTATCGGTCTGTCCGCCGAGTTGGGCGTCCTGGACCGCCTTGAGCTTGCCTTCTTGGTTGTACAGATAGTTGATGGAGTCGAGCGGTCCTGACGCGTTCTCCTTGTCGAACAGGTCAGACAGCCGCCGGCCGGTGCCGTCGTCATAGGTGGTGGTCTGCACCGCCTGCAATGGCATGTCGCCCAATGTGGTGCGGACCGGTCGGCCCAACCGGTCGTAGGCCTGGCCGGTGAGGTATTCGGCAGCTCCTCCCGCGGAGGCCAGCAGACCGTTCTGGTTGTAGGAGTAGGAGACCGTCTCCGCGGCGAGCGGGCCGAGGTCTGAATAGTCGACGCTCTGGACGTTCTCGGTGACGGGCTTGTAATGGGTGGTCGTCTGGTAGTTGCCGTTGAAGGGCGCGTCAGGTGATCCGGACGGCGCGTTGACTGTCAGCACCGAGCCCAGCGGCTTGTACGTGGGGCTGTATCCGGTGACGGCGGTGGTGTAGGTGCCGCCGCCGGAATACCGGACAGAGGTGGACGGCAGGCCCTTGGCCTGGGCGTCATAGGTCCATCCAGCGAGCTGCGGGCCGTTCGAGGCATTGGCGAACTCGCCGGTCTTCCGGCCTAGTGTGTCGTAGGAGTAGTAGAGGCTCTGGCCCCTGGCGTCAACGGTGTGGTCGATCTGATCGGCAGCGTTGTAGAAGGTCTGGCTGGTCCCGGCGTCCGGGTCGTGCTGTGAGGCCAGCCGGCCGCGCAGGTCGTAGTTCCACGTCCAGACGTTCTTCCCGGTCGGGTCGGTCACCGAGGCCTTCTTGCCCGACGGGAAGTACGTGTAGGTGGTGACGTCGGCGTCGCCGGCGTTGCCGGTGGCCGTGGCGATGCCCTGGCGGTACACCCACGTCTGGGTGACACGCCCATTGACGTCGGTGATGGTAGTGGTAGGTGTGCCGGTGGCCCCGGAAACCCCTGCCGCCGTGGCACCCGGGGTGGCATCGGTCGGCGGGTTGCGGTCGACCTCATCGGCGCCCCGGTAGACCGCCGTGGAGGTCCACTGCGGGTTCGCGTGGGCGAAGAAGGTGGTGCTGACAGATCTGCCCACCGCGTCGTAGGACGTACGGTCCGAGCCGGGTACCGCTCCGTCGTCGAAGATCTGAGGGACGCCGGCCTGTGCCTGGTCGTTGAAGAAGGGCTCGTGGGCACCGACAACCCAGCCGTGGCTGTCGTAGAAGGTGTTGCTGAAGAGCCAGCCGTTGGAGGAGGCGTCAGGCGCCGTGTCCTGTGTCTGGACCTTCTGCATCATCGAGTCGTAATAGATATACGACTTCGCGTAAGTGCCGTCCTCCCGTAGCGTCTCGGTCAGCACACTGATAGGAGTGTTCAACCCGGCCATGTGATTCGGCGCGCTCGGGGTGAAGGTCGGTATGAGATACGTGAACTTCTGGTTCGGACTCTGAGTGGCCTGCTTGCGGTCCGGTGACCACACCGCGGTGAGCCGGCCCAGCGCGTCGTAGGTTTCGTCGGTCACGCGGCCGTTGGCGTCAGTCTTGTGCAGCGGCAGGTTGCGTGCCGGGTCGATCGTCGTCGTCGAGGTCCAGCCGGCCGGGCTCGTGACGGTGACCGACGTGGGCAGGGCGCCACCGGCGGGTGCGAAGTCCGTCTTCGTGGTCTGATTCGACGGGATGTCGGTGGCGGTGACCGCACGGCCGTACCCGTCGTAGGTCGACGCGGAGGTGGTCGCGTAAACCGCCCCTGCGTTGGCATCGTAGTGATCGATCACCTGGGTGTAGGCCGCGTCCGGAGCCTTCGACCCGTCGAACGTCGAGGAGACGGCTCCGGTACCCGGTGAGGCCTGAGCACCGTAGAACGTCCGGGTGTCCGCCACCGTGGCCGTCGTGGAAGGCTTGGTCCCGCAGGGCCCGGCCACGGTCGTGTTCTCGAAGACGTAGTCCTTCCACTGCGGCTGGTTGGTGAAGCTCGCGTACGTCGTCGTGGTGCAGGTTTCGGGCGAGGACGCCGTACCGTCACCGAGGTCGTCCGCCGTCGAGAGCCGCCCCAGGCTGTCGTAGGCGTTAGTCGTGGCCGAGTTCCGCCATGCCCCGCTGGCCAGCAGATCAGCACCCTTGCTCGTCTGCAGGCCATGCATCCGGGCTCGCACCGTCGGCAGGCCGCCGGTGCGAACGTGCTGAGCGGTCGGAGCGGACAGCCACGGAACCGAGACCTTCTTGCTGACGATGGTCGATCCGTTGTACGTGTCGGTCTCCAACATCGAACCGGCTAAGGCGACGTCGTCCACGATGCCCTGGGCACCGGTGGCGCCGAGCGAATCGGTGACCCGGACCGGCGGGATCGACGACTTGCCCGCGGAGTCGATGCTCAAGTCCTGGTCCATGCCGCGCAGGTAGGTCGACACCGTCTTGGTGATCGGGTCACTGGAGGACGGGTTTCCCGAGGTGACGCTCACCTGCGGGTAGCCACGGAACTGATCCCAGGTCGCCTTGGAGCCGGGTGCGTAGTCCAGCTCGTTGTCGCTGGTGTGCCAAGCCGGCAGACCGCCGTAGGTATACGTCGTGATGTGGTCGGGTGAGCTGGTGCCCAGCCCGCTGTTGCCGGCTGATGTGGTAACCGCTGTGACGACGTACTTGTTGAACCAGTCGGCCACCGACGCCATGCCTCTGGGCGTCCAGGTCTGCTGGAAACACAGCAGGGTGTCGGTTCCCGGCGCGGACGGCATCACGACTTTGCCGAGTTTCGGATCGTTGTTGCACTGCGGGCTGTTGTAGTCGACCGTGGTCGTCTCACCGGTCTCGGTGCTGATCATCCACATGCGCGGGTGCCGGAACGGCGGCATCGCCGTCCCGTTCGCGCTGAGCCCGGCGACCCGGTTATCCAGCATCTTCGGATAGAACACCACCGGCGCCAGGGTGACCGGAGTCAGCCCGTTGACGGCCGTGCGCTGGATCGAGGACAACCACAGCGCCTTACCGGTGGAGTCGACCGGTCGTCCGGGGCTGTCGTTGGGGTCGGCGAAGCTGTACGTCAGCTGGTAGGAGTCGACCGGTGCGTAGCCGCCGTTCTTCAGGACCTGGGTGGCGATCCCGGTGATCATTTTGGTGGTGAAGAACGTCGGCGAGTCATTGCCGCACGCCCCGGACGACGGACACATCTGGTCGGTCGGAACGTCCGGCCAGTTGCCGCTGAAGATGTTGTTCGAGTAGTTCTTCGGGTCGCAGGCCGTCGCTCCGGCCAGGCACCGTTCAGCGACCGTGAACTGCACCTGCGCCGCCGACTTCCCACCGGCCGCCGCCTCAGCGAGGGTCTGCCCGTAGCTCACCGCCGTCGGATAGCCGCCGCGGATGTACTGGACGAGGCTGCCGTTGGAGGTGTCGGTGACGCCGGTGGTGAAGTAGTTCGTCTCGGTCTGGTAGCCGTACGAGGTGAGGTTGCCGTTCACGTCGACGACGTAGTCCAGGTTCCAGCGCCAGGCCTTGGTGCACACCGATGCGGCGAACGTGGAAGCGTGGCACGGCGTTCCCGGGTCGGCGCCGTAGACCGGCTCGGTCCAAACCGAGTTCGACGGCGTGCCCAGGTTGGTACCGGTCGGCAGATGCCCGGCACCGAAGTAGTACTTCGTCCCGTCGTTGGTGGTGACGACCCAGTACTCGCCGTCGTGATCGCCGTTGGCGCCGAACGGGTCCCCGAGCAGCTGCTGAATCTGGGTGCCGTCGTCGCTCATCAACTTCCAGACCTTGCTGGTGTCGTCGAGCACGAGGGTTCCGGAGTGTCCGGCGAGGTTCAGTGTCGCGTTCTGCTTGCCGTAACACAGATCCGGCGAATACGGCTGGTGGTCATTGACGCAGGCGGTATAGGAACGCTCGATGAAACCCGGGGCCCAGGACCAGCCCTGGCCGAGTTGGCCACTCTGGTTGTTGGCCGCCGCGGTCTGACCGTCCGCGTCAGCGGAGTCGTAGCCGAGGGCGATGCCCGGGGCCGCTCCGCCGAGGGTCGGAGGTACGGCGATGGGGTACCCGTAGCTGAAGCCGCCGGTGTTCCCGTCGGTGCCCCACGAGTCGGACGCCTTGACCGAGGTGGCTTGGAAGGAGCCGGTCGGCCCGGAAGGCGCGGCGACGGCCGCGAGTACCACGGGGGCGGACGCAGACGAACCAAGCGGGTTCGGAGCAGCAGCGGTCGTGTTGGCGCCGGCGGCCTTCGGCTGCACCGTCGAGGCCGGCGCGGGGAGAGCGACATCGGCCTCGACGCGCTGGTCCGATGCACTCCGGCTCGACGGGATCGGCGTCTGCCGCTCACACGCGGGGTCCGACGGCGTCGTCAACGCACACGCCGGCAGCTGGACCCAATGCAGGCGAGAAGACCAGCCGGCGCCATAGGCCGCCGCGAACGCGGTGTCGTCCAAACCGATCCGGACACTCGAGGAGTCATTGTCGCCGTCGGCCCGCGCAACGGTCAGCAGCACACCCTTGACCCCGGCGGCTTGGGCCTGGGCCTGCGTCGCCATCTGGACCGCCACCTTGGCCGGGGCCGGCTCGGCGGCCGAAGCGTCCAGCTTCGCCGAAGTCCCCTCGGGCTGCGACGCGTGACTGGAACCGGATATCCAGACCGGCTGACCGGGGACCTGGGCCGCCGAGCCGGATTGCGCGGCCGAGCCGGTGTCCACGACCACTGAGCCGCCCGCCGGCCAGACAGGGGCCGGCACGGGAACCGTCGTCTGCTGCTTGAGGGCTTGCTGCACCGTCTTGGGCGCGGCGCCGGTCTTGGGCGTGCCCGGTATCGAAGGACTCTGAGTCAACGGCCGCGGCGACCAGAGCTCATGGTTCTTGGATTTCGACGCCAAAGCGGTCGGCGCGCCGGCGATGACGCCGGCGACCAACGTCGCCGACAGTGCCACCGCGACTGCCATGTGTATCCGCGAAAGCCTGCGCCGTCCCCACGGCGATGCCCCACCCATGCCCGATGCCTCCCACCCGAATGATCAAGATCGAGGCCTCGCAGGCTAGTGGTTCGGGCCGTTATTAATCAAGCCAATGATTTGTACCGCCTAGTAGGTTTCGGCTTGATAACTTTCACAAGCTGCATAGTCATCTCTTACAGAGGTTAGTAGTCATTCGCCTGAATCGCCGATTCCGGGCACGCTCTACCCTCGCGCCCATGCAATTCTCCAAGATCCGTTCCGCTGCGCTACGGGCAGCCTGCGGCGCGATCAGCTGCCTGACGGCGGTGTCGATCGGTGTCGGACAGGCCGCCGCCGCGACCGGAACGCCCCACGAGACGCCGACGGCGTCCCGCTCCGGGACCCAAGCAGCAACCGACGCAGCCGGAACCGGCCAGAAGCCCGCCCCCGCACCGGATCCCCAGGCCACGGCCCGGCAGTCGGCGCTGGCCACGGCCAGCGCCAAGGCCGTCAGCAGCGGCAAGGCCGTCGTCGTGGACGGCTTGACGACGGACGAGACCCAGACCACGGCCAACGCGGACGGGACTTTCACCTGGACCTCCAGCATCGCACCGGAGCGGGTGAAACGCTCCAGCAGCTGGGTTCCGATCGACACCGGTCTGAAGGCGAACCCTGACGGCTCGGTGGCCCCGGTCGCCGTGGAGTCGCCCGTCACACTCTCCGGAGGCGGATCAGGTCCGCTGGCCACGATGACGAACGCCTCCGGCGATCAGTTGGCACTCACCTGGCCGACCACACTGCCCAAACCTTCGCTGGCGGGGAGTATGGCGACGTACGCCTCGGTGCTGCCAGGAGTCGACCTCCAGGTTTCCGTCGACGCGTTCGGAGGCTTCGAGAACACCCTGATCGTCCACGACGCCCAGGCCGCGGCCAACCCCGCACTCAAGACACTGCATGTCGGGACGGCCTCGAAGACGCTGAAGCTGACTTCGGACTCGACTGGGAACCTCGCCGCCGCCGACGCGTCCGGAACGCCCCGATTCGCAGCGCCCCCGGCCATGATGTGGGACTCCGGGACGGCCCAAGCCGCTCCGAACACCACCGCCAAGGCCAGGGCGAATTCCGTGTCACCGACCGCCACCGACGCCCCGGGAGACCCGACCGCACCGGCCTCGTCCACCGCGCAGGGACCGGCACCGGGCGCGAAGGTCGCCGTTCTGCCCATCAAGGCCGATTCGTCCGGGCTCGTGGTGACTCCCGACACCGCCGTCCTGTCCGGGCCGGACACGACCTACCCGGTGTACATCGACCCGAGTGTCACGCCCACGAACGGCAACTGGGTCAACCATTGGACCTGGGAACAGCAATGCCTGCCGGACGGCAACAACGGCATCAATCCGAACTTCGACGCCCATCCTCAGGGCTACGACCCCGGAGTCGGGTACCAGGGCTTCGCCAGCGCGTGCGGGACCGGTATCGAGCGCACGTTCATGCAGATCCAGTTTCCTGCTGAACTGCACCAGCCCGGCCTGCAGGTCATTGCCAACGGTGGCAAGCTCCAGGCAGCGGTATCCGGCGCCTCGGCCAACGGCAGCCACACCGCCAGCGTCCGGGCGTTCGCGGCGGCCGCGATCGACAGGTACACGACCTGGAACCACCGCGCGTGCACCTGGAACATCGACCAGGCCGTCTGCCAGGACATGCCGCCGGCCGCGGTGTCACCGGTGACCACGACCGGCAACAACATGTATCCGCCGGCGCCGATCGAGTTCGATATGACCGCCGTCGTACAGTCCGCCCTGAACCACGGCTACCCGAACCTCACCGTCGGCCTGTTCAACAGCAACGAGTCCGACGCCAACTCGTTCCTGCGGTTCTCCACGACCAACCACACGGCCTGGCAGATCACCTATGACCTGCCGCCCACTGTGGGAAACACCACTACGTATCCGACTCCCCACGGCAACAACCAGGCCAACAGCTGTCCCGCGCAAGCCGGCGTCTACTGGCTCGGGAAGAACGACACCGGGCAGCCCATCTTCTCGGCCTTCGTCCATTCGCCGACCATCGGATCGCCTGCGGACAAGGCCCTCGGGGCCAACTTCCACCTGCGCGACAACGCCGGAAACCAAAAGGACGCCGCCATCGAATCGGGAGGTATCCGGGACAAGACCGTGGCCTGGTCCCCTCCCCTGAATGACGGCACCGCCTACTATTGGTGGGCCGACGCGTACGACAAGTACATCGACAACACCGCCGGGGCCTCAGCACCCTGTTACTTCACGACCGACTTCCAGTCCCCCAACCAGCCGGCCCTCGATCCGGCGAATCCCGGTTCGTACCCGCCGGACGCCCTGCCCGGAACCGCGAACGCACCGGTCGCCGGAGGCCCTGGCGGCACCATCAACATCATCGACTCGGACAACGGCCCGTCCGGCATCTGGTGCTACGAATGGACGATCGACGCCGGTTTGAGCTACTCGACCGCCGGCGGCACCTGCCAGAACGGCGAGAACAGCGCGAACCTCACCACCGCCGACGGCAGCGGCCGAGCCCAACTGCGGATCCCGACGCTCTCGTGGGGATCACACATCCTGCGGGTGATCGCGGTCGACCGGGCGGGCAACTTCTCCACCTCTCCGCTCACCCACGCCTTCTACGTCCCCGACAACCCCAACGCCAAGCCGACGCCCGGCGACGTCACCGGCGATGGCATACCGGACTTGATGACTGCTACGCCGGACGGAGACCTGCGCGTTTATCAGGTCACTGGCGTCCCGTCCACAGGCGGCACACTAGCCTCGGCACACAGCCCCGCCTCGACACCGTCGAAAACCGTCTACCAGAGTCCTGACGGCTCGGGATGGAACAACTTCCAGCTCACCGCGCACGGCTCGATGCACGGTCTCTACACAGACGACCTGTTCGCCCACAAGCCCGGTTCCCCCAACCTCTACCTCTACCTGAACAGCGGCGCGGGCCAGTTCAGCACCACCCAGATGATCCCCATCACCGCCCGGCCCGGATGCACCACAGACCCCTGCGACTGGTCGCGAGTCAAGGCGATCGCCGCGATCGGTTGGGCCGACCAGGGCTCGACAGGCGACATCTACCCCGGTGGAACACTGACGCCCAGGGCGATCTCCTCTCGCAATCCCACGTACCTGTTGGCAGTCGCGCCCACAGCCGACGGCACGAGAAACACGTTGTGGCTCTATCGCTACAAGACCGTCAACACCCTGGACGACGGGATCGACATCGGAACAGCCCAGCCGGCCGGAACCAGCGACTTCGATTGGGGCAACCAGGACCTGCTCACCCCGGGCGACACCAACGGCGACGGGCTTCCGGACCTATGGACCCGAGACCGCACTACCGGCAAGATCTACCAGTTCAGCTCCGTTCACAAAAGCAGCGGCCAAGTCGACCTGGGAGCACTCGGCGGTGACGCCGGTGTCACCGTCCTGACCGACGGCATGACGCCGTCAGCGAACCCCATTCTGGGGACGTCCGGGGACCTCGACGGCGACGGGCTGCCCGATCTGTGGGGCAGCGGCCCCGGCGGCAGCCTCGTAGTCTGGCCCCTGAAGTCGGACAACGGCACCTTCAAGCTGGGCACGACCCCGATCAACGTCTCGGACGTCTCGTGGACCAAGAACCCTGCGGCCCGCGCGTCGATCCTGGACTGGCCCATGGGCAAGGCGGTCCTGAGCGGCGGCAAGACCGACGTCCAGCCGCCCTCGGAGCTCGATATCACCGGCGCCGGCCACAACGGCACGATCATCGGTGGAGTCACCTTCACCAAGGAGCTCAACGGCGGTGCCGCGCAGTTCGACGGCTCCTCCGGCGCGATCGGCCTGCCTGACAACCTCATCTCCAGCACCAACGTGTTGAGCACGTCGATGTGGTTCAAGACCACGGCCGGCGGCACGCTGTTCTCCACAGGACACTCCACCCCGGGCACGGCCAACCCAGACGGCGGCGCCATGCCGGTGCTCTACGTCGGCACCGACGGCAAGCTCTACGGGCACTTCTGGAACGGCAACGCCCAAGGCATCAGCAGCCCTTCCCCGGTCAACGACGGGAACTGGCACTTCGCCGCCCTCGCCTCCACCGGCGGCGCCCAAACGCTGTTCCTGGACGGCAACAATCTCGGATCAGCGTCCGGACAAGTCTCCAACGCCGACCCGATCGCCATGATCGGGACCGGCGTGTACAACAACAACGGCTGGCCGGCTGCCCCAGGCAACAACACCTGGAGCTACTTCAACGGTCAGATCACTGATTTCCAGGTCTTCGACCGTGCCTTGAGCCAGTACGAAGTCAACAACATCAACGACACCCAGAACGGTGGCCCGCAGGTTCCCGCGGTCCCGCAAGGAAACCTTCCGCCGGCCACCGTTCCCGCCGCCAAGAATCCTTCGGGACCTGGCTGCCTCCCCTCGGGACCGTACGGCACGGTCGACTCCCTCTCGCCGAAGTTGCAGGTCACCGTGTCAGACGCGGACCCGACGGTATCGGTCCACGGTCAGTTCTCCGTCACCGACATCACTACCGGCCAGCAGATCGTCCGGCCGGTAGCGCCGAGCGGCGATTCCTCGGCGGTCAGCGGAAGCGGCACAGTCGGCTACACAACTCCGCCGCTGCTGCCCGGCCACACCTACGCCTGGCAAGCGCGCACAGTCGATTCTAAGAACTCTGCTTCACCGTTCTCGTCGATGTGCCACTTCACCACGTACACGACGGGCCAATCCGTGACCGCGGCGCCCAGCGCCCAATGGACGCTGACCGACGGCTCCGGCACGACCGCGTCGGACTCGTCGCCGTCGGGCAGCCACCCGGCGACGACAGCCGGCGGGGCCGAGCTGGCGCCGGGCGGCTATGGCCTGTTCAACGGCAGCACCGCCGCCGTCGCCACATCAGGAGGTGTTTTCGACAGCACCAAGCCCTTCACAGTGGCCTTGTGGGCCCGACTCGACAACACCAATGGCTACCAGACTCTGCTCACCCAGCAGGGCTCTCAAGTCGGCGGATTCCACCTCGAGTTCGAGAACAACGGCGCGCAGGGCAACAATTGGTCTTTCGCCAGGGCGACATCGGATACCGCGAACCCGGCGTTCGCCCGAGTGAGCTCACAGGCAGGGCTGCCGAAGGCCGGCGTGTGGACCCATCTGGTCGCCTCATGGGACGTCAACGGCACCATGGCCCTTTACGTCGACGGCCAACTGGCCGGGACAGCGAGCGACACCACACCCGTCGCCTCGACCGGTCCGCTGGCCATCGGCCGCGGTTTCTACAGCGGCGCCGCGAACAACTTCACCAGCGGTGGGATAGCCGACGTCCGCGTGTATGCCCAGGTACTGTCGGCGGACCAGGCGCTTTGGCTGTCCAAGAACAGCGGCTTCAAGCCTGCGACCGCGCCGGTTTACGCTCTGACCGCGCCGACGAACCTCACGAGTTCCGACGGCACGGTCACACCGTGTAGCTCCGACCAGAACAATCCCGTGGTCAGCACCAAACTCAATCCGAACCTCGGAGCGAGCGTCGCCATCGCCGCCCAGCACGCGGAATTCGAGATGCGCGATGTCACCGACCCGAACGTCGCTCCGCCGATCGTCCTCGGCGGTGCCGGCTCCGCGTCGGCGGCCGGGGTCCAAGGAAGTATCCCCACGACGAACCTGATCAACGGACATCTCTATGTCTTCAGTGCACGTGCGGGCGATGGAGCGGGCGACATCTCGGCGCTCAGCCCCACCTGCTACCTACGCATCGCAGAGAACGGGCAGGCCCCCGCGACTCCCACCGGCGCTGTGGGCGCGTCCTTCGACAACACAGTGTTCCCCGCGTCGGCCGGACCCGTCCGCTGGTCGGGCCCCCTGACCACACTCGTCTGGCAAGCCGACGGGAATCTGGTGCTGTACAAGAAGAACGGCGCACCGATCTGGTCCTCCAACACCGCTGGCAACCCGAACGCAGCGCTGGCGTTCCAGACTGACGGCGACCTCGTGATCTATGCGTCGATGCCGCTGAACTCCGCGACCGGCCGTCTGTCCGGCGCCACCCTGTGGGCATCGAACACTGCGAACCAAGGCACGACCGGCCTGATGGTGCAGACCGACGGCAACGCCGTCGTCTACTCCCCCAACGGCGCCTTGTTCGGCACGAACGGCAACGTGTGGAACGTCGCCAACATCGCGGTCGGCCGATGCTTGGACAGCAACGCCCAGGCTCAGCTCTACAGCAACCCGTGTAGCACCACGAACGGCTTTCAGCTCTGGAACGTCACCAACAACGGAAATGGAAGTCTCTCGTTCAAGGACATCGCCACAGGGCTCTGCCTCGACGGCAACGGCACCAGCCTCTACACGGGCGCCTGCGGCAGCGGCAATCAATACCAGCAGTGGAATTACACGTGGGGCGGAGCCGGGTGGATTCTCAAGCACGCCGTCTCCGGCAAGGTTCTCGACATGCAGTCCGACGGGACGCCGTACTTCAATGACCAGAACGGAGGGAACTTCCAGCAGTGGGATTAGGTTATAGCTAGGCGCTGATACACGTAGGCGGGTGGGGCTGCAGGCGAGCCTGCAGCCCCACCCTTTTCGCTTCGAGTTCTTGTTCGAGCACGGCGGAATCAGGCGAGTCGCCATTGATCCCAGCCAGCAAGTTCGAAACAAACGGACATATGAGTACGCAGCCACAGGGCCAATGCACGGTTCGCAAGCCCGACCTGCGCGCAACACTGCTGACTAACCGCCGTCAGCCCCAATAAGGAGAATTCCTATGCAACGCTGCGCCCTGATGCTTGCATAGTCCCAAGGTTTAGCGTCTCGGCGAGACGGCGAGACGGCGAGACGGCGAAGACGCGCTCTACAGTTCGACACGCCAACGCCAGGTTGCCGAAGCCAAACGCGACCGAGAGCATCGAAGTACCCGGCCCAAGGCGCCGGGCCGTCCGCCGATCGGCGAGGAACTGATTCCTGATCGTGCGGCTGGCGAGTGAGAACCGTCGGTGAGGCGTGGTCCGGATCCGAGGCGAACTGCGCCGGCTCGGGCACCGGGTCGTGGCCTCGACAATCCGCAAGATCCTGCGCGCCCGTCGGATCGGTCCTCCAGGGCTGCGCGATGACAGCTGGCGTGCGTTCCTGCGTGCCCACGCCGACACCCTGCTCGCCACCGACTTCTTCCACGTCGACTGTGCCGTCACGCTTACCAGGCTGTACGTCGCCTTCGTCATCGAGCATGGCACCCGCCGGGTGCACCTGCTGGGGATCACCCGTCATCCCACCGCGGCCTGGGTCACCCAGTCGGCGACCGAGACGCGAAGTTCACCACCGCGTTCGACACTGCGTTCGCCTCGATCGGCGTGGAAATCATCCTGCGCACCGTGCCGAACCAGTTCGTCGAGCACTACAACACCGGCCGCTCCCACCAAGGCAACGGCATGCTGCTGCGCGCCCCGAACGACGACCTCACCGTGATCGCATTCCCCGCGCCGGCAGACCAGATCCGACGTCGAACCGCCCTCGGCGGACTGATCCACGAATACGAACAAGCCGTATGAAAAAGCCCAGCTCACAGCTGGTGGCCGAGTTCTCGACCAGTACGGGATCGTGGCAGAGGCATGGATCTCATCGACCTTCCTTCGTGAACGGTGCAATGAGCGGGACTACTGAGAAGGCGGCGAGGCCGTTGGAAGTGCCGTTGCCGGCGCGTCGGGGTGGAGCGGGAGGTTACCGGCGCGGGCGATGGTGACCGCGACCGCAAACGTTTCCGGAAACTGCCACAGCACGGCGGCTGGAAAGTACGACCGTCTTGGTGATGACAGCCTCACACAGGGACTATGACAGGGCATTGCAAGGCCCCGCGCTGTCCGCCTATCCGATCGCGCCGCACGGCGAGGGGCAGATGATGTGTGGCGCCGAGAAGACTGGGCCGCCACTGGTGGCTGGACTGGGGCTGGGGCCAGAGCTGCTGGCCTCGGAGGTCTGCCAGTTGGACGTCTGGCCCGCGCTCGACGACGGCGTCGTCTGGCCCGCGCCCGATGCCGAGGAGTCCGGAGTCTGGGCCGAGCTCTGCGAAGGCATCGACCCTGTGGGCGTGACAGATGTGATGTCACTGCTGGAGGCGGTCGAGGAGGTACTGGGCCCACCACCGTCGGGTGCGGTCGCCGGATGCGAGGCACATCCTGAAGTCAGCACTGCGGCCGCCACGAACGCGGCAGCGTACCCGATGACCCGGGAGGTTAAGGCGGTGGCTCTGGCGCACACGAAGATCTCCCTGGCAACAGGACAGCAGCCACCCATTATAAGGGTTCTGAGTAAGGCTCAATACCCTTTCGACCTCCAACTTGTCGGCGTGGAACCCGTTCGTCAGGCGGCGGAAAGCCCGCCGTCGACGCTCAGGACGTGTCCTGTGATGTAGGAGGCCTGGTCCGACCCGATGAAGACGACCGCGTCCGCGATCTCCTTGGTGTGAGCGAGCCGGCCCACGGGGACTGACCCCACGAGAGCGGCCTTGTTCTCGTCGGTGCCGGTGAACCGAGTCAGCATGCCGGTGTCCGTGGTCCCGGGTGCGACGGCGTTCACGCGGATGCCGGTCTTGGCGAGCTCCAGCGCCACCGACTTGGTGATGCCTTCGACGGCGTGCTTGCTGCCGACGTAGACCGAGGCGCCGGCGGCGCCGCCGTGCCCGTAGGTGGATGAGATGTTGACGATGCTGCCGGCGCCTTGCTGCCGCATGACGCGCACCTGGTGCTTCATGCTCAGGATGACCCCGAGGACGTTGGTGTCGAAGGTCGCGGTGTAGCTCTGGGCGCTCTGGTCGGTGATCGGGCCGGGTGCGCCTTCGGTCCCGGCGTTGTTGACCGCCACGTCCAGGCGGCCGAAGCGCGCGACGGTCTGGTCCACCAACGCGCGGACCTCGTCCTCGTTGCGGACGTCGGCGTTGACGAATTCGACCTCGGCGCCGCGCAGGCGCAGTTCGTCGGCGAGCTGCTTTCCGGCCTCGTCGCGGCGGCCGGAGACGATGAGCTTCGCGCCGGCATCGGCGAAGGCGTATGCGCTGGCGCGGCCGATGCCGGTGAGCGCTCCGGTGATCAGGACTACGGGTGTCGCCATGATGGATGTCTCCTGTGGGCTACTGCTCGGACTACTGCTCGTCGAGGAACAGGCGGGCGTGCTTGACGAACCGCTCGGGGTACTGGAAGTGGGCGCCGTGGTTGGCGTCGGGGTAGAGCAGGAGCTGCGCGTTCGGCAGGAACTGCTGGAGGATGTAGGAGTTGACGGTGGGGATGATGATGTCGTCGGTGCCGTTGACGACCAGGACCGGCGCGGTGAGTGTCTGTAGGTTCCGATACGCGGGGTCCTTGGCCGCCCCATAGGCGCCGATGGCCGTGCGCTGGGCGAGGACGGACTGCTCGGAGAACGGCGCGTCGCGGTCGGCGCGGGCGACGATCCGGTCCACGTATTCGCGGCCGAGCTTCTGGCTGGTCGGCGTCGGCGCGAACAGGATCGGCAGCCACATGTCCTGCTGCCGCGGGTACTTCTTGGCGAACAACCCGGCGGTGGTCGGGGACATCTGACCGATACGCTCGCCGCCGCGCGGGCCGGTGCCGACCAGGACGACGCGGCGCACCAGGTCCGGACGCTGGATCGCAAGCTGCTGGGCGACCAGGCCGCCCATCGAGTGGCCGACGAGGTCGACGGTGGTGAGTCCGAGCGCTTCGATGAACACGGCCGCGTCGGAGGCCATCTCCTCGACGGTCTCGGGGACCACGCCGCTGGTGGAGGCGACGCCGGTGTTGTTGAAGAGGATGACTTCGCGGTCGGCGGCGAAGGCGTCGCTGATGGCCGGGTCGTGGTCGTCCAGGTTCCCCATGAAGTGCTGGAAGAACACCAGCGGGGTCCGCTCAGAGCCACCGAGGCCGCCGAAGCGGCGGTAGCCGAACCGGATGCCGCCGGCTTCGACGAACTGCGTCGGGGCGGTGTCGTGCGCGTAGGTGGGCATGGTCGTGCTCTCTCCAGAGGTTCAGATTGCGGTGCGTCCGCCGTCGACGGGGATCACGGCTCCAGTGACGTAGCCGGCAGCCGGGCTGACGATGAACGCGATCACGTCGGCGATCTCAGCGGCCTGCGCACCACGGGCGAGCAGGGTCGTCTTCGCCAGTGCGGTGATGTTCTCCTCGTTCGCGGGGCGGGTGTAGACCGGGCCGGGGGCGACGGTGTTGACCAGCACGCCACGGGGGCTGAACTCGACGGCCCAGGCGCGGGTCATCGCGGCCAGCGCCGCCTTGGTCGCGCTGTAGGCCGCGCCGCCCGGCAGGCCGACCTGCCCGGCCATGCTGCCGACGTTGACGATGCGCCCGTACCCGCGCTCGGCCATCTTCGGCGCGAGCGCGGCCACCAGGTAGTAGGCCGAGCGCACGTTGGCTGCGAACAGAGCGTCGAAGGTGTCCGCGGGCAGGTCCGGGGTGGGTCCGAACCAGGAGAAGCCGGCGTTGTTGACCAGGACGTCCACCTCGCCCGCCGCGGAGGCCAGCTGCTGGACGCCCCGCACGTCGCCGAGGTCGGCGGCCAGGAACCTCGCCCGGCCGCCGTTCTCCTCGATCTCGGCGACGACTTGGGATCCTCGCTCGGCGTCACGGCCGGCGACCAGGACTCGCAGGCCGTCGTCGGCCAGCCTGAGGGCCACCGCACGGCCGATGCCGGAGGTCGCGCCGGTCACCAAAGCGGTGTGCCGGTCGCCGGTGTCAGTCTCGCTCGTCATGGCGGTGCCTTCCTTGCGTCACGGATCAGACTCAGAGGTTTCTCGATGCCCTCAACTTAGACAGGTCGGTCTGGTCGGGTAAACCGGAACGCGGCCGTAGTGCCCACACTTAAACAGTGGCTATGGCCAGCGACCAGGACGATTAGGTCTACAATTGGACATGAGATTAGACCGACCTGTCTGGAATACTTCCCCCTCTGGCAACTAGACAGATCGGTCTGATAACATGCTTGCATGGCTATGGAGACGAGAGCGCGGACCTCAGTCCGCGAACGACTGCTGGCCGCCGCCGACGAGCTGTTCTACGCCGAGGGCATCGCCTCGGTGGGCATCGACCAGGTGATCAAGAGGGCCGGCGTGGCCAAGGCGTCGCTGTACAACACGTTCGGCAGCAAAGACGAGCTCGTACGCGCCTATCTCAAAGGCCGTCACACCCAGACCCGGGAGCGGATGGCCCGGGAGCTGGAGGTGCGTTATCGCACACCCCGGGAGCGGCTGGCCGGCGTCTTCGAGGTGCAGGGCCTGATCTTCGCCGAACCCGACTTCCGCGGCTGCGCCTTCATGTGCGCCAGCGCCGAATCCGAGACCGGCGAGGCGGTGGAGAAAGCCACCGAGGAGTACCGGCTGTGGGTGCACTCGCTGTTCCTCGACCTCGCCTTCGCCGCGGGCGTGCCCTCCCCCGAAACGCTGGCCAGGCAGTTGGTCGTGCTCTACGACGGCGCGGGTGTCTCCGCGTGGCTCGACCACGACGCCACGGTCGCGAAGGTCTCCGCCGGTGCCGCGAAGGCGCTGGTCGACGTCGCCTTCGCCTAGCGGTACGGCGACCGCACCACAAGGGTGGTACCAGCTTCACCACTGTTGATCGCTTCAGCTGACGAGATCGCGGACACGATCGTTCGGGGACGAGCTGATCAAGGAGCTGTCGTGTTCAAGTACTTCCCGAAGAACTACATGTGGTCATCGGCCGTACTGTTGTCGATGACGGCCGGCGGGCAGCTGGGCCAGATCGACCGCCGGCTGGCGCCGCTGCGCGAGGCGCAGCCGGATCCCGACGCGTGGACGAAGGCGTGGGACGAGGCAGGCGCGCTCCAAGCCGAATTCGCAGAGCGGGACCTGCGCTGCGGCTACCGCCGCAGCGCGTCCGAGCGATATCTGCGAGCCGCGAACTACTACCTGACCGGGGAACGGCAGACCGCGCCGGGACCGGCGAAGACGAACAGCTACGAGCTCGCACTCGAGGCATTCGAGAAGGCCGTCAAGACCCTGCCACGGCCCTTGAGCGCGTGGAGATCGACTCACCGGACGGCGTACTGCCCGGCTGGCTCATCCCGGCCCGCGGGGTACGCGGCCGCGCCCCGGTCGTGATCTTCTACAACGGCTTCGACGTCACCAAAGAGCTGCTGTACTGCATCATCCGGGAGGAGTTCGCCGACCGGGGCATCGCCTGCCTGGTGGTCGACGCCCCGGGCACCGGGGAGCCGCTGAGGCTGCGCGGCGTAGCCTCCCGCCCAGACTACGAGGTGCCAACGAAGGCCGTCGTGGACTACCTGGAGACCCGCTCCGACATCGATCCGGCGCGGATCGGTCTGCTCGGGATCAGCCTGGGCGGTTACTACGCACCGCGCGGCGCCTCCTTCGAGCCGCGGATCAAGGCCGTCGCCGCGTGGGGCGGGGTGTGGGACTACGGCGAGCTGTGGCGGCACCGCTGGGAGACCCGGTCGCAGACCACCCCGGTGCCGTTCTGGCAGCTGCCGTGGGTGATGGGCACCGAGACGATGGCGGAGGCCTTGGCGAAGGTCACGGCGTTCACCCTGGCCGAGGCGCTCCCGCACCTGACCCAGCCGTTCCTGATCATGCACGGCGCCGACGACTCGATGATCCCGCTCTCGCACGCGGAGCGGGCGATCGAGGCCGCCGGTTCGGCCGACAAGCAGCTCCTGGTGTTCGACGGCGTGGACGGCGGGGCCGAACACTGCAGCATGGACGACTCCGACCCGGCCCGGCAGCTGGTCGCCGACTGGTTCGAACTGCGGCTGTGAACTGCGGCGAAGCGATAGCGAGCCGAGGTCAGACGGCCCCGCCGCGACGCGGGAGATCCAGCAACGACTTCTCGGTGCAGGCCGCGCCGAGCTCCGCCAAGGCCTTGGCCGACACGCTCCCGGGGAGGGCCGTGTAGACCACGACCCGCAGGTCGTTGCGGTGGGTGGTGAGGATGTCGCAGTCGACTTCGAGCAGACCCAGATCGGGGTGGTCGATGGTTTTGTGCTCCTGCTCGTAAACGCCGACGCGGCGGGCCTGCCACAGTGTGCGGAACCGGTCGCCGGCCGCAAGCAGGTCCATGACCAGCCCGCTCAGGCCGGGATCACCCGGGTATCTGCCCGAACTCGACCTCAGGTCCGCCACGATGGCTTCCTCGAACTGCCGCTGTTCAGCAGCCGTGCGCACCACGTGCGTGGGCAGGTCGACGAAGGCCCGCCAGGCCATGTTGCGCTCACGCTCGGGCCGGGTGAGCGGGTCGGCTATCGCGGCGGCCCACATCGCGTTCCACGCGACCGGGTTCCAGCGCACGTCGTAGACGGCGGCCGGACTCGCCGAAAGCTGCTCCACCAGCCGGCGGACGCCGTGCGGGAGGACGGCGCTGATCTGCCGCTCCTCGGGCACCGGCTGGCCGGCGAGCCGGAACAGATACGCACGTTCGGCCCCGGTCAGCCGAAGCGCACGAGCGATCGCCGCGAGCACCTGGACCGACGGCGTGTTCGCCCGGCCCTGCTCCAACTGCACGAGGTAGTCCGGCGACATCCCGGCCAGCCGGGCGAGCTCCTTGCGGTTGAGCCCACGCGCCCGCCGGTGCGGGGCGGTCGGCAGCCCGAGCTCTTCGGGCTGCAACCGGTCGCGCCAGCTGCGCAGCGTCTCGCCGAGCTCGTTGGTCGCAGCGGTCACGTTTTCGATCCTACGGCTCGTCCGTACTGCTCAACGACTTAAAGCGGCGACGCCGGCACTACCGGTGAGGGGGTTCACGGCCAGGTGGTCATCGCCTGATCGGCGATCAGCCGGAGCTGCTGGCGTGCCGCCCCGGCGGCCGCCTGGACCGCGATGCCCTGGCTCACGGTGACCACGAACTGCGCCAAGACCGTCACGTCGGCGTGCCCGGGCAGGTCACCGTCCTGCTGCGCGCGCCGGAACCGCTCGGCCAGGTGCACTGTCGCGTCTTGGCCGTACTTCTCCATGCGCTCTCTGAGGTGTGCCGATCGGGGGCCGACGACGAGTGCTCCCTGGACACTGAGGCAACCCTGCGGCGTGCCCTCGCCGGCGACGGTATCGATGGCTGAATACAGCACTTGGCGGGCGACCCGTGCGGCGGTCGGTTGGGCGAGCGCCGTGGCGAAATAGGAGCCGGGGCCGGCGAGATAGCGCTCCAGCGCCTTGAAGAACAGTGATTCCTTGTTCCCGAACGCGGCGTAAATACTGGCCCTGCTCAGGTTCGTCGCGGCCACCAGATCGGCCATGGACGTGCCCTCGTAGCCGTGCGCCCAGAAGACTCTCATCGCCGCCTCGAGCGCGACCTCGGGATCGAACTCACGAGGGCGTCCGCCTGCGCCTGTACCTGCCACTGCGATCACCCGCCCTTCCCGACGCGCAGTCTACCTGCGGCGCCCGGGGCCGCGGCGGGGTGCCTTGACAGGGCTCTGGGATCGCGACTAGGTTTCGGAACGTTCGGTCTATATCTCACAGCCCCCTGACCCAGCGCGGACCAGCACCGCGTGACGAAGGAGCGCAGGCATGAGCATTCCGACCTCCGGAACCGGCGACCAAGACCCCCGCTACACCAAGCGGAACGCCCTCTACGTCCCCAAGGGGGCGGGCGAGACGATCTGGGCCGCCGGGGACATCTACACGATCAAGGCCGACGCCGCGAGCACCGACGGGGAGTTGATGCTCATCGAGGCCACCGTGCCCCCGGGCAGCGGCCCCGCGCCGCACGTACACAACGAGCACGTCGAGGCGTTCTACCTGATCTCCGGAGAGCTCGAGTTCCTCAACGGCGACCAGGCCGTCGCCGCCGAAGCCGGCAGCTTCTTCTACGTCCCGCGCGGAACCCGGCACCGGTTCATCAACCGCGGTCTGCACGCCGCCAGGATGGTCTTCTTCTTCCTCCCCGGCGGCATCGAGGAAGTGTTCCGCGCCAGCAGCCGGCCGGCCCGCCCCGGCGAGCACCCGCCCGTCGACGGCGACCTGCCGTTCGACCCCGAACTGCTCGCGCGGTACAACACGGAGCTCCTTCCGGACGTCTAGCCACGCCGCGACTTCCCGCGCCCCGAACAGCCGGCCGGGCCCGTCCCGACCGGCATCGACCATCAGCGATCAGAGGATGGACATGTCCACCACACCCGAAGGATTCGAACACCACTACGCCGACGTCAACGGTGTCCGGTTGCACTACGTGGCCGGTGGGACCGGAGTGCCGCTGGTCCTGCTGCCCGGCTGGCCGCGCACCTGGTGGCAGTACCACAAGATGATGCCGGCCCTCGCGCGCCGCTACCGGGTGATCGTCTGCGACCTGCGTGGTATGGGTGAGTCGTCGAAACCTGCCGCGGGCTACGACAAGAAGAACATGGCCCGGGACATCTACGAGCTCGTATCCTCCCTCGGCCATGAGCGCGTGTACATCGCCGGTGAGGACGTCGGCTCGTGGGTCGCCTACAACTTCGCGGCCAACTTCCCGGACGCGACCATCAAGGCCGCGTTCTGGGGGCCCGGTGCGCCCGACGAAGTTTTGCGTCGCTTCCCGGTCGTCCCCAGGCCCGGCGAACTGAGCGGATGGCACCTGTCGTTCAACGCGCTCGACGAGCTGCCGGAGAAGCTGCTGGCGGGACGCTATCGCCTTCTGATCGACTGGTACATCGACAAGCTCTCGGACAATCCGGCCGCTTTCGACGAGACCACCAGGGCGATCTACGCCGCCGCCTACGACTCGCCCGAGGCGATCCGGGCCGTCGCCGGCTGGTACGGAACCCTCGCCGAGGACATCGACGAGGCCGCCACCCACACCAAGCTCACCATGCCGGTGCTCGTTCCCGACGGTGACCTCATGAGCTTTTCCCGCGCCTCGAACGAGCACCGGGCGACGGACATCCGCTTCGTGCAGATCCCGGGGGCCGGCCACTACCTCGCCGAGGAACGCCCGGACGAACTCGTTCGCGAACTCCTGGCGTTCTTCGGCTGACGAACGGCGGCTGTGCGGTTCAGGCCGAGACCCGCGACTCCTCAAGGAGCTCGCGGACGCGCGGGACGACCTGAGCGCCGACGACCTGCCGCCGGAATGCCACACCGTGGCCCGCCGGGTACTCAACCCACTGGAGTCCACGGAGCGCGACGCGATCGTGCGCAGCCTGCTGGACGCCCACGGCAACAAGAACGAAGCAGCCCGAACCCTGGGTGTGTCCCGCGCCACGATCTACCGGAAGATCCGCGAATACGGCATCGAGGCCGAGCGGCAGCAGGACCGAGACGCCCGGACTCCAACCGGTGAGCTCGAGGATCCAGTCGCCGGTCGCGGTGCCCAGCGCGAAGGTGACCAGGACGGCGAGCCAGTAGAACGACTCGCGCGACAGCGTGGTGACCGAGTGGATCGACAGGGTGCGCTCGCGCAGCCACCACAAGCCGAACACCGCCGCGAGCAGCACCGAGAAGACCGCGGAGCTGAGCCACAGCGGGACGTTGAGCCGGTCGGTCAGGATGTCGGTGTACAGGGTGCCCGTGACGCTCACGACCACCACGGTCAGCCAGTACGGGAACGGCACGTACCGCTTCAGCCGCAACTGTACCGCCAGAACCGCGATGAAGACCGCTGTGAAGATCCAGGCCGTCGTGCACAGAACCTTGATCGCCCAGAACCGAGCTGATCGACATGCTGGGCGCCACGCTGACCACCCCGGTGTCAGAGGAGACCAGCACCCTACTGGCCGACGAGGCTCGAACCCGACGGTGACCGGGCCGGCGTCCCGGGTTCACTCACCCCGGTAGGTGGGCATCAGGCTTCTGACACACACCTGCCCAACGTCCGATCACGCGCCGAACACGGCTTCGCCCATCTGGAAGACTGGAGGACACGCCATGATCAGCAGCTCCCTCATAGTCGCGGCAGCAGTCGCCGCGGTCACCGGCGCGATCGCAGCACCCCAGACGGCCGCCGCACAGACAGCAGCCCCACAGGCGGCGCCGATCAGCACCATCTACTCAGCAGCGCAGAACACCTGCCTGGACACCAGCACGACCGACCCCGGCCACTACTTCCTCGACACTTACGGCCACCCCTGCAACGGATCCACAGCCCAGAACTTCGCATTCCAAGCAGTCTCCGGGATGCCCGGGGCCTATCAGATCGTCAGCCAGGCCAACGGCCTGTGCCTCGCGAAATATCGTCTCGGCGTCCGCCAAGAGGCCTGCATCGGCTCCCCCACCTGGATCCCCCAACGGGTCGGCACGAGCGGCAGCCGGTACCAGTTCATCGCCTCCGGCACCTCCAATACCGACTGCATCCAGGTGTATCCCCAGCCGAACGGGTACCCGGGCCCCCTCTTCGACCTGGCGGCGTGCAGTTCCACACCGGCACAGATCCTCACGCTCAGCACCACGCCGTAGCAGCCGCCGCGCGCCGCGGCCGCGAGGATGGCGTCGGCGCGTGGCAACGCGGCGGCTCGGCAACTCGGCAGGCGTCGGAACATCCCGTTATCGTTCGCAGCGGTCTTCGGAACGTCCTGGATCACCTCCCAGTGCTCGACGACCTTGCCATCCTCCAGGCGGAAGAGTCCGCCAGCGCGCGGCCGGGGTTGTCCGGGTTGCCGGGCTCGACGTCCAGGTCGGAGTGGGTGGGGACCATGTCGCCTTCGGCGACCACGCGCTTGATGTCCAGGCGCAGCCGCGGATACTCGCCGCGCAGCCACTTCACCAAGCCGATGAAGGCCTCCGGCCCGTCCTGGGCGTCCGGGTTGTACTGGACGTAGCCCGGGCCGAAGTGGACGGCGATCGCCTTCTCCGGGTTCGCCGCGAACGCGGTGGTGTAGTAGTCGACGACGACCTGCTTGTCAAGAGGGCGCTCCGCCGCGAACTGGGCGATGCCTACGGCGCTTACGCGGCGGCCACCCCCCACCGGCTAGTTCCGTTTGTCTGGTGACCACGACCAGAACATCGACCCAGGACCGCAGTCCTGCGCGGTGACGCTGTCCAGCGCGGCCTGGAGTCGCCGGGCCAGGACGAGCGGTCGCGGTCGCGGTCGCGGTCAGCGTTGTGAACGGCGATTTCGAGGGCACGGCGCTGTCCGGCGAGGACGACGGACACTCCACGAGGGTTCTCGGGCCCGCGCTCGCGAGGGTTCCATCTTCGCCATGTCGCCGAAGTCGACCGCGATCAACAGAATCGAAGTGTGTCTGCGACAGAATCTTCTCGGGCGGAGAAGGCCCACCGTTTGGGGGCCGCTTGGGGGCCACACGAGATGCGCGATCATGAACGACCTGCCGATCGATACTCGCCATACCTGGCTTGCCGAGGACGCATTGTGTGCTTGACATGTGGAAACAGTTGACAGATAGACCTGGGGTCAGGGGGTCGCAGGTTCAAATCCTGTCAGCCCGACCGCAACGAAGGCCGGTCTTCTGGGAGTAGATCCAGGTCAACCGGCCTTCGTCGTTCTTCGGGCACTGCTATGCCTCTGGCTCCTCCTGAGGCCCTTGGGGGCCATTTGCGGGCCAGTGGGTCTTGAGGAAGTCATTCAGCGAGGTTCCAACGTCCTGGATCCGCTTCCGGTCGGGATGCGGGCACCAGTGAGTCGTAGTGAGTGACCCGTGTCCCGCGATCACACGCAGAACGTGGACTGGCGCCCCGGTCCGCAACGACACTGCCGGCCGCTCGATGTCCTTAGTGGAAGACGCCAGCTAGGAGCGTCGGAGACTGTCGGCCTAATCCTGCCTTGTCCAGTTTTGGACAAGGTCACACCCTTGTCGCTGGTACGAGCCCGCAAATAGACTTCGAACCCTGATAGCGGATTGACGGTCAGCGGCGCCACCGGACGTTCGTCCCGCCACCTTTTCGGCCACCGGGTTCACCATCCCGGCGGCCGGTTCGCCCTACTCCCTTTCCGCAAAGGACCGCAGATGCGTACCAAACTCACTGCGCGTGTGTTCGCCCTCGGCGTATGCGTGCTCCTCCCGCTGGCGACAGCCTCCGTCAGCCAGGCCGCGTCGTCCCAGGCGGCGTCGTTCCCTACCGCTGTGACGCCGCACGACTCAGTCCGCGTCGTGTACTACGAGGACACTGACGCCGGCGATTGGCAGTCCGACGTGGCCACGGCCACGGCGGTCTGGAACAGCAGCGTCGACGACGTCAAGTTCGTCGAGGCCGACAGCGAGCACCAGGCCACCGTGCACCTGATCGCCACCAGCGGGTGGCCGGAGACCAGCTCGGACGACCCCGGCTCGGGCACCGTGGAGCTCGGCGAGGAGGCGGTGTCCGAGGGCTACTCCGCACCACGGATCACCGCGCACGAACTCGGCCACATACTCGGCCTTCCCGACAACTACAACGGCGACTGCGCAGCTCTGATGTCCGGCCACAGCGCCGGTACCGACTGCACGAACGACCACCCGGACGCCTCGGAGATCGCCAACGTGGAGGCGATCTTCGCCGACGGGTTCAGGCTGCGTATGCCAGCGCACGTTTACCGTGACGACGCCGCCACGCCCTCCATGCTCGTCCACGGCTGACGCCGCATCGGTCAAACACTGCGCCGCGCGACGCGGAGAACCCGGCCGGAAGCATCGGTGGTGACATCGCCACCCGGTGGGAGAAGTCCTCGCCGATGCTTCCGGAGCCGATGTGTCTGGCGCGGAGAAGACCAACCGGCACCCCGCCCGAAGACGCGAACGCGCCCGCATCCGCAGCGAGAAGGGCATCCGCTGGGGATGGCCCCCATTCCGAACCGTCGCATGGCCCGCGATCCGGCGAAGTCGTTCGGTCGCCGCGCTAGCCGGGTTCGGCTTGAGGTGGTGCGGGTACGCGGAAGGCGTTGAGCAGGGCCGAGGTCGCGAGGTATGCGCCGATCAGGTTGACCATGTCCAGGACGCCGGTCTGTCCCACCGCATCGATCGCGAGGCGGTAGGTGTCGTCGCGGACGGAGTGGGTGCGTGCCAGTTCGTCGGTGAAGCGGTGGACGGCTGCTTCGGTAGAGGAGAAGTCGGTGCTGGAGTGTCCAGTGAGGACGGCCCCGATCACCGGTTCCGTGACGCCGGCGTGTCGGGCCATCGCGGTGTGGACGTAGATCTCGTACTCGCTGTTCCACGCCGTCCCGACGGTGAGGATGATGATCTCGCGCAGGGACGCGGCCAGGGACGATTGGGCCTGGTCGGCGAGGACCCAGGCCAGGTAGGGCATGCCGGCGGCGGGGCGGTGCACGAAGGCGTTGAACGGGCCGATGAAATCTCCTTCGGCCGTGGCCACGGCGACTCCCGCCGTCCGGGCCCACGGCACCACCTCGGCCCGTAGTCGTTGCTGCGCGGCGAGTTGGTCCTCGGTGAGCGGGCCGTGGGAGGCCAGGGGCAGTCGCCCGCCCCATTCCCGGTCTCCGGTCGATAGCTGGGCGGCGCCGGTCATGAGGCGGCGAAGGCGGTGATGAGGTCGGACAGGGCCTGCGGCGCCTCCAGTGGCACCTGGTGGCCGGAGTCGATCGAGGCGATCGTGACGTTGGACAGGTGCGGCACCGTCAGTTTGTTCTGCATCTCCAGGCCCCAGACCGGGTCGCGGTCAGCGACGATCAGCAGGGTCTCGATGTCGATCGGCGCGGCGCGCTCGGTCCAGTCCTCGTTGACCCCCTCGGTCAGCCAGGCGTCCCAGGCCTTGCGGTTCATCCGCGCGTAGTCCTCGCAGGTGCGGTCGAACACCTCCGGCGCCAGCGGCACCGCGGTGCGGTCCAGCACGAACTTCTCCGCGTCCGCGCGGTCCCTGCGGCTCTGGAACAGTGAGCGCCGCAGCTCTTGGCCACCGACCTCTTCTCCCAGTGGCGTGGGGGTGATCAGCACGAGCTTCGCCGGCGGCTGCTTGAGCCCCAGTCCGGCGCCGGCGCGGCTGGCGAGGATCTGCATGATCTTGCTGGTCATCGAGTGGCCGACCAGTACGTAGTCGGTCAGGCCGAGCTCGTTGACGGTGGCGGCGAACGCGGCGGCCATCTCGGCCATCGTGTAGCCGCCGATGTCGTGCGCTTCGCCGTGACCGGGTGCGTCCACGGCGACGACCCGGAACTGCTCCGACAGCGGTGCGCCGGCCTCGGTCCATTCGCGGCGGGCGAAACTGAACGAGTGTGAGGCCACGAGGGTGCGCCCGGGGTGCTTGGCAGTGGGCTGCTGAGGGGTGTCGGTGATGGGAAGCATGGTTCTTAACCTCCGGGTGTCTTCGGTGCCTGGGACGGGGTGGTCGGTCGGGTGAGGATCAAGCCTTGGAGGGCGGTGCGGGCCAGGTGCACGCAGGAGTCGACGTCGACGGGCTGGTGGCCGAGCAGCAGGCGGAACGCTGCCGGGCCGAACAGCAGATCGATGGCCGCATCGGGTTCGACGTGCGGGTCGAGCTCGCCGCGTGCGACCCCGCGCTCCCACAACTCGCGCAGTGCCGCGCGGCGCGGGGCGAAGAACCGGGAGTTGAGCAGGTCGGCGGTGCCGGGTTCCAGCACGGCGGCGGCGACCAGCTGGGCGAAGACGGTGCCGTCGCGGCCTTGGTAGTACTCGGCCAAATGGGCGACGGCCTGGACCAGGTCGTGCGCGCTGTCCCCGGTCTCGACCAGCGGCACCAGGCGGCCGATGTGCGCGGCGAAGGCCTCGATCGCCAGCGCGGTGCGGTGCGGCCAGCGCCGGTAGATCGTGGGCTTGCTGACACCGCTGCGGCGGCTCACCGCCTCGACCGTGCATGCGGCGACGCCGCCCTCCAGGAGCAGCTGCGTGGCGGCGGTGAGCACGAGCTCCTCGTGCTCGGGCTCGCGGGGCCGTCCCCGGCCGCGGGTCTGCGGGCCGGTCACGACTGGACCGGGGGTCGGACGGGCTGCAGCGGGCCGTGCCGCCGGCCGGACACTTCCCGGGCGAGCGGATCGAGCCGCGCCAGCACCGCGTCGTCCAGCGAGACCGAGAGCGCGGCCACGTTCTCGGCCACGTGCCGCGGGCTGCTGGTGCCGGGGATGGGCGCCACCGGGATCCCGAGCTGCCGGCCGCGGGCGTACACCCAGGCCAGCGCGAGCTGTGCGCCGGTGACACCCAGCTGCGCCGCCAGCGCACCCACCGTCTCGGCCAGCCGCCGGTTGGCGGGGGCGTGATCGCCCTGGAACCGGGGATGCGCGCGTCGGGAGTCGTTCTCTCCCAGCGAGCCCGGATCCACCTTTCCGGTCAGGAAACCGCGCCCTAGCGGCGCGTATGGCACCAGGCCGACGCCGAGCTCGGCCATGGCCGGCACGACCGCTTCGACCTCCCGGCTCCACAGGGAGTACTCGCTCATGCTCATACAGCCCAGTCCCTGCGCCGAGACTTGAAGTGATCCGAGCGTGGTATGGGGCGCATCGCCGCCTCCTTTACGTTCCGGTACGTAAACTAATACGCGCTCCGCCGATCCGCAACACCCGGGCTCCGGGACGCGGGCGGCACGGCGCCGAACCGCCCCGGAAAGGCCCAGGTCCGAGGCGTGGTCCGGGCGTGGACGATGCACACGGCCACGAATCCCGGCAAGCAGACCCGCCTGAGGTCACCGCCCGGTCGGCTGCGACGCGGCCGACTTCGACACCCGGCGAGGCAGATACGGGAACTTCGCTGGCAAGGCAGATCCGACGAGGCGAGAACACGGGGTGTCGCGAGAACAACCTTGGCGAGCGAGACTGCGACGTCGACCCAGACCGGATCTGGCACGCACCACCCGTGCAAGGGCAGCGGCCCCCTGTGCACGCCCCCTGCCAAAGAAATGTCACGGGGCCGGGACTGATCTTGCGTTACCCGTCGTGAGGCACACGGCGAAACCACAGATCAGCAAAGGTCGTGATGTCACCAGCCGCAGGACCCTACAGAGACTTGTAGATTCTCAATCCTGGCGCCGTTTTCTCAGTCTCGATGCCAACTGGATGGCATCTGTGACAGTAGTTTGAGACTCGCATGTCCCGTCTCATCGAAAGCGTCCGACTCTCACGACACCGTTCGCAAGTGACATGCTGCGCGGAACCGCAGTGCTCGGCCGGCGCGTTGATCAGCCCGGCAGTCCGCGGAGCAAGTCCTCCAGTTCGCGCTCGCCGTCTCGGGTCTGGGCGCCGTGGGCCAGTCCGGCTCGAATCAGCCGCGCGGCCGCAGGTCGGCTGAACTGGCCTGCCCAGGCGTCGTGTTCTCGTCGGTAGCCCTCGGCGAGATCGTCGGGGACGATGGCGTGTTTGGCCGCGGCGACTACGCCAGCGGGCAGTGCGGCGATGTTGCGGGCCAGGCGGTCGACCACGTCGTCGAGCTGATCGGCGGGGAGGGCTCGGTTGACCCAGCCGTAGCGTTCGGCGGTCTGGGCGTCGTACAGGTCGGCGCTGAGCACGGCCTCCAGAGCACGATTGCGGCCGATCCGACCGGCGAGGTACTGGGTGCCTCCACCACCGGGCACGATGCCCATGAGAGCCTCGATCTGGCCGATTCCGGCGGGGCCGATCGCTGCGAACGCCATGTCCGCGGCGGCGACGAACTCCGCACCGCCACCGCGCGCCAGACCGGCGAGTTTGACGATCGTCACCTGCGGCTGGTGCCGCAACAGCTCCCCCAGGGCTTGGAAGACGTTGATGCCGGCGGGTACCTCGGCGGCGAGTCCGTCGAAGGCGTCGGGGGCGTCGACCAGGGACATGTCGACGTGGGCGATGAAGAAGTCCGGGTCGGCACTGTCGAACACGATCACCCGGGCCGAATCGTCGTCTCGCAGCGCGAGCAGCAGGCGCCGCAGGTCTGTCATGAGGGCTACGTCCAGGACGTTGACGGGCGGGTTGTCGAGGGTGACGCGGACGATGCCGCCCTCGCGGCTCACTCGTAGGGTCGCGTAGTCGTGGTGCATGCAGATCTCCGATCCGTACCTGGCAGGCATCTAGGTTCCTGATGTATACCTAGGCTGCTGGGGAAGATCGACCAGCGTCAAGAACGCACTTTCAGCATCGTAGGGATGGCGGAGGATACCGACATGGCTGCTCCTGACACCAGCGTGGACGATGGCACCGTCTACCGGGCAGACTGCCCCAGCCGCCCGATCCTCGACCAGATCGCGGACAAGTGGTCGATGATGACCATGGCTGTCCTGGAAAGGCCCCGCCGGTTCAACGACATCAAGCGCCGTCTTGAAGGCGTGACCCAGCGGGTCCTGACCCAGACCCTGCGCCGCCTGGAGCGCAACGGCATGATCGAGCGGCGTGTGCTGCCAACCTCACCGATCGGAGTCGAGTACTCCCTCACCCCGCTCGGCGAATCCCTGCGGGAGCCATTCGGCCGCTTGTATGACTGGACGATCGCCCACACCGACGAGATCCACCAGCGCCAACAGGACTACGACCAGCGGCTCCGCTCTGAACAATCCTAGAAGCGGTCAACCGCCACGCAAACCGCAGGAAGTCTTTGGGAAACGACACCGCACGCGGGTCGATCAAGGTGAGAATCGACGCGGAATACCAAGGAGGAGCAGTTCGCAGCCGCAGAATGTGGCACCGACGGGTGGCTTGTGCCACCGACCGCATCAGGTCTCGCACTTCGTCTGCGTGGCCGGGCAGGGCCTTGAGGGTGGCGACGGCGCAGATGGCGGTGTCCTGCTGCTCGGTCGGCGACGGCGCGAGGGGACCGGTGCCGAGCCAGGGGGAGTCGAATTCGACGGCTGATTCGTCCAGGCCGTGGGGCTGCTTGGTGTAGAACCGCAGGCGCAGGCCGTCCGGGTCGGGGACGACCAGCAGCCAGCCCGCCAACGCGACGATCGGCGGCGAGTGGGTGATGCCGAGGGCGTCCAGGTGAGCGGCCCAGGCGTCCAGCGCGGGTCGGTCCTCGACGGTCAAGGTGAGGAAGTCGTAGCCGTGCAGCGCACCGGCGGTCGCCGGGTCCAGACGCAGTTCGACGCGTCCGGCGATTCCGGGGATGTCGAGGATCACCGCGAACAGGGTGCCGTCGGGCCGGTGGTGGTCCAGCTCGGTGAGTCGGCGGGCTCCTAGGACATCGGAGTACCACTTGGCGCTGCGTTCCAGGTCGGCGACCGGCAGCTTGATGTGGTGGATGCCCGCGTGGGCGGGGATGCCGGGGCCGTTCATGATCAGACCAACTCCTGTGTGGGTATGCGGGCGGACCGGTCGACGGGGACGCCGCCGCGCCAGATCGTGGTGATGTCGCGCAGCGCGGTGATGTCGCTATTCATCGGGTGGGGCTTGAGGGCAGGTAACTGGACAGGCGGTCGAGTACCTCTGCCGGGGCGATGGACACTCCGCGTGCGGCCAGGTAGCCGTCGGGGCGTATCAGCAGTGGTGTGGCCAGAGTCGGGACGTGTCGCACGGCGAGTATTCCCTGCTCGTCCGGCAGGGTCGTGCTGTCGTCGCCCGGTAGTGCCAGGGTCCAGCGCAGGCCGACAGGCGGGACGGTCGTGGGCCAGACGCGATGTCCGACACGCGGCGTGCCGAGATCAGGCTCCTGGGTGTAGCCGAGGTCGAGCTGGGCGAGCTTGACCGTGATCCAGTCGGTGACGCCGGGGACGGCTGCCGCGGCGGCCAGCACACGGTTGCGCAGCTCGCCGGTCGCCGGGTCACGCAGGTTGGCCAGCTTGGCGAACTGGCTGGTGAACGCGACCAGTTCGGCCGCGATCGGGTGCCGCTCGCCGTGATACGTGTCCAGCAGCGCGGCAGGGGCGAGTCCAGTGAGGACGGCGTACAGCTTCCAGGCCAGGTTGCCCGCGTCCTGGATACCGGTGTTCATGCCCTGGCCGCCGGCCGGGCTGTGGGTGTGGGCGGCATCGCCGACCAGGAAGACCGGGCCCGCACTGAACCGCTCGGCCACCCGTTCCTGGACCCGGTAGGTCGAGGCCGTCAACACCTCCATGACCCTGATGCGCTCGGCGCGCGGACCCCGCTCGGACAGCAGCCGCTCCACATCCTCGCCGGTCGGCGCGGCCGGGCCCGGCGCCGGCCCGACGATTCGGTGCTGCCCGCCGGCCAGCGGTGAGACGAGCAACATACCTGCCGAGGACAGGTAGAACGTGGTGTCCTCCTTCGGCACGGCGTCGGCGTTCGCGTCCAGGCGGACGTCAGCGATGGCGAAGAGCTGCTCGGGTGCGGTGCCGGGGAACCCGATCCCGGCCGCTGTGCGCACCGTGCTGTGGATTCCGTCGCAGCCGACCAGGTAGCGGGCGGTGATCGCGCGCAGGACGCCGTCCGGTCCGGCGATCGTGGCCGCGACGCCGGGGAAGTCGGGCGTGGACCCGAGGAACACATGTCCTCTGTGGACCGCACCGCCTAGTTCTTCCAAGCGCGCGAGCAGGCACGTCTCAGTGCTCTGCTGGGAGACCAGCAGGACATAGGGATAGGGCGTGTCCAGGTTGTCGTAGGACGCGCGCAGCAGAGTCTGTCGGCGGTCGTGCAGCCGAAAGCCACGGCCGCGGGCACCGGCCTGGATCAGCCGGTCGGCGACGCCGATCCGGTCGAGATACTCCAGCGTCCTCGGCTGGATCGCGGCCGCCTTGCTGCCCGGCTGGACTTCGTCGTTGCGGTCGATCAGGACGTGGTCGACCCCCAGCTGGCGCAGGCTCGTCGCCAGCGCCAGGCCGGCGGGGCCGGCGCCGACGATCAGCACGCCGGTCTTGGTGGGCAGGACCGGGGTGGTGGATGACGGTGCCATGGCGGGCCCCCTCGACGTATCGGTTCACGGCCCGTCCTCAAAAGGGAACGGTCGTGTTCGTTTCAAGGGAAAGCTAGCACCGTCGCAGTATTCGAGCAAACGATCGTTCCTGTTTAGCGGCCCGTCCGGTCGACACCGTCCTGTCGGGGCGCGAACGAGAGCTGCCCGGCGACAACGGTCGCCGGGCAGCTCTCGGGTGATGTCAGCTGTGCTGTCAGTCTTGGGTGACGTTCACACCCAGCGAGGCGATCCCCGCGATGAGTTGGTCCGCCGCGACCGGGTCGACCAGATGCTGGTTGACGATCAGCCCCGGCATCAGCGCCACCAGCGCGGTCGCCACGTCCTCGGGGTCCGCGTCGGCGGTCAGGTATCCGGCGGTTCGCCACTGGACGGCGAGTTCAGCCAGATGGCCGTGAACGTCCCGGTAGAACGCGCGGGTGCGACCGGCCACCTCGGGCCGGCGAAGCGCCTCCGACCAGGCGTGCATCGCGATCTTCGAAAGGTCGTACGTGGCGTTGGCCGCCCGGTCCGACAGTTCGTCTACCAGCGCGGTGATGGTCTCGGCGGGTGTCGGCGTCGGTTCACTTTCGAGAAGCCGGGTGAAGATGCCCCGCAGCACGGTGAGCGCTTCGTCGGCCGCGGCATCGATGAGCTCGTCCTTGCTGGGGAAGTACCGGTAGACGGCCCGGGCTGACATACCGGTGGCCGCGACGATGTCGTCCATCGACGTCGCGTGGAAGCCATCCTCCGAGAAACGGCCCCAGGCACTGGTCAGGACGTGCTGGCGACGCTGGGCCTGGAGCTCGGTACTGAGGCGGGGCATGCCGCGATCCTAAACGGGACGAGCCGTTAGCCTTTAAGCGAGTTCGATGCCCGCCAGCCCGCGCAGGCCCGCCAGTACCTGCTCCCCGGTCACCCGGTCCCCGGTATGCCGAGCGACCAGCATGCCCGGCAGGAGAGTCGCGAGCAGGAGCCCGACCGCGTCCGGGGAAGCCCGCGGCCCGAGCTCACCGGTCTGCTGCCAGCGGCGGGCGAGTT
The DNA here is from genome assembly GCF_018274385.1 of Catenulispora pinistramenti. Taxonomy (GTDB): domain Bacteria; phylum Actinomycetota; class Actinomycetes; order Streptomycetales; family Catenulisporaceae; genus Catenulispora; species Catenulispora pinistramenti. The sequence continues at coordinate 8,387 of NZ_JAAFYZ010000013.1, read as the reverse complement.
CGGTGAGCTGCGCTCGCATCTCTTGGTGGAACTCGGCGGTGCGCTCCCGCAGCCGCGGCTGCCGCAATGCCTCCGACCAGGCCTGGATCGCCACTCTGGACAGGTCGTATTCCTCACCGGCACCGACAGGTTCGGACAGGGCGGCGAGTGTCGTGGCCAGGTCGGGCACCGGCTCTGTGGCCCGCAGCCGGTCGAACAGCGCGCGGAACACAGCCATCGACTCCTCCCCCGCCGCGTCGATCAGCTCGTTCTTGCCTGCGAAGTACCGGTACACCCCGCTGGCGGACCCGCCGGCCGCGGCGATGATGTCGTCCATGGAGGTCGCGTGGAACCCGTTGCGGGAGAAGCAGACCCATGCGCTGGTCAGGATCTGACGCCGGCGCAAAGCGCGGCGCTGCTCGCTGATCCTGGGCACCCTGCCCATCTTAGGCGGCTCAACGGGAACGGTTCGCGTCGGCAAGCGCGTCTTGGCTGTTCTCGGTGTCGGCGGCGATGAGGGTGTAGTCGCCGGTGTTGTTCCAGACTTCGACGACGGGGTTGCCGGGGCCTTCGGGTGCGGGGAGGGTGTTCTCGCCGTCGTAGTAGATACCGGTGGCCTGGTCGAGCTCGTCGCTGGCCAAGGCGGCGTCGATGAGGCCGATGGCCTGACCGTTTTGCAGGCCGTAGCAGTAGTCGTCGAGGTTGAGCGCGTCGCCCTTGCAGGCGCTGATGCAGGTCACCCGCCAGGACGGGCCCGCGGGCAGCCGTTGGGCGGCGCCGGCGGCGATCGAGGCGGTGACCGCTCCGGCCAGGCCGCCCATGGCCGCGCCGACCGGTTGGTGGGACGCCTGAACCCGCGGACGGCGCGCGGTGGGATGGGCCCCGCCGGGACCGCGGCATCCCTGGCATCCACCGCATGGGGTGAATGGTTTCAGCCCTCCTGGAGTTCCGCAGGTCGAAGCCCCACACGGCGTAGCCGGTGCGGGGCTGTGCTGGCGATCGGCCCGAGGGCGGCTTCTCATCAAGGCATGGCCGATCGGCAGCAGACGAGCCCTCCCGTCCTGGTCAAGAACGTGCGCGTGTTCGATGGCGTGAGCGACAAGCTCAGCAAGCCGCGTTCGGTGTACATGGCGGACCGGAAGATCGCCGAAGAGCCCAGGACAGCGGTGACGGGCACGGTGGTGATCGACGGCGGTGGCCGGGTCCTGATGCCGGGGCTCAGCGACGCGCACTGCCATCTGTTCCTGGTGGGCAGTACCGTGGCGGAGCTGATGACCGCACCTACCGGCCTGCCCTATTACCACGCGGTGGCCCAGGCCGAGCAGATGCTGATGCGCGGGTTCACCACGATCCGCGACACCGGCGGTGACGTCGGTGCGCTCAAGCAGGTCATCGACGCCGGGCTGTTCCCCGGTCCGCGGATCTACCCGAGCCAGGCGATGATCTCCCAGACCAGCGGCCACGGTGACTTCTCCAGCATCTATGACTCGGCGACCACGTTCGGCGGCCCGCGCCCCCGTGCCGAGCAGCTCGGCATCATGCGGGTCGCCGACGGCCGCTCCCAGGTCCTGGCCGCGGTGCGGGAGCAGCTGAAGAAGGGCGCCTCCCAGATCAAGGTGATGGCCGGCGGCGGGGTCAGCTCCGACTACGACCCGCTGGAGACCCTGCAGTACACCGAGGACGAGATGCAGGCCGCGGTCCAGGCCGCCGCCGACTACGGCACCTACGTCCTGGTGCACGTCTTCAACGTCGACGGCATCCGCCGCGCCATCGCAGCCGGCGTCAAGTCCATCGAGCACGCCATGCTCGCCGATGAGGACACGATCAAGCTGATGGCGGAGAAGGACGTGTGGTTCAGCGCCCAGCCGCTGGAGGAGAGCGACCACCACTTCGCCACCGCCAACTCCAGAAAGAAGAACGATGACGTCTGCGCGGGGGTGGAACAGACGCTGGCCTGGGCCCGCAAGCACGGCGCGAAGGTCGCCTTCGGCACCGACATGCTGTTCGACCCGGCCAAGGCACCCATGCAGAGCGAGTTGTTCACCCGGCTCGTGACCAAGTTCGGCTTCACCCCGATCCAGGCCCTGAAGATCGGCACCTCCGGCAACGCGGAGCTGTTCCGGATGTCGGGCTCGCGCGACCCGTACAAGGAAGCCCCGCTCGGCGTGATCCAGACCGGCGCCTGGGCCGACGTACTGCTCGTCGACGGCGACCCCACGAGGGACATCGGCTTGCTGGCCGAGCCGGAGAAGAACCTCGCGGTCATCATCAAGAACGGCCGGATCCACAAGAACCAGCTCAGCTGAACCAGTGCACGGAAGGCGGAGCATCATGTCCCAGCACGACGGTTCCGAGCCGGATCCGCAGACGCCGCGCCGGATCGCGGATAACTACGTGCGGCAGCTCGCGGTTCTGGATCCTTCGCTGGCGGTCCGCATCGGCTCCGACTCCGAAGAGGGCGGGCTGCCGGACCTGTCACCGGAGGGCCTGGCGGCGGTCGGCGAGCTGGCCCGCCGGACACTGACCGCCCTGGAGACCGTGGACGGGGACGGGGGCGGCGTCAGCGCTGCCGGTGCCGAGCGCCGCTGTGCGGACCTGCTGCGCGAACGACTCACTACCGAGCTCGCGCTGCGCGAGGCCGGCGAGGACCTCCGCACAGTCGGCATCTTCAACATGTACACACTGACCTCGCCGATATCGTCGCCGATCATGGGCCTGCGGGACATGTTCACCCAGATGTCGACCGACACCGCCGACCAGTGGCAGGTCGTCGGCCGCCGGATGGAACGGGTGCCGCTGGCCCTGCGGCAGTACCGATCGACGCTGGCCGAGGGGATCGGTCGCGGCCTGCTGGCCGGCCCGACTTCGGTCGCGGCCGTGATCGACGGTCTGGGCGCGATGCTGTCCGGAGGCGGCGGCGCCGGCTGGTTCGGTGATTTCGTCGCCGCCGCTCCGGAGCCCGAACGGGCCCGGCTGGACTCCTCAGCCGCAGAGGCCGCCAGCGCCATGGCCGAGATGCGCGACTGGCTGACCCGGACCTACGCCCCCGCGGCAGCCGGGCACCCTGACACCGTCGGGCGCGAGCGCTACCAACGGTTCGCCCGCCAGTGGTGCGGCTCCGACCTCGACCTGGACGAGGCCTACAGCTGGGCCTGGGACCAGTTCCGTGACCTCTGGAAGCGGATGCAGACTGCCGCCGGAGCCGTCCGGCCCGGGTCGGCACCGCTGGACACCATGGCCTGGCTCGACGAGCACGGCGAAGCCTACGACGTGCCGGACGAGATCCTCGGCTATCTGCAGAACCTGACCGACCAGGCCATCGCCAAACTGCAGGGCACGTACTTCGACCTCCCCGAACCCCTGCTCCGGGTCCAAGCGATGATCGCCCCAGCCGGTTCCATGGCCGCCCCTTACTACAGCCCGCCCACGCTCGACTTCTCCCGCCCCGGCCGCACCTGGCTTCCGACCCGCGGCCGTACCCGGTTCCCTGTGTGGAGCATGATCGGGCTCTGGTACCACGAGAGCGTCCCCGGCCACCACATGCAACTCGGCCTGTGGACCTACCTGGCCGAGCAACTCTCGGTCTACCAGGGGACCATGGGCTTCGTCGCGGGCAACATGGAGGGCTGGGCCCTGTACGCCGAACACCTCATGGACGAACTCGGCTACCTCACCGATCCCGCCGCCCAGCTCGGCTTCCTCAACGCCCAGATGCAGCGGATCCAACGCGTCATCATCGACATCGGCCTGCACGTGGGACGGGACTTCCCCGCGGATTCCCCGTTCGCTGCCGGGGAGCAGATGAGCATGCACAGCGCCCGCGAGTTCTACGGCCGCTACTGCGGTTGGCCCGCCGACCAGCTCGACAACGAGATGGTCCGCTATCTGAGCCTGCCGGGCCAGGCGATCTGCTACAAACTCGGCGAACGTGTCTGGCTGGCCGGCCGCGAAGCAGCCAAAAAGGCACACGGAGAAGCCTTCGACCTCAAGGACTGGCACATGGCGGCGCTGTCCCAGGGCTCACTGGGCCTCGACGCCCTCGCCACCGAGCTCGCAGGACTCTGACACCCCCGGACCAGTCGTCCAGCCGGAGCGCTCGGCGGCCCCCGGCCGTTCCGGTGACGTCCCGTGAGCCCTCGCGCTCATGACCACCGGAGCCTCGTGCATCCTGGTGGGTAAGTCACGACCTTGAGTTCTTGCTGCCTGACTTGCCATCGGTCCGGACGGGGCCAGTCCGCCTTCACAACGACTTCGTGGCCTCGTGGCCACCGCGACTCGGCCAACCGCGGGATGTCCGCGCCGTAGGAAAGAACAGGGTGGCAGCAGCATGACTGACGAGATACACGGCTGCTTTCCCACCACGAGCGGGACGAGGCCGAGATCATCAACGCACTCAAGCGGCGTCGCGCCACCGCCGATCTGGGAATCCGCCCGGCCGGGGCTCACGGCCCTGTTTGGCGAAGTCGGAGCATTCCGGGCATTCGGCGATAATCGGGTGGCTGCATGCCGTGAGATGTCCGAGGAACCGATCTGTGGCCTGCAGCAGGGCGATTCGCTCATTCACCTCGGCGCGGCGAAGGGCGATGAGGTGCAGGCGAGCTTTGTCGGCGCTGCGACCGAGTTGCCGGATCTGGTCCAGGGACAGTCCGGTGCGCTGCAGGGTCTGGATCAGGCGGGCGTAGTCGAGGACGTGCTCGTCATATGTGCGATGGCCTGAGCGGTTGCGCTGCGGCTTGAGCAGGCCGACGGATTCCCAATGCCGCAGCACGTGCGCCTCGATACCGAGGGCAGCCGCGGCTTCGCCGATCTTCATCGTATGGGCTGTGGTCACGGTGCGGCCCTTTACTTCACGTCGACCTTAAGCATTACCGTGCCATCATGCCTGATCCAGTACGCACTCCCGGCCTGCTCGAATGCTGTGCGACGGCGTTCGGCGCGGTACGCGGCGCGCTGCGGCCACGCCGTCCTGACAAGCGGTTCCTGCGGTCCATCACCGATGCGGGACTGCCTACCGCCCGGCGTACGGTGACGGTGACCTCCTTGGCGCAGGTGCCGCGATCGGTACCGACGGCGGCCATCGTGGAGGGGCGTTTCTCTCCGCGCCGCATCTCCAATTCGCTGACGTCGTTCGTGGTCCAGCATCCCGAGGCGACCTTCATCGTCGATCCCGGCGTCTGCCTCGATGCCGACCGCCGTGCCATCGCCCAGTTGCCGAGGCTGCTGCGGATGGCCGTGCGGCCGCCGTCCGACACCATCGCGACGATCACCGCGCTGCGGGACGCGCCCGGACTGCCCGCACTGGATTTCGCGCTGCCTACGCACGCGCACTGGGATCACGTGTGCGGGCTGCTCGACCTGCCAGACCTCCCGGTGCACCTGCACAGCGCCGAGCACCGCTGGATCGCCCGAGGCGTGGTCGCTCCCGTCGGCGGCGTGCGCGATTCGCTGAAGGACCGTCCCTTGGTCGAATACGATCTCGACGGCCCGCCGGTGCTCACCTTCACCCGCAGCCGTGATCTGTTCGGCGACGGCAGCATCGTCCTGGTCGACCTCGCGGGACACACACCGGGCAGCGTCGGCGTCCTGGCACACACCCCGCGCGGCTGGATCCTTTTGGCGGGCGACGTCGCCTGGCATTCGCTGCAGGTCGATGAGATCCGGCAGAAGTCCAGCTACCCGGGCAACTTCGCCGACGACGACCGCGACCTCACCTTCAAATCCCTGCACCGCCTACACCTGGCACGCCGCTCCGCCACGATCATCCCCACCCATGACCACGACGCAGCGGTCCGGCTCGCGACGCGCGTGGAACGAGTCGGGTCCTCGTGATGAGGGCACTGGGATTCGCTGGGCACATCGCCGGGCGCGCGGCATGGGTCCCCCTTCTGCTCTTGCGCAAGATTCGACTCCATTGACGCAAGAAACTGAGTAGAAATAGAAGATCACTGATGATCTGCTGAAATCAAGGCACAGAACTCTTGCCTCCGGCACGCGGGCCGCCTACGGTCCAGTCATGCCCACACCCACCAAACCCCTGGCCGCGGCCTTCGCCGCGGTCCTGGGCCTGAGCACCCTCATCGCCGCCGGTCCCGCCGGCGCGTCCACGGCGCCGCCGACAAAGGTCACTCGGGCGGCGCTGGATCCGTCACTGGTCGCCGGACGCGGCGCCGATCCGGGGTTCGTCGAGCAGGAGGCGGAGAACGCCGTCACCGATGGCACGGTCATCGGGCCCGGCACTGATGCGTACACGCTCGCCGCCGAGGCGTCCGGCCGCTCGGCGGTGACGCTGAAGCCCGGGCAGTACGTGCAGTTCACGCTGCCGGCGGCGACGAACGCGATCACGGTTCGCTACAGCATCCCGGACGCCCCCACCGGAGGCGGGATCACGGCGCCGTTGGACGTGTCGGTGAACGGCCGCGACCACCGGACGATGACGCTGACGTCGCAGTATGCGTGGCTGTACAACGAGTACCCGTTCAGCAACGACCCCTCGGCCGGGCCGCTGGACCCGGACTGGTGGACCACCGAGTGCAGCTGCGTGCCGGACCAGACCACGCCGGCGCCGGTGTTTCCGACGCCGTTCCGTCCCAATCACTTCTACGACGAGGAGCGGCTGCTGCTGGGCCGCACCTATCGGGCCGGCGACGTCATCCGGCTGGCCGCCCCGGTCGGCACGGCCGCGGCGACCACCACCATCGACCTGATGGACTCGCAGCTGGTCGCGCCGCCGAAGGTCGACCTGGCGGCGGCGAACGTGCTGCTGTTCGGCGCCGACCCGACCGGACAGCGCGACTCGGCCGACGCCATCGACCGGGCGATCGCCTTCGCGCGCCTGGTGCACCTGCCGGTGTACCTGCCGCCGGGCACCTACCAGGTGAACCGGCACATCATCGTCGACGACGTCACCATCGAGGGCGCCGGCAGCTGGTACACCATCGTCAAGGGCCACCAGGTGACGCTTTCGGCGCCGGCCCCGGACGGCTCGGTGCACACCGGCGTCGGCTTCTACGGCAAGGACGCCTCGGTCGGCGGATCGCACAACGTGCACCTGTCCGACTTCGCCATCGAGGGCGACGTGCGCGAACGCATCGACACCGACCAGGTGAACGGCATCGGCGGCGCGCTGAGCGACTCCAGCATCGAGGGCTTGTACATCCAGCACACCAAGGTCGGGATGTGGCTGGACGGCCCGATGAACAACCTGACGATCCAGGACAACCAGATCGCCGACCAGATCGCCGACGGGATCAACTTCCACACCGGCGTGACGAACTCGGTGGTGCGGAACAACTTCATCCGCAACACCGGCGACGACGGCCTGGCGATGTGGTCGGAGAAGACCACGGACTCCGGTGACGTGTTCGACCACAACACGGTGCAGACACCGGTGTTGGCCAACGGCATCGCCCTGTACGGCGGCAGTGACCTGACGGTGTCCGACAACCTGGTCGCCGACCCGATCCGGGAGGGCTCGGCGCTGCAGATCGGCAGCCGCTTCGGCGCGGTGCCGTTCGCCGGCACGATCCGCGTCGCGGACAACACCACGGTGCGCGCCGGCACGTTCGAGCTGAACTGGAAGATCGGCCTCGGCGCCATCTGGATCTACGCACTCGAGCACAGCATCGACGCGGACGTCCAGGTCACCGGCGACGACTTCCTGGACAACACCTACAACGCGATCATGCTGGTCTCGGACTTCTCGGTGAAGGACCTGTACTCGATCACGAACGTGCACTTCGCGAACATCAAGGTCGACGGCACCGGCACCTCGGTGGTGTCGGCCCGCTCGGCCGGTGGCGCGACGTTCCAGAACGTGGTGGCCCGCAACGTCGGCGCCGTCGGCGTCAACAACTGCGGCTCGTTCCACTTCACTTCGGCCGGCTCGGAATTCGCGCTGACCGACCTCGGCGGCAACACCGGAGGCGGCACCACGGGGGCGTGGCTGGCACCGTGGGAGCTGCCGAACACGATCACCTGCGACGACCGCCCGCCGGTGGTGGTGCCGCCCGCGCCCTCGGCGTGGCCGACGAGCTGAGGGGGATGAAGCGCGGTGTGGTAGGAGGTAGCGCTAGGTAGCGCGGGGCGTCGTCGCTGTCCGGGGACGGGCGGCGACGACGTCCTTGGCCGCGCCGGCCTTCACAGCCCTGGGCCCGGTCAACGAGGGCTCCCGGCGAACTCGCGGAGCGTCGTGGAATACCGGTCGCCGAAGTTGATCTGCGTGATCTTCTTCATCGTGAACTTCGTCGGCTCGTCGTACCAGCGCGCCTTGGAGTCGACCTCGTGCACCCGGAGTGTGCGCCCGAAGCAACGTTTGCCTGGGAGTTCGCGCCCCGGGAATCCGCGACGTGCCGGTCGCCGGGCGGGATTCGTTGGTGGGTGGAGTTTGCTGGGGTGCTGGGGTGCTGGGG
>NZ_JAAFYZ010000129.1 GCF_018274385.1 Catenulispora pinistramenti | reverse complement strand
CCCCTGCCGTGTCGCCCCTGCCGTGTCGCCCCTGCCGTTCGCCCCTCCTCGCCTCCGTGCGCGGAATATTGAAAATTGAACTACCGTTGGTGCCGGGTGACCGTGACACTGGGCCCCACCGGGCCTGATTCGACTGCTGGAGGCTGCCGTGCCTGCTGTGACCGTAGAGAACCCGCTGGCGCTGCCCCGCATCGCCGCTGTGGCGCCGGATGCCGTGCCGCGGCCGGTGTTGGCGGTGACGACCGCGCCGTCGGGGTTCGAGGGCGAGGGTTTCCCGGTGCACCGGGCGTTCGCCGGGATCCGCACCGAGTACCTGGACCCGTTCGTGATGATGGACCAGATGGGCGAGGTGGAGTATGCCGCCGGTGAGCCGAAGGGCACGCCGTGGCATCCGCACCGCGGGTTCGAGACGGTCACGTACATCATCGACGGTACGTTCATCCACCAGGACTCGCACGGCGGCGGCGGCGTGATCACCGACGGTGACACGCAGTGGATGACGGCGGGCTCGGGTCTGCTGCACATCGAGACCCCGCCGGAGAAGCTGGTGCAGACCGGCGGCCTGTTCCACGGCATCCAACTGTGGGTGAACCTGCCGTCGGCCAAGAAGTGGTCGCCGCCGCGCTACCAGGACATCCGCAGCGGCCAGGTGGGCCTGGCGTCCTCGCAGGACGGCGGCGCACTGGTCCGGGTGATCGCCGGCGGCATCGACGGCGTCCAGGGCCCGGGCGTCACCCACACCCCCATCACCCTGGCGCACCTGTCGATCACCCCGGGCGCCCGGGTGGAACTGCCGTGGCGCAAGGACTTCAACGCCCTGGTGTACGTCCTGAACGGCCGCGGCACAGTCGGCACCGACAACCGCCCGGTGAACTCGGCGCAGACGGCCGTGTTCGGCGCCGGCGACACCATCGTCATCAGCGCGGACCAGCAGCAGGACTCGCGGCACCCGAACATGGACGTGATCGTGCTCGGCGGCGAACCGCTGCGCGAGCCGGTGGTGCACTACGGGCCGTTCGTGATGAACAGCGAGGAGGAGATCCGGCAGGCGCTGCTGGACTTCCGGGCCGGGAAGATGGGCGTGGAGCCCACGGATGCCATTCCGCACATTCAGCCGGGGGACACGCCGCCGGCTGGGGTGTGATGCTCGCCGCTTGCCGCTGACTCGTCAGGTTCCACACAGACTCCGAAGCCACCGCCGTATCCCCTCCGGCGGTGGCTTCGGTACGCCGCGGCTCGGGCGCGCGACTAGTTGACGCAAGCGCCGGAGCTGACGGCGTGGCCTACCTTGCTTGAGGAAGTCACGCGACGGGTTTTGACTGTTGACGTCAGTACCACCTGCGGGCGACAAGCCTTGATACGCCTGGGAGCGGCAGATGCTTTCCGATTCTGCATGGCACGATCTTCGGCTGCTTGGCATGCGTCGACATTTCAAACGAGGCCAACCGCTGCTTCGGGAGGGCGGCAATTGTCGGTGCGTTCTACTGCTGGAGACGGGCCTGGTGCGCGTGGTCAGCTACATCAACGATCGACTGGTCGGGATTGCCGTGCGGGGCCGCGGCGAGATCGTGGGTGAGGACGCTGTGCTCTCGTCGCAATCGCACCGTGCCACTGTGGTGGCGTTGAAAAAGTGCACGGCGTGGGCGGTTCGGGCGGAGGATTTCACCCGCTACTTCAGCAAACGCCAGGGTGTTCTCGCGGAATATCAGACGAACAAGTCGCTCATCCGGGACGTGGAGTGGCGACACACTCACCAACCAGCGTATTCCACGACGGCTCGCACCGCCTACTTCCTGATCCAGATCTCGGAGCGCACCAGATCGGATTTGATCGTCGGTGTCGGCCATACGTTGATCGCAGAGCACGTGGGGACCGGGCGGAATGCGGTGGGACGTGCGCTGGCAGAGCTCTCAACGATCGGTGCCATTTCCAGAGCGCGTGTCTGGATCCGCATCGAGGACGAAAGCCTGCTGCGATCTGTGCACTGACGCACGTCGCAGCGTAGGCGAAATGTGACCCAGGTCATACTCTCTGTGCACTGCATGGTGCAGACCGTAACGCCGCGCGCGCCGATTCTCGAAGCAAGCGCCTTCCTCGACCGTTGGAAGGCCTTCGAGAAGGAGAAGGAATGTCCGGCGTCTCTCGAACCGGTGACTTCCAGCTGCCCGACGACATCGGTCTGTTCGCCGCAGACCTCCAGAGCTTCACAGCGCTTCCGTCCGCTCTCCACGCCCCGACGAGCCGGCTGCTGGAGCAGCTGGTCGACGAAGCGTTCGCTGAGGCGGGGCTCGACACCCTGATCGAGAACAAGCTGTTTCCTGAGAACAGGGGCGACAGCATCGTGTTCGGATTCGGTTCCGTCCACCTTCCTCGTCTCATCTGCCCCGGCATCGATGCCATCGACGCGGCGCTGGCCCGATTCAATGAGCGCACGCGCGGCAAGCCGATCCGTGCCCGCGTGAGCATTCACAGCGGCCGTGTCCCCGCTTGGGGAGCCGTCGGTGACGGCAACGGGAAGGCACGCAACGACCTGCACCGGGTGCTTGACTGCCGCCAGCTCAAGAACGCGCTTGCCGACGCGAGCCCGCACACGACGAGCCTCGTGGCGGCGATCTCGGACCGTGTGTATGAGGACGTCGTCGTCGCCGGCTACTGCACGCTCCACGCCGATCGCTTCACGGAGATCTTCGCGACGGTCGACGGCAAGACCTTCGGTCAGCGAGCTTGGCTCTATGTGCCGCGGCCGTCGGGCAACCTGCTTAAGGGCGTTGCCGAGGTCGCTGGAAGGGAGTCGGGCATCGCCGACACAGCGGCCGACGCGCGTAATCCGAGACCGGGCCGGTCCGATCCTCAGGATCGCAGCGTCTTCCAGTTCGTCGGCAAGGGCGTCGCCGCCGTAGGAGGCGTCCACGGGGGTGTTCGGATCGGAACGGACATGCCTGGTCATGGTCATGGACGATGAATCCGGGCGCGACCGCCGGGCCTTCAGCATCCAGGCTGCCGGTTACGGCATGACGGTGACCGGCGGAGTCCACGGCCCAGTCACCTTCTACGGAACCCGGGCGACTCCCGGGTCACACCGCCGGGGCTCCCAGATCGCCTGCCAGAAGGCGACGGTCAGAGCCATTCGGATCCGCAACGCTCTCGGAGACATGGCGGAAGCGTTCGGACAGTTCGCAGTCGCCTTTTCCAGGATCGTTGAACAGGGGGACGGACAGTGAGTAGGGGGAACTCCAGCCTGTTCGTCAGGCTCGAGCGAATACCGGTCGCGGCCGGACTCCGCGATCTGCGTGCCAGGCTGTACGACCGCACCAGTGATTCGCACGCGCGGCGAGCCCTGTGGTCTCCCGCCGTCCGTGCGGCCCAGAACGACCAGAGTCCGACCGGACAGCATCAGCTTGCCGCAGTGTGGCTGGCGCTTCCGCTTCTCCGGCGGGCTGCAGGGAAGATCGGTACCTATCTGCCGGTGTGTCGGGCCGATCTGGAGAGCGAGCTCGTAACCGCGTTTCTGGCCTCAGTCGCTGAGGTCGACACCAACGATCCGGACGTCAGCCGGTGGCTCGCCCGAGCGGTCGTCAATCAGGGGTGGCGATTCGCGGCAGCCGGGTCGCGGGAGCGCACGACCGCAGACATCGAAGCCATCGCCGACCAGCGCAACTTGATCGAACCGATGCCTGCGGAGCTGATGGCCGAAAACCTGTGGGAGTTGCACGTCACCGGTCCGGCTCAGCCCGATCGGTTGGCCGCGACCATCCGCTTCACGACGTCGTCCGCGCACCGTGAGGGCTACCGCCTCGGCGAGCTGGCGTCCCACATGGGCCTGCGTGAAGTGGTTCATCGGGCACGGCGCCCAAGCGAGGGCGAACCCATCGGCGCTCTACAGCTGATTCCTCACGGAGGCGGATCATGAAGTTCCATCCGAACACCCGACTGACTTTCCCGGTGCTCTTCGACCTGCCGGTTTCCGTCGATCTGAAGACGGCGGCCAGCGCGTTCGGTATGTGCCCGGGGACGGCCTACCGCCTCATCGGTGTCGACCGTTTCCCGTGCCAGGTGCTGCGGCCCGGCTGGCGTTACATCGTGCCGACAGTGGCCCTGATGGACGCCCTGGGCATCGATATGGGCCCCGTTCAGCACGACGGCGTTCTCGCCGGCCTCGCCGCAGGCGACGACAGCCATGAACAAGACATTCCCACGACGGAGGACCCAGCGTGACCACGACGAACGTCGAAACGCCCGGTGTGCAGCCTAAGGCGCCCACCTGCTTCGTGATCGGTCCGATCAGCGACCAACACGCCGAAGACGACAGCGCGGCGCAGAAGGTGTACGAGGAATCCATCGAGACCTTCGACAAGGTGATCAAGCCTGCCTGCCGCAAGAACGGCATCGTCCCGCTGCGTGCCGACGAGATCAACGAGCCCGGGGAGATCACCGAACAGATCTGTCGGCAACTGATCGAGTCCGACGTTGTCATCGCCGATCTCTCCGGCAGCAACCCCAACGTGACCTACGAGCTGGGCATTCGTCACACCATTGGGAAGCTCGCCATTCACATCAGCGAGAAGGGCATGTCCCCGTTCGACATCGCAGGTATCCGCACCGTCCGCTTCGTGAGAAGCCAAAGCGGTCTCATCGAGGCCAAAAGAGATCTGGTGCAGAAGCTCCAGGAAGGGCTCAAGGGCGGATTCAGGCCTTTGACCCCGGCCAGGATCCTCCTGGGGCTGCCCACTGACGTCGAAGCCGCCGACCCCCATCCGCAATCCACGCCGGACGACGACCCGCTCGGCGTGTTGGACGCCATGGCGGAGGTCGAGACGCACTTCGATTCGGTCATGACCCCGATTGCCGGGCTCACCGACTCTGTGGAGTCGCTGACCGAGGCCGCCGAGGCCATCGCACCGATGCTCAACGAAGCCAACACCGACGGTGCGACGATAGGAAATCGGCAGAAGGTCGTCATCCGGGCCGCGGAGTTGTTGCGGCCTGTCGCACGCCAGTTCAAGGAACACGCCAACGAGGTCTGGAACCACATCGAGCAGGCCGACAAGGGCATGACCGTCGTTCTGGACTACGTCGAGTCGACGCCTGTCGAGCAGCGCGTGCCGGAGCACCTGGTGTTCCTGGAGAAGATCAGCACTTTGGCGGAAGAATCGCGCGGCAGCATCGCGGAATTCCAGGACGTGGCTCCGGCCCTCGCGGGCTTGTCGTCGTTCAGTCGCGTGCTACGTGGGCCGGTCAACGACATGTACACGGGGCTCAAGTTCCTCGTCGAGTCGGCGGCCCGGTTCGAGGCATGGGAGAAGCGGGCAGGCGCGATCCTGGCGTCTGAGCAGCGGGAACTGCCGGAAGGCGGCCAACCCGCAGACGAGCCGTAGCGGCTCGAACCGGCCAAGGTCGGGTGGTCTGGCTGTGGGCACGCCTTGTTGGAGGCTCGCTTGTATGAAGCTTCATCAAGACGTGCCCGACAGATCCACCGCGATCCTGTGGTCGTACCGATGCCCGTGGGCAAGGCAGGCGCCTTGGCCCCACGGGCATTGCACGTACCACTCGTACGCTGTCGCCCGGTACATCCGGTAGGGCGAGTCGCCGGTGATCTGGCTGATGTCCACCGGGCGTCCGCCGCGTTCGGGGGGTCCGGGGTAGATGCGGAGGGCGCGCGCCAGGTCGCCGTGCGGGCCTTGTGGGTCTGTGCCGCTGATTTGTGTGGCTGTGGCGGCCATGGCCAGGGCGTCGCCGGTGAGTGGGGCGGCGGTGGAGTCGAAGATCAGCAGGCTGACCTGGGGGTTCGTGGTCAGGGCGCGAGAGTGGCGGGTTTCGGGGGAGGACATCCAGTAGAAGTCGGTGCCGTTGTCGTCGGCGGCGAAGAACACGGGGCTGGCCCAGGGGGTGCTGTGTTCGTCGGTGGTGGCGATGGTGAGGTAGCGGTTGGCGGTGATGATGGCCTTGGCGGTGGCGGCCAGGTTCTGGCCGCTCTGGCCGGGGCCGGTGTTGTCGGGTTCGGTCATGACCGCTCACTATCGCAGTTCGCAGTTCGCTGTTGATGGTGGCGGCTGCCGTCTTCACGTTGGGCTTACGTTCATGGTCATAAAATGGCCTGCGATGTGGGCGGTGCTCGCAGCGTTCTTCTTAGGGGCGCTGGTGTGGGTGCGGGCCGGCTGGCGGCGGCCCGCACCCCGCATCACGCCCTCACAGTCGGGTTCGTAGATGGGTTCAGAGGTGGACTCTCACATCCAGCTGCGTCGCGACGCCGGCATGTCAGCCTTCCCGGTCTCGTCCGGCACCACGCCGAGCAGCTGGTGGATGCCGATGCCGCCGTCTTCGAAGCCGAGGGCGGAGGCGGACATGTACAGCAGCCATACCCGGGCGCGTCCCACGCCGACCAGTTCGACGGCGCGGTCCCAGTTCTTCTGCAGGTTCGCCACCCAGGCGCGCAGGGTCAGTGCGTAGTGTTCGCGCAGTGCTTCGACGTCGCGCAGTTCGAAGCCGGCCTGTTGCATCGCCGCGGCGGTGGCGCCGGCGTCGAGGAGTTCGCCGTCGGGGAACACGTAGCGGCCGATGAAGCTGCGGCTGCTGATGCGGGATCCGCCGGGGCTGGAGATGGCGTGGTTGAGCAGGCGGCCGCCGGGGCCCAGCAGGGCGCGCAGGGTGTTGAAGTATTCGGCGGTGCGCTCGCCGCCGACGTGTTCGAACATGCCGATGGAGGAGATGGCGTCGAACGTCTCGCCGCCGAGGTCGCGGTAGTCCTGCAGCCGGATCTCCACCTGCTCGCTGACGCCGGCCGCGGCGACGCGCTTGCGCGCCAGGTCGGCTTGGGCGGAGCTGATGGTGATGCCGACGACGCGGGCGCCGTAGCGGGTGGCGGCGTGGATGGCCATCGAGCCCCAGCCGCAGCCCACGTCCAGCAGCCGCATGCCGGGCTCGCGGTCCAGGCCCAGTTTGCGGCAGATCAGGTCGTGTTTGGCGGCCTGGGCGTCGGCCAGCGCCATGGTGGGGTCCGGGCCGGAGCGGCCGTCGTCGCCGTCGGAGACGAACCGGGCGCAGGAGTACGTCATCGACTCCCCGAGTACCAGTTCGTAGAACTCGTTGCCGACGTCGTAGTGGTGGCTGATCGCCTTGGAGTCACGGCGTTTGCTGTGCAGCCGGCCCCGCTGGTGCGCCTCCTGCGCCGGCGGATCGGGCCGCTGTCTTAACGCCCCGACGCGCGCCGCCACCGCGAGCGCTTTGACCGCGGCGTCGGCGCCGAGGCGCGCGTCGCGGGGTGCGGACTGTTGCAGTGTCCGCAGCACCGTGAACACGTCCCCGGTGAAATCCAGATCCCCCGCTACGAACGCCCGGACGAGCCCCAGCTCCCCGGGCGCCCATACAAGATGGCCCAGCGCGTCCTTGGAGCGCAGGACCACGGCCCCCACAGTGTGCCCGTCGGCCGGCGCCAACGAGCTGCCGTCCCAGAACTGGAAACGGATCGCCGGCGGCGCCGTGCCGAGCGCGGCGGTCAACAGGGGCCTGAACACGGATGCGACAGTGGTAACGGTACCCATGCAACTATTTTGCATCGTAATGCCTGAGGAAGCGCCGCAGCGCGTGTGTCGAGGTTGAGGTGGCGGCATAAGGGGTGGCGCGCGCCGGGGGTTATGACGCTCAGCGCGACCACCGTGCACCCCGCCCCCGAGCCGCCTACCGTAGACCTCATGCCTACCTACGCCCGTACCGAGCGCGCCCACCTCGCCCAAGCCCTCACCGAAGCCGGTCCCGACGCCCCGACGCTGTGCCAGGGCTGGACGGCGCGGGATCTGGCGGCGCATGTCGTGGTGCGGGAGCGGCGGGTGGATGCGGCCGGCGGGATTTTGGTGAAGGCGTTGGCGCCGCGGTTGGAGCGGGTGCAGGCCGAGTTCGCGGCGCGGCCGTGGGAGGAGTTGCTGGACATGGTGGCCTCCGGGCCGTCGCGGCGGTCGCTGTTCGGGCTGGCTTCGGTGGATGAGGCGGCGAATGTGGTGGAGTTCTTCGTGCACTGCGAGGACGTGCGGCGGGCCAGGGGCGGGTGGGAGCCTCGGATGCTGGATGCCGGGCTCAGTGAGGTGCTGTGGAAGCGGGCCTCGGGGTTGGCGCGGCTGATGGGTCGGCGCGCGCCGGCCGGGTTGGTGTTGCGGCGCCCTGATGGGCAGACCGCGGTGGCGCACAAGGGTGCGCCGGTGGTGACGGTGACCGCGGAGCCGGCGGAGTTGGTGATGTTCATGTCGGGGCGGCAGGGGCATGCGGTGGTGGCGATGGAGGGGCCGGACGACGCGGTCGCGGCCGTGCGGAGCGCGAAGTTCGGTCTATGACCCCATAAGCTGCTCCCATGGTGTTGCGGGTGGCGACTTGGAACGTGAACTCGGTGACGGCGCGGGTGGACCGGCTGTTGGGCTGGCTCGGCACGGCCAAACCGGACGTGTTGTGTCTGCAGGAGCTGAAATCCACCGACGAGGCGTTCCCGACCGGGCAGGTGGCCGAGCTCGGCTACCAGGCGGCGACGTGGGGCACCGGCCGCTGGAACGGTGTGGCGATCCTGTCCCGGCATGACATCACCGACGTGCGGCGCGGCTGGGATGGCCTGCCGGAGTTCGAAGGCGTCACCGAACCGCGGGCGATCACAGCGACCTGCGGTGGTGTGCGGGTCACCAGCGTCTACGTGCCCAACGGCCGCGAGGTCGGGCACGCCCACTACGAGTACAAGCTCGCCTGGCTGGACTCCCTCACCGCGGCGGTGGCCGCCCCGGCGCGCGCCGGCCTGCCCTATGCGGTGCTCGGCGACTTCAACATCGCCCCGACTGACACCGACGTGTGGGACATCTCGCTGTTCACCGAGTCCACCCACGTCACCCCGGCCGAGCGGGCGAAGCTGGCGGATCTGCGAGCGCGGGGCCTGACCGAGGTGCTGCCGCGGGCCCTGAAGTACGACAAGCCCTACACCTACTGGGACTATCGGCAGCTGGCGTTCCCGAAGAACAACGGCATGCGCATCGACCTGGTGTTCGGTAATGAGGCGTTCGCCGGGGCGGTCAGCGATGCCTACGTGGACCGGGAGGAACGCAAGGGCAAAGGCGGCTCGGACCACGCGCCGGTGGTGGTGGACCTCGACTTGTAGCCGGGAGGTGGCCGGTATCGGGCCGGTATCGGTGGGGACGAGCGTGCACCGGCATCCGACGGCGCGCGCCACGCGGCCCCGGCCCGTGTCGCGCGATCGGCGCAGCTCAGCGCGCCATACCTGGCGCGGCCGTGATCCGCTGATCGCACCCGGTCGGACGTGATCACCGCACCCGATGTCCCCCGATCACCCCAGACCGAGCCCGATCGCCCCTGATCGCCCCTGATCGCACGATGGACGACACGATGGACACCGCCGACCCGACCACGGCACCGGCCCCGCCGGCCGTGCCGCCGACCCACCTTGGACCCCTGACGATGGCCAGTCTGCCCCGCCCGGACCGCCGGCGCGACCTCGCCGCGGCGCCGCCGGCCCCGCCCGGCGGCGGCGAGGGCACCCCGGTCACCGTCACCCCCTCGCACTCCACCTGGCCGCAGCGGCTGGTGCCGTACGTGTTCATCGCCGTCATCGTCAGCGCCGACCTGGCCACCCCCAAAGACGTCACGTTCTCCTCCACACTGTCGGTGGCCCCCGCGCTCTCGGCGCTGCTGACCCGCTCCATGTGGCAGACCATCGCCACCGCCGTCACCGCCATCGGCGTGTCCCTGCTGCTGTATGAGTCCTCGCTGCACGTGGCCAGCGAGGTGGAGGTCGCCGCGGTCGGCGCGATCGGCGCCGTCACCGTCGTGTCCTGCGTCAGCGTCGGCCTGGTGGGGCGCCAATCCCGGATGCTGGCGAACGTCCGCAGCGTCGCGGAGACCGCGCAGCACGTGGTGCTGCGGGAAGTGCCGCCGGAGCTGTCCCAGGTCCGCACCGCCGTCGCCTACCGGGCCGCCGCTGCCGAAGCCCGCATCGGCGGCGACCTGTATGAGGCGCTGTCCACCCGGTTCGGCGACCGGCTGCTCATCGGCGACGTCCGCGGCAAAGGCCTGCCCGCCGTCGAGGCCGCCGCCGACGTGCTCGGCGTGTTCCGGGAAGCGGCCTACACCGAGCCGGACCTGTCCCGTGTCGCCGACCGCATGCACGCCATGCTCGCCCGCCGCCCGGCCGGCACCGAGGAGTTCGTCACCGCCGTGCTGCTGTCGGTCGACCCCGACCGCCCCACCGTGCAGGTCGTCAACTGCGGCCACCCGCCGCCGCTGCTGATGCGCGACGGCCACGTCGCCGCCCTCGCCCCGGCCGAACCCGGACCGCCCCTGGGCCTGTTCGACCTGGCCCCGCCACCGGACACCGCCGCCGCCCCGGCCCGGGCCCGTTTCGCACCCGGCGACACGCTGCTGCTGTATACCGACGGCACCACCGAGGCCCGCGACCGCAACGGCCGGTTCTTCGACCTGACCGGGTTCCTCACCGGCCGCCCCGCCACCAGCCCGGCCGAGCTGACCCGGCAGATACTGGCCGGACTCGCCGCACACGCCGGCTCGCGCCTGGACGACGACGTGGCGCTGCTGGTGGTGCGGCGCAAGCCCTACGTGCCGGGGCCGGCCGCGGAGCTGTAGCAGGGGAAAGTACAGCAGCCGCGTTGTCAGTGCTGTCGGCGAGGCTGGGCCCATGCCGATCCACGTAGCCAGCCGCCGCCGCTCCGCAGCCTCCCTGTCAGCGGCGTTCCCCGGCGCGCGCATCATCGACGTCACGTCCAAAGGCCCGCAGCCGTGGGTACGGATGAGCCCGTTCTACCCGCACGGCGAGATCCCCGTCCCCGGCAGCGGCGGCGCGGTCGCGCAGAGCGTGGAGGGGATCTGGCAGGCACTGAAGGTGTTCCAGGACCACGACGTCGACACCGGCAGACTCGACATCGTCTCCATGACCGGCCTGAAACGCACCGTCCGCAAGTACGGGCCCGTACTCGGCCACCGCGCCGGGCTGAACAGCGACCGGCTACTGCCCTATGAGCAGGCCCGGCGCCGCATCTTCCTGCCCGCCTACCGCTGGGTGCTGGAGAACAAAGTCACGGACCTGGTCGCCCAACTGCGGGCCGCCGAAGGCGACGTCGTGCTGCTGGACTACATGGTCAACGGCGACGTCACCGACACCAGCAGCGCCCTGTCCCACGCCGCCCTGATCCAGCTCTATGTCCAGGACCGCTGGCCCGCCGAACAACCACCGGCACAGCAGACGCCAGCGGCATAGCGTCCGGTCACAGCATCCGCCGCATAGCCACCCGCGGGCCCAGGGCATCCAGCCCCAAGTCCACCTCGTGCCGCCGAATCGCCGCCAACGGCACACTCAGCTGCGCGTCATCAAGCGCCTGGAAGCCGAGCCGGGCATAGAACGGCGCGTTGAACGGCACATGCGCGAACGTCATCAACGTCACCGCCTTGAAGCCGTTGCGCGCCGCCCAGTCGCAGCACCCCCGCACCAGCGCCGTGCCGATTCCGCGCCGGGTGGCCGAGGGCAGCACCGACAACTGCTCCAGATGCGCGTTGCCGTCGATGACATCGATCCGGGCGAACCCCACCGGCGGCGACCCCGCCACCAACACCGCCGCGGCCTCGGCCAGTGAGGCCACCGCCTGCGCGGACTCGGGCAGCGGCGGCAACGACGCCCCGCCCAGATACGCCACCAACTGAGCATCGGCGGCCAGCTCCAACGCCGGCAGACCCGCCAGCTCCTCAGTCCTCGCCGGCCGCACCACGCCCTCGTCCTCGCTCATGCGCCGAGCTTAAACGGCGCGCGCACCGCCCCAAACCGGTTACTTGTACCGCCGCTACCTTTACTGCCGCTACCTTCACCGCGTCACTTGTACCGCCGTCACTTGTACCGCGACGAACTGTCGTGCCACTCCAAACACCCGCCCATCCACGCCCGGGCCCCCAGCACGAACCGCTGCAGCTCCGGCGAAGGCACCGCCGCCAACGCCGACCGCGTCTGTTCGAACCCGCGCACGATGTCGTTGTGCAGCGCCACCACCTCCTCGGTGGCCTCGGCGATCGAGCAGTCCCGTTCGGCGGCCAGCAGCAGCACCAGGTTGCAGTCCGGGTCCTCCCCGGCCTCCCGCGCCGCCGAGGCCAGATCGTTCACCAGCACCGAGGCGGTGCCGGCCTGCATCAGGGCCCGGTGGAACAGCGGGTCGGCGAACAGCTCCGAGGGCAGCTCATACCCGCCGACGACATCGATGAGGATCATCGAGGTGTAGAAGCTGTCATGCTGGCGCGCCGCCAGATACCGCCACGCCTCCGGGGTGGTACCGGCGTGCCGCCAGGCGTTGTAGGCGTTCCACGACACGTACATCTGGTGCGTGGTGTGCCGGACCCGCATCACCTGCGCCGCCGAGGCGTGCCGGGTGACGTGCGCCAGCGCCGAGCGCAGCGACACCAGTACCGCGTCGGACACCACCGCCTCGGCCAGCGGCGCGCTGAACTCACCGGCCGGCGGCGGCGGGTCCATCGCCGCCGACACCATCACCAGCCGCCCCGGCAGCGCCTCGGCGACCGCACCCAACTCGGTCTCGTCGGCGTAGTAGTCGTCCGAGGCCCACCACGCCGCGTTCATCTGCGCCGACACCAGCAGCAGATCCGGATCGTCGCACTCCGGATGCGCCAGGGTGATCAGGCGGCCGAACCCGGTCTTGGCGAACTCCTCCAGATGCCCGGCGTGCAGCCCGATCTGCTCGGCCCAGGCCACCAGCCGGTCGTTGACCTCGGTGGCCAACGCCTCGTCCAGCCGGGACGGCGCCGGGCAGTACAGGGGGGAGTGGGAGCCGTCACCCCAGGGCCGCAGCGGGATCGGCGCCGGGGCCAGCCGCTCGGGGTGCTGCGGCGGACGCAGCGGCGTCTCCGGGCCCGGATCCACATCGGCGCTGTGCCAGTGCCCGGATGCGGCCTCCGGTCCGCCCTCCCACGGCGGCCTCGCCGGCGGCGGCCCGGACAGCGCGGCCAGGCCCGGCAGCAGCGCCGCGGCACTCGGAGCGTCGGCGGTCAGGGTCATGCTCATCTCCCCGCGTCCTTCAACGATGGCGGCCGCCGGGTGCGACGGCCGCCGGGTATGCCTCAGACCTTCGCCGGCTCTCAGACCTTGTCGGCGGCGATCATCAGGTAGTGGAAGCTGCCCTCCTTGTACGCGGTCAGGAACGCCTCCTCGATCCCGGTGGTCACGTTCGACTTCGCCCGCAGCTCCCAGTAGGGGATCGTCGCCGCCGTCAGATCCACCACCGAGATCGGCACCAGCCCGTTCGCCACCATCGCCGCGAAGTACGCCGAGCGCGGATGGATGTCGCAGATGTAGTGCGCGTTGATCTGGCTCACCGACCGCGACGGCAGCGCCCCGTAGGCGTCGTTGTAGCAGCCGGTGATGGTGACGTACCGGCCGCCCGGCGCCAAGGAGCGGGCGTGCTCGGCGAACAACGTCTTCAAGTCCACATACATCGTGGACTCGTTGTTCCAGATCGCCTGGAACGTGCCGTCGGCGAACCCGTTGTCCAGCATGTTCCGCAGGTGGTAGTTCACCTTCCCGCCCAGGCCCATCTGCTCGGCCCGGCCGTTGGCGAAGTCCACCTGCTTACCGGAGATCGACAACCCGTCCACCCGGCACCCGAACCGCAACGAGGCCATCAACGACGTGCCGCCCCGGCCGGAACCGGCGTCCAGCAGCCGCTGCTCGGCGGCGACCGGACCCAGCTGGTCCAGCAGGAAATCCGCCTGCGCCGTCTCCAACCGGTGCATCTCGGCGATCATCCGCGCCTCGCGGTCGTCGGCCGGCGCCTCCAACACCGACCAGTCGACGTCCCCGATCCCGTAGTGGTGATGATAGATCCCGTCCACCTCGCCTAAGCGGATGTTCACCGGGTTCTTCTCCCGGTCCCAATAGTCGGCGACAGACTCCTGATAGCGGCTGGTCACAGCGGACTGCGAACCCATGGCGAAACCACCCTTCGTAAAGGTACTGCGAGGTCAGGCTGCGTCTTCGGGAAGGATCAGAGTTGGGTCAGGACACGGCGTGCCAGGTACGGTGCCCGCCCAGCCACGTCCACAGCCCGCCCAGATACCGGCGGGTCGCCGGATCGGCGGAGGCGGCCAGGTGGGTGGCGTGGTGCTGGAACGCCCGCATCGCCTCGTCGTGGATCTCGGCGGCGCGGCGGCCCGCGGCGCCCGGGCCCAGACCGTCGGTGTCGGCGATGGCCGCGGTCAGGCCGGACGGCGCCGGGTCGGCGATGTCGTGCAGCAGCGCCGCGGCGAACGCCGCCAGCCGCTGCGCGCGCCGCAGCTCCGGATCGGCCGACGCCGACGGCGACAGTTCGTACCCGTCGACCGCGTCCAGCGCCGCCAGGGCCGGGCTGTAGGCGTTGATGTGCCCCAGGGACAGGTACTCCCAGGGCGGGCGGGCCCCGCCGCGGCCCGGCGCCGCCGACGACAACGCCTGGCATTCGCGGCGTACCCGCTCCACCTGGTACGGCGAGGCAGGCAGCGCGCTCAGACCCGCCATCGCCGACAGCAGCGCCGGGTTCGCGATCCCGGCGCGCGCCGGGTCGGCTTTCGCCGGGAGTGCGGCGTCGGGTAGGGCGCAGCCGTCGTAGACCTCGGCGATGGCCTGGTCCAGGGCCTGCGCGAGCGCGGACGCCGAGGCTCCGTGACCGGCTGTCTGGGCTGCCTGGGCTGCCTGGACGGTCTCGGCGGTCTCGGGGCTGGCCGCGGCCGCGGTGGCTATGGCAGCCGCGGCCGCTGTCGCCGTCGACGCCGACGCCGCTACCCCGGACCCGGCGCCGGTATCTGTGCTTGTCGCCGCGGTGCCGGGCTCCGGCGCGCGCTGCACCAAGTCCCCGACGTCGGCGCCCAGCGCCCCGCCGGCCAGGAGCCGCCCGACCGCCAACAGCCGGGCCGCGACCGTCAACCGTCCGACGTCGTCGGTGTCCGGATGCGCCAGCACCACCAGCCGCCCGAGCCCGGCGGCCGGGCCCGGGGCCAGACCGACCCCGGACCCCCAGTCGTCCAGGCGCTCCTGTACCGCCGCCGCCAGTGCTGGATCATCACGCACTGCCGGCGGACAGTACAGCGCCTCGGTGACCCTGGCCGGGCGGCCGGCGCGCGCCAGTCCCGCCGCGGCCATGCCCAGCTGTGAGCCGCCGAGCCTACTGCTGCCAAGCCCGGTGCTGCCCGGCACCAGCCCGATCATCGCCATAGATGTTTCCCCTCGCCCCTGTTCGGTGCCGCTCAGTGCCGTTCAGTGCCGCTCGGTGCCGCTCAGCCCCGTGGTGTCGCCACGTCGACGTTCTCCAGGATCCCGATGGCGTCCGGTACCAGCACCGCCACCGAGTAGTAGGCGGTGACCAGGTACCGGATGATCGCCTTGTCGGTGATCCCCATGAACCGCACGTTCAGCGACGGCTCGTACTCGTCCGGGATGCCGGTCTGCCGCAGCCCGACCACGCCCTGCTGGGCCTCGCCGAGCCGCATCGCCACGATCGAGGAGGTGTGGCCGTCCTCGACGCCGATCTTGCCGCAGGGGAAGATCGGGACGCCGCGCCAGGCCGGGACGGCGTGCCCGTCGACCATCACCGGGTCCGGATACAGCCCGCGTTTGGTGCACTCGCGGCCGAACGCGGAGATCGCCTTGGGGTGCGCCAGGAACATGTGGGTGCTGCGGCGCATCGCCAGCAGATCGTCCATGTCGTCCGGGGTCGGCGGCCCGGACCAGGTGCTGATCCGCTGGTCGTACTCGGTGTTGTGCAGCAGCCCGAAGTCCCGGTTGTTCAGCAGCTCCCACTCCTGCCGCTCCCGGATCTCCTCGATGGTCAGCCGCAGCTGCTCCTTGACCTGATCCATCGGGTCGTTGAAGAGGTCGGCGACCCGGGAGTGGACCCGCAGGATCGTCTGGGTCAGCGACAGCTGGTATTCGCGCGGCGCGAGTTCGTAGTCCACGTACGTGCCGGCGAGTTCGAACTCGCCTTCGTGGCCGGCGCTGATCTCGACGACCGCCTCGCCCTTGGAGTTCACCTTCTTGCCGGTGCGGGCCACGTAGGCGTCGATGTGTTCGCGCAGATGCGGGTTGGCGTCGCGGGTGCGCTGGAAGTCAGCCATCTGCAACACCATCAGCGTGCCGGAGGTCGCGGCCTTCAACGTCGCGCCCCACAGCGGATCGGGCTGCAGCAGCACCTCATCGCCCATGTGCGCGCCGTCGGTCAGCACCCCCAGCAGCGTCGGCTCCCCGTAGGCGCCGATCGTGGTGCGCTCCACCCGGCCGTGCGCCAGGATGAACACCTCGTCCACCGGGTGCCCGGCCTCAGCGATGACGTCGCCGCCCCGGATGTCCCGCGGCGTGAACAGCCCCGCCAGCTGCGTCAGCAGCGCGTCGTCGGCGAAGCCGCGGATCACCGGGATCTCCCGCAGCGTCTCCGGCACGATCCGGATGTCGTCGGCGCCGCTCTGCACGAACGCCACCCGCCCGCGGCCCACCGACAGGTTCAGCCGCCGGTTCACCCGGTACGTGCCGCCGGAGACCTCCTCCCACGGCAGCCGCCGCAGCAGCCAGCGGGAGGTGATGCCGCGCATCTGCGGCGCGGACTTGGTCGTGGTGGCCAGATTACGGGCCGCGGCGGTACTCAGCGACAGCGGCGTGTCCGCGGTGGTCGGAACGTCGTCGGCCGCTTCCTCGGCGGTGCGGTCCGGGGTGATCGTCATGTGCCGGGTCCTCCTTGCCTTCCTTGCCGGCGCCAGCCGAAAGGGCTCCCTTGTCAGGTAAGGCGAACCAAAGGCGGCGCGCCAGAACGCGACGCCATGGCGGATGACGCGCGCCGCTGGCGCGGGAATTCCCGAACGGATGGGTTTGGGCGAAAGTCCCGCGGCGGTGGCGTTCACGCCACGGGCGACTTGGGATTTCGGCACGATTCAGCCAGCTGTCGGCCGGCCGTCAGTCGGCCTGTCGGCCTGTCGGCCAGCCATCAACCGATGCCCGGTACCCAATGCCCAGCACCCGATGCCCGATGCCCGATGCCACGCGAGTGCCACGACCATCGCACCCCGATGCCACGGCCGCCCGGCAGGGTCGGGACCGACAGCGTCCTCCCGGGGAAGGGAAACACCACCATGGCAGATCGCACGTCCGCCCAGCCACTGCGCCGCCGCCTCGCGGCGCTCGTCGTCGGCGTCCTGGCCGTCGGCGGCACCACGCTGGCGTCCAGCATGCCGGCCCACGCCGAGGACATCGGCTTCTGTTCGCACACGAACGCCCAGCCGGAGCTGTCCGTCGGCAGCCAGGGTGTCGCGGTGCAGCAGGCCCAGTGCGAGCTCGACTACGCCTACGCATACGGGCACTCCACCAACTACGGCCAGGGCTCGTATGGCGGCCTGGCCATGGACGGCGATTTCGGGCAGAACACCGAGGCCGCGACCAAGAACTTCCAGATCCACTGCATGGGCGTCAGCAACCCGGACGGCCTCATCGGCCCGAACACCTGGAACGCGCTCAACGAGCAGATCAACACCGGTTTCTACTGCTGAGACCGGTAGTTCCGCACCCAGTAGTTCCGCACCCAGTAGTTCCGCATCCGGTAGTGCCGAACCCGGTCCCGGCGGTGACGCCCCCCGGGCGCGACCGCCGGGGCCCGTGTCTGCGGCCGTATCTGCGGCCGGGCCTATGCCGTCGGACCTGTGCTGCCAGGGCTCGTATCCGCGGGGCGTGCGGTGCCCGCGGGCCCTGAATCCGCGGCGGCCAGCTCCTCCGCGCGCAGCAACATCTTCTTCAGCAGGGCATTGACCCGGTCCCGCTCACGCTCGTCCAGCGCGCCCACGATCTGGCGCTCGGCGACGTCCTGGAACCGCATCGCGGCCAGCCACTTGGCGTGCCCGTGCTCGGTCAGCTCCACATCCACCCGGCGCCGATCAGCCGTGCCGCGGATCCGCCGCACCAGCCCGGCCTGCTCCAGCGCGTCCAGCCGGCCGGTCATGCCGGCGGGGGAGAGCAGCAAGTCCGCGGCCAGCTCCGACGGGGTGGCGCGGTGGCCGTCGCGTACCGCGAGCCGGTGCAGAGTCTGGAACTCGAAGTCGGCCAGGCCCACCTCGGCGTGCATGCGGCGCTTGCTGTTGGCCACGTGCTTGGCGAGCATCTGCAGCCGGGTGACGACCGCCTCGACCGTCTCGTCGTAGGGGGCCTTGCCGCGCCAGCGGGCCAGGTGACGGTCGACGGAGTCCTCCAGGGGGGCCATGGCAGCCAGTATGGGCCGACGCCGAGGTACTTCGCCAGCGGAAGGTTCAGCACCATGTATTTCGTTGACGAATGATTCGCTGGCGAAATAACCTGCCGGGGTGACAAGCTCCTCGCCTTCCCCCAGCGACGGTGCCCCCGCCGGTGCCGCCTCGGGCAGTACCACTTCCCACGGGACCGCCCCCGGTGACGTCACCGACGCCACCACCGTCGTCGGCGTGCACAGACTCGTGCTCGGCCGCACCGCCGCCGCACTGGCCACCGCCCTGATCCCCACCACCCTCACCCTGGCCGTCGTCCACACCGGCACCGCCTCCGGCGCCCTCGGCGCGATCCTGGCCGCCGAATTCGTCCCCATGCTGCTCCTGCTACCGGTCGCCGGCGTGTTCGCCGACCGCTTCCCGGCCCGCCGCGTCATCCTCGCCGCCGACCTGACGCGCGCCGCAGCCCAAGGCGGCATCGGCGCCACCCTGCTCACCACCGGCGTGAACGTGCCGGCCCTCGCCGCACTGGCCGCCGTCACCGGAGGCGCCGTCGCCTTCGGCACACCCGCGGTACGGACCCTGGTGTCGGCCACGGTGTCCGGGCCGCAACGGCAACAACTTAACGCGCGGCTGTCGGTGTGGCAGGGACTGGCACAGTTCGCCGGACCCGGCATCGCCGGAACACTGATGCTCGGCATCGGGGCCGGATGGTCCTCGCTGCTCACCGCGGCGCTGTTCGTCGGATCGGCGCTGACGCTCGGCGGGCTCACGTCACCCAGGCCTGTCGTGGGTACAGGCAACGGAGCCGGCACCGGCACCGGCGGCGGCGACGCTCGGCGCGCGCCGTTCCGCCAGGACCTGCGCGCCGGCTGGGCCGAGACCCGACGCCACCCGTGGTTCATCGCGAACGTCATCGGCCACGGCATCTGGAACATGACCGCAGGCGTACTGCTCACCCTCGGACCGGTCATCATGATGCGCCACCACGGCGGCGGCACAGCCTGGGTCATCACCCTGCAATCCGGCACCGTCGGCCTACTCGCCGGAGTCTGGACCGCCGGACGACTCCGCCTGCGCAGGCCCCTCATAGCCGTCGCACTCGGAGCATCCGCCTACGCCCTGCCACTCGCGGCGCTCGCCGCCGGCGCACCACTGCCGGTGCTCCTGGCCTCCTACACGGCCGGCATGTTCGGACTGGGCATCCTGGACCCACTGTGGGAAACCACGATCCAGCAACGCATACCCGCCGAAGCCCTCGGACGCGTCGGCTCCTTCGACACCCTGATCTCCTTCGCCGCCCGACCACTCGGCCTGGCCCTCGCCGCCCCGGCCGCAGCCGCCCTCGGCATGACCCTGCCGCTGGCCGTCTCCGCCGTCCTCGTGGGCGGCGCCAACCTCGCGGTGCTGGCGATACCAGCGGTCCGGGAACACCCCGAGCCGGACCCGCTCCACACCCCGGCACCGCCGGCCGCAGCCGAGGCTGTGGGAGCAGTCGGAGCCGCCGGATGATCGATCACGGATGGCTCGCGGATGACGGATGGCGCGATAGCAATACGGCCCCGGCCGAACCGCCGGAGTCGCCCCCGGCGGTGGCCGCTGCGCCGCCGCATGGCCAACCGCCTAGCCGTAGCAGCGGGGGAGTAGCCGCGCTCGACAACGCGTACTGTGGATGTGGAGCGGAGGAGCCACCGAGGACGACCCGGGGGAGAGTCGCCCATACGTTCGGTGTGGTAAATGCTGGAGATGTTCCGGTCGGCGGCGACGTTTCCCTGATTTCCCTGATTTGCCAGCGGTAGTGCCGAACTCGGCACATCAGGACGCGTAATCAGCATTACACGACAGGGCTTTGGGTCGGCTCAAGAGCGGCTGCGGCGAGTGGAAGCAAGCGAGATGACTGACTCTCTCCGCAAGCACGCACGCGAGGCACGCAAGCACACGCGCCAGGCGGCGGTCTCTGCCAACCGCGCATGCCGACGAATGCTCGGCGCGCGCCGCCGCACGTGATCGATCAGCCTCCGCGGCTCGTACGAACGATCTAGCCGAAACGATCTAGCCTGAGGCGCTCTGTAGGACGGTTTCTCCTGGATGGCAGGCATCTGGACGCGCCGCCCGTCGCACAGAATCCCGCACAGCGAACCCCAGCAAACAGCACCACCGACAGCCCCGACCCCGCCCTCTCACGGATGCCCGATAATGTACATTATGTAAAGCTGACTGGGGCCTGGCTGCTGGCTGGGCTGCTTTTCGCTGTCAGTTCTCATCCGGGTCCATACCAGCGGTCCGGGAACACCCCGAGCCGGACCCGCTGGAAGAGGCCAAATCAAGCCGGGAGGCTGACTTGTCGGTGCTCGGACCTAGTATGCGGAGCATGACGCGGTATATCGACGAGGATCTGCACGGTGCGGAGTTCCGCGAGTGCGATCTGACCGGGGCACGGCTGATCGGCGTGGTCATGCAGGATGCCGTGATCGACGGGCTCATCACCAACCTCGTCGTGAACGGTGTCGAGGTCACCGGGTACGTCGAGGCAGAGCTCGACCGGCGTCATCCCGTGCGGGTGCTGATCCGCTCCGAGGACCCTGCCGACCTGCGCGGGGCAGCGCGTCGGCTCCATGCCGGCTGGACCGCCACGATCGAGCGAATCCGGCGTACGCCCGGCATCGAGCGCCGCAGCATGAACGACGAGTGGTCGGCGGTGCAGACGATGCGCCACCTGGTCTTCGTCCACGACTCGTGGTTCCGCCGCTGCTGCCTGGGCTCGACGGAGCTGTTCACGCCGATGGGCATCGGGACGACCGTCGAGCCCTACCGTGGAGCGCACGGGCTTGACCTCTCGCTCGATCCGGCCCTCGACGAGATCGTGCGCGTGCGTGACGCACAGGCCGCCGAGCTCGAGGCCTGGCTCGACGAGGCCACCGCACCGGCGCTCGCAGCGCGGGCGCCGGTGCCCGACGACGATGTCTGGCCGCCGTACGCCCGGGGTCGCTCGGTGCGGCAGTGCCTCGGCACGGTGCTCAACGAGACCTTCGAGCACCACGGCTTCTGCGTCCGCGACCTCGACCTGATCGAGGCACAGGACGCTGAGTAGGGCCGGCTACGGACTCAGCATCGTGCGAGTGCGGGCATCGCCACCCATCCACGACCTGCGCGAGATCTGGGTAGACGGTCGATCGGGGCATCTTGCCTGAGACGAGCCCACCGCACCGCAGATGAGGGCACAGATACCTGAGACAGGCGGAAGATCGAACATCTCATTTTCACCTCAGGAGGAATGCGGTGCCTTGGCGGGCGCCGGGTCTCCCCCTGCGAGCTGAGTTCGCACGTCGCGAGGCACACGCACGCCGTGGCTGCGCATATCGGCGATGAACCGCGCGGCGAGTGGGTCGGGCGTGGCGGGGGTGACGGCCACCAGCTGCCTGACCCAGCGTGGCGAGAACGAGCGGACCGCGCCTGGGAAGCCGGCACTGATCGCGCTCACCGGGCATACCGCGACGCCCAGGCCGGATGCCGCGAGGTGCGGGGCGGCGACAGTCACCGCTGTCCTCATCACGGGCTCCGGACGGACTCCGGCCTTCGTGAGGGAACGGTCAAGCCATGTGCTGAGGCCGTTTTCCGGGGCGAAGTGAACGAGTCGCGCGCCGTCGAGGTCCCCTAGCCGTACGACAGGCTGCCGGGCGATGACGTGGTCCGTCGGCGCGGCCAGAACGATCTCCTCGTCGGCGACCGGGGTGGCCGTGAAGCGGTCGGGCACGGGCGCGGGCATCAGCACGACGTCGACTTCGTCGGCATCGATGAAGCCGTGAAGCTCTTCTGCCGACGTGGATTCACGCAGTGTGATCGTCACTTCGGGGTGACGGTGGTGCCACACGCGAACGACTGGGGCGAGCACGGACACCAGGCTCTGCGCGCAGGCCAGCCTCAGCGATCCCTGAGTCGCCTCGCCAACGGCGCGGGCCGCCCGGACCGCGGAGGCGGCGGCCTCGATCGCGCGTCGGGCATCGGCGAGTGCGGCACGTCCGGCGGGAGTGAGCTTGACTCCCCTGGGTTCGCGGCGAAGCAGAGCCGTTCCCGTCTCGCGCTCCAGCGCGGCGAGTTGGTGAGAGACGGCAGGCTGCGAGGAGTGCAGCAGCCTTGCGGCCTGGGTGACCGACCCGGAGTCCGCGACCGCGACAAGGCACTCCAGCGCCCGAAGTGACGTCATGCATGAATTTTATCGCAGGCCCTCGAAGTATGAATATTTTCGAGGGAATGGTCCGGGATCCCAGGCGGCTCCACGGGAGTGAGACCTTCTCGCCGGAGGCAAGCGAGGAGGCCGGTCTCGACAAAGGAGAGTTTCATGGCACAGGCATTCGTCACGGGCGGCTCGGGGTTCATCGGCCAAGTGCTGGTTCGTCGGCTTCTCGGAGAGGGGCATACAGTCCGAGCCCTGGTGCGGAGCGCAGAGTCGGCGGCCAAGGTGTCAGCGCTGGGCGCCGAACCCGTACGGGGCGAGCTGACCGACCCGTCCACGTGGCGGGATGCGGTGCGGGGCAGCGAAGTGGTGTTCCATCTCGCTGCCGAAACCGATATCGCCGCCGACCGTGCGCGTCAGGAGCTTGTGACGGTTCGCGGCACCCAGGCAGCGATCGACGCCGCCCGCTATGCCGAGGTCCCCCGGTTCGTCCACTGCGGAACCGAAGCGGTCCTGCTCGCCGGCGATCCGCTGGTGGACGTCGACGAGACCGCGCCGCTGCGGCCGGACTCAGAAGGCGTCTACTGCGCGGTCAAGGCCGTTGCCGAGAAGATCGTGCTCGACGCGAACGCGCCGGACTTCGCCACGGTGTCGATCCGCCCGAGGATGGTCTGGGGTCCCGACAGCATCCTCATCGACATGCTGGTCGACTTGGCGAAGGCGGGACAGTTCGCCTGGATCGAGGGCGGTCGGCACACCACTGACATCACGTTCGTCGACAACTGCGTCGAGGGCCTCATGCTCGGATGGCAGCGCGGCCGGCCAGGCCAGGCCTACTTCATCACCGACCAGCACCGCGTCACCTTCCGCGACTTCTGGGAGACCATGTTCGAGATCCACGGCGTCGACAAGCCGACCACGGAACTGGACGCCGAGACCGCCGCCCGTACCATCCCCGTACCCGCTCGATGGTTCCTCGGGCAGACATGCACCCTGCGGACCGACAAGGCCGCAGCCGAACTCGGGTACAAGCCTGTTGTCTCGCATGCCGCCGCTCTGAACGCTGTCAGGAACGCGGCGCCCGCCGGCAGAGCCTGAATCCTCCGGATCAGCGCGTGAACGGCGCGAGTCGCCGTTCACGCGGTCGTGCTTAAGTCGGCCAGGACCCGACGCCATTACCGCTGCGTGGCGAACTGGCCGATACACCACCGGGATCCCGGAGCCGCCGGTGTCGGTGACCGCAAGCGCCGTGTCCTCCACCGGCACCATGCCGGCCCACCCCGGCCGCTCCGGCCGCCCCGAATCAGCTATCGCCACTGATCGACTCCTGATACTCCTCCGCATACGTCCGCGAGTCCTTGATCAAGCCGTCGGCGAACGCCGCGACGTCACTGCCGATCAGCTCCAGCACCCCCTTGCCCTCGGCGACGCCCTCCTCGAAGAAGTCGACGATCCCCGGCAGCAGTTCCCCCTCGGTCAGGCCGACTGGACCGACCTTGAACAGGTACTTCTGCATCTCCTTGTAGACGATCTGGTAGTCCGGCGGCAGCGCCTTGACCCGGGCCAGGTGCGCGCGCCACTGCTTCTTGCCCTCGATGATGTCCTGGATGCTCACGTCAGCCTCCCAGCCGGCTCAGTTCGCGGGCGACGTTCCGGTTCAGTTGCTCGCGCCACCGGTCGCGGTAGGTGGGGGCGTCCTCGCCGCCGGCGAGCGCCGTGCAGAAGCCGGGGATGTCCTCGCCGAGGACGTCGTGGATGCTCAGCCCCTCGGCTGCTGATTCCTCGAGCAGTCCCAGGGCGGCGTCGAGGATCGGCATCAGGTTGCGGCCGGTGAAGTCCGCGTAGGGGAACAGGCAGCCCTTCATCTGCGTCCAGGTGTCCCGGTAGTCCGGCGGCAGGGCGTCGGCTCGGGTTTCGAAGGCCTTCCATTGCCTGGTGAGGTCGTTGCCGGTGACGGTGTCCCAGAAGTTCATCTCCCGCCCTCCTTGAGCTTGTCGATGCGTAGCTGGTCGATGCGTGATGAGACGTACTGCCATTTCGTCCAGAACGCGGCGAGTTCGCCGCGTCCGGCGTCGTTGAGGGCGTAGAACTTGCGCGGCGGGCCGACCCCGGAGGGGCGCTTCGTCACCTGGACCAGTCCGTTGCGCTCCAGGCGCAGCAAGATGGTGTAGACCGTGCCCTCGATGACGTCGGTGAAGCCGAGTTCGTGCAGCCGGCGGGTGATGGCGTAGCCGTAGGTCTCCTCGCCGCTGATGATCTCCAGCACGCAGCCTTCGAGCGTGCCCTTCAACATCTCCGTCAGGTCGTCCATCGCGCTCCTCGTCAGCCCGGTACTCGGTAGTACTGAGTACCACTATACGGTATCACCGAGTAGTAGGCGATCCCACCCGCGAGCAGCGACGGAGCAACGGAGCAGTAGAGCGGTAGAGCGGCGCACGGCAAGCAATGCAAAACGGCTGGGCCCGCGACATGCGGGCCCAGCCGTTCTCGTCCTCCAAGCGATGCGTCCGGCTACACCGGCTACAGCCGATTCGCGTGCAGCGCGCCCCGGTAGCTCTTCGCCGCGGCAAGACCCTGATCGTCGATCCGGGCCACGATGTCGTTGGTCCCGTTCTTGCGCACCCGCACCTCCGTGAGGAGCCCCTCGCGGAACAGGACCGCCACGTTGAACCCCTCCGGGGTGTCGTCGTAGGACCAGTACTCCTCCGGGTCCAGCTTCGCCGGATCGATGACCGCGCCGGGCCCGGCGAACTCGGCCGCCACCTCGGCGGCGGTCTTCGTCTCGGTGGCCGGCCCGATCCGCTCGGCGACCTGGTCGGTGGACATGCCGGTGGTGAGCGTGAACACCGGGTGGTCGGCGTAGCTGGTCCGCTTGTCGGCTTGCTGCTCCTCGCCCGACTTCTTACCGAACAAGCCCATGACGCTCTCCTCCCCCGGCGGCGGCGTTCCGGGTGTGTATCCGCGCTGTCCGCGCCGCAGGTCAGCGGTGCGATGACACATCGTCCCACACCGGCGGCAGGGCGTGGCGGGGGCGGCCGGGCGGTCACCTCGGCGGGCTACGGCCGAAGTCGCGGCGGGGCCGGCGACGCTGCGGAGTCACCGCGGGGCCACCGCGGAGTCGACGGTGGTGCGGGGCCGTCGACGCCGCGGGTGCGCCGATTTCCCCGCGCCCCGGTGACTTCCGCACCGCCGTCGGCCCCACTGTCCCCGGCGTCTGCTTCCATAGGTCAGTGGCCGCCCCCAAACCGTTCACCCCGATCAGCGTCGCAGAAGCCGTACACCGCTACCGCGACACCCTGCACCTGCGCGTGGCCACCGGGGCGCTGTCCCCGGCCACCCGCGACGCCTACGCCCGGGACCTCACCGAGGCCGCGACGCTGCTGGGCCTGGACAAACCGCTGGACGACGTCGAGGCCGAAGACATCGAATACGCGCTCGTCCGTATCGCCAACGCCCCGGACCGCCGCTACACCCGCACCCGCAAATCCGGCCCCGGCGGCGAGGTCGCCGTCGGCCGCGGCCTGCAGGCCCGGGCCCGCTGGACCGCCGCGGTGCGGGGCCTGTTCGCCTGGGCCGCCGAACAGGGCTACATCCGCGCCGACCCGATGCCGCACGTGTCCCGGGTCCGCGTCCCCACCCGGGCCGTCGGCGCGCGCCTGGGCCTGACGGTGGAGCAGGCGCAGGCGTTGCAGGAGACGCCGCAGGCATCGGCCGCGACGAAGGAGTTGCGGGCCGATCAGCGGTTGACGTTCCGGGACGAGGTGATCCTGCGGCTGTTGACGGAGACCGGGCCGCGGGTGGCGGAGTTGTGTGCGGCGAACCTGGACGATGTGCGGCAGCACGAGCTGACCGGGATGCCGGTGCTGCGGATCCGCAGCGGCAAGGGTGGGCGCAGCCGGGATGTGCCGATGTCGGCGGCGCTGGTGGGGTTGCTCGGGGAGTATCAGCAGCATGAGCGGCCCGCTCCCCCGGCCTCTGACGCGCAGGCCGACCGGGCCGATGCGGCGCGCGCCCTGGTGGTGACGATCCGCGGGCGGCGGATGACGGCCCGTGATGTGCAGCGGATGGTGGAGCGGCGGGTGAAGCAGATGCCGGTGGAGCTGCGGCGGGCGGTGACGCCGCACGGGTTGCGGCACACGGCGGCGACGGTGTTGTTGCGGCAGGCCGGGGCGGATGTGGGGACGGTCGCGGACATCCTGGGGCACAGTGATGTGGGGACGACGTCGGTGTACCTGGATTCTTCGGCCTCCGCCGCGGCGGAGGCGTTGCGGCGTTCCCCGCTGGCGCAGTAGTGCACCAGCGGGGAAGGCGAGCGGCCGACGCGTGGCGTCGAGCACGTGCCGTCAGGTGCGAGCGGTTGAGCACGTGCCGTTTGGCGCGGGCGGTCGAGTGTGAGCCGTCGTGCCTGAGCGGTCGTGCCTGAGCGGTCAGCGGATGGCGGCGCCGGATATCGTCCGGGCGATGACCAGCCGCTGGATCTCCGAGGTGCCTTCGAAGATGGTGTAGATCGCGGAGTCGCGGTGCATCCGCTCCACCGGGTATTCGCGGGTGAAGCCGTTGCCGCCGAGGATCTGGATGGCGTCGGCGGTGACGCGCTTGCAGGTCTCGGAGGCGAACAGCTTGGACATGGAGCCTTCGGCGGACTCGAAGGGCTTGCTGTTGCGGGCCATCCAGGCCGCGCGCCACACCAGCAGGCGGGAGGCGTCCACGCCGGTCTTCATGTCGGCCAGGGTGAACGCGACGCCCTGGTTCTCCACGATCGGCTTGCCGAACTGCACGCGGGTCTTGGCGTAGTCCAGGGCGTACTCGTAGGCGGCGCGGGCGATGCCGACGGCCATGGCGCCGACCGCGGGGCGGGAGGCTTCGAAGGTGGCCATGGAGGCGTTGCCGCGGCTGGACTTGCCTTCGCGGGCGCGCGCCAGCCGGGCGTCCAGCTTCTCCTTGCCGCCGAGCAGGCAGGAGCCGGGGATGCGGCAGTCGTCCAGGACGACTTCGGCGGTGTGGGAGGCGCGGATGCCGTGCTTCTTGAACTTCTGGCCCTGGGCCAGGCCGGGGGTGTTCGGGGGGACGATGAAGGAGGCGTGGCCGCGGGTGCCCAGGGCCGGGTCGACGGTGGCGACGATGACGTGGACGTTGGCGATGCCGCCGTTGGTGGCCCAGGTCTTGGTGCCGTTCAGGACCCACTCGTCCTTGGCCTGGTCGTAGACGGCGCGGGTGCGCATGGCGCCGACGTCGGAGCCGGCGTCGGGCTCGGAGGAGCAGAACGCGCCGAGTTTGACGTCGTCGGGGGTGCCGAACATCTGCGGGACCCATTCGCCGACCTGGTCCGGGGTGCCGTTGGAGACCACCGACACCGCCGCCAGGCCGGTGCCGGACAGGGCCAGGCCGATGCCGGCGTCGCCCCAGAACATCTCCTCCATGGCGATCGGGATGCCGAGGCCGGATTCGTCGAACCACTGGTTGGCGTAGAAGTCGAGGGAGTACAGGCCGGCCTTGGCGGCCTCCTGCAGGATCGGCCAGGGCGTCTCCTCCCGCTCGTCCCATTCGGCGGCGGCGGGCCGGATGACGTCGGCGGCGAATCCGTGGATCCAGTCCCGCAGCTCGATCTGGTCCTCGGTCAGTTCCAGGGAGAACCCGGTCATCGTCTCGTTCACTGTCCTTCGGGTCTGTTGCGGAGGGCGCAGGGCTCGCACCCACGCTTACCGACGGGTAACCTCGGTCGCCGCTAGTGTGTTACCGGCGGTAACTTCTGTCAAGATGGCGGGCGGACAGCCGGACGGCCGGTTGCCTGCCAGCGCCCCACCGTGTTCGGAGGAAGGGACCAGATGGCGACGAAGGCAGCGGCACCCGCACCGGATTCCCCGCCGCCGGGCCGTCCGCAGGCGACCCGCCGCGGCCCGCGGACCCGGCAGGAGTTGCTGGACGCCGCCGAGCGGGTGGTGCTGCGCGACGGCCCCTCGGCGTCGATGAACGCGATCGCCACCGAGGCCGGCATCACCAAGCCGATCCTGTACCGGCACTTCGGCGACAAGGCCGGGCTGTACGTGGCGCTGGCCGACCGGCACATCGAGACGCTGCTGGCCCGGCTCCAGGAGGCACTGACCCGGCCGGCGACCCGGCAGGAACGTACCCGGGCCGCGATCGACGCCTGGCTGCGGCTGGTCGAGGGCAACCCGGCGCTGTACCGGTTCCTGGTGCACCGGGGCCAGGCCGAGGAGCCGGAGGTGCGCGACCGGGTGGCGATGTTCCAGCGCCGCCTGGGCAACGCGCTGGCCGTGGGGATCGCCGCGGAGCTGGATCTGCCCGAGGACCAGTGGCCGCGCGCGCAGGCCTGGGCGCACGGCATCGTCGGCATGGTGCAGGCCGCCGGCGACTGGTGGCTGGACGAGCAGCCGTTCGGCCGCGAAGACCTCACCCGGCACCTCACCGACCTCATCGACGGTGCGTACGCGCGGGCTTAAACACGCAGGTCGGCGTCAATGCGCGAATATTTTCTTCAGAAACTCTTCAGAGAACTCAACCCCGGCCGGATCTGAGGCGTCCCCATGACGTGAACGTTTCGGGTTCTGATCTTGACGAGTTTCCCCGCGCCGCCGACCTTCGCCGCGGCCGTGGTGTATCGCGCCGAATGCTCCTGGGCTTCGGCGGGATCACGTTGCTGGGCGCCTGTTCCTCCAACGGCGGCAACAAACCGGCCGCCGCCGGATCCACCCCGGCCGCCGATCCCAGATCGCGGCCGACCACCGGCGGGGCACCGTTCCCCGGCCAGAGCCCCAGTGGCGGCGACACCTCCACGGCCCCCGGCGACTCGCACACCAACACCGCCGAGCCCCCGGACAGCCCCCAGCCGCCCGGCGCGCAAGGCCAGGAC
>NZ_JAAFYZ010000128.1 GCF_018274385.1 Catenulispora pinistramenti | reverse complement strand
CCGCCCACCACCGCCACCCACCCCCGGTGGCCACGACGTGGCCGAACCGAGACGCCCGGTTAACGATTTCGGGACGCGGCCGGTGGTCTGCTAATGTTTCACCCGTCAACGCGACACCGGCAAGACCAAGCGCCGTTAGCTCAATTGGCAGAGCAGCGGACTCTTAATCCGCGGGTTCGGGGTTCAAGTCCCTGACGGCGCACCCGCAGTAGAACCCCAGTTCAGTCTCCTGAACTGGGGTTTTGAATTCCGGCAGCACGACAGCCCGACAGCGGCTCAGGCGCGGCCTACCACGGGTGGCAGACGCTCCCCTGGTGGCAGTGCGGGTGGATCACGGTAGCCGACGCCGGCGCCGCGGTCATGGCGCCGACCGCGAGTGCCGAAGCAAGCGCCGCGGCCGCCGCGAACTTGCGGTAACCCTTCTTCATCGGGATCTCCCTCCATTCGACGCCTCAGGCCCCGGAAATGGACGGCTGAGGCAGGGACAACCCAGGATCGAGGCACGCTGTCGGCGGCCGCAATGGGATAGCGGCACAAGCCTTGGCAGCGCACCTTTACGGTCATGTCAGGACCCTGCGTCACCCGGTCAATGGGGCGCATTCCGTATAGCACCGCTCGGCGGCCCCGCGGTTTCAGCCGGCAGTCCCGCGTCGGACCCGGGTCCCCGCGCCGGTCATCGCGGGCCGAATCTTCCGGCGGCGCGCGCCTTGCCGTCGCAATCGACCTCGGCCGCGACGTTCATGTCCGTGGAAATGCCGGTGCTGACGCTGGGGTCGACAGCGTAAATGATGGTGGCGGTGCCGCTCTTGCCGGACAAGTCGAACGTGTCCTCGTCCGGCCCCTTTCCACCCGCTGGAGGCGCTGGAATGTCTACGAAGACTTGCGGATATTTGGCAAAAGCCTGGGCTACTGATGAGTCGGCACCTGCCCCGATTCGGCCAGTGGGTGTGAAGTCGCTGAGTCTCCACCCGTCGCCGGTGTACGACATGGCCGCAAAGACCTGGCAGTTTCCTGACCAGTGCCCGTTCCATGAAGTGGTAACGACCACATATGACCCGCCAGGAAAATTAGCCTCGTTGCTGGCAGCGAGTTTCAGTTGTTCGTCTTTGGCCTCGCTGCCCGCGAGGACGCGAACTGTAAAGCTGCCGCTCACAGACGCCGGATTGCTGTCGGCGCAGGCTGTCGCGGAGAATCCGAGGCCGCAGAGAGTGCCCGTCAGAATGAGAAACCTACTAACGCGCCCTCGCAGCATATTGGGCTACCTCCGGGTCATTAGCAGATGTCGCATGACGAGCTCTCACCGTTAAACTCAATCCGCAGCCTCGCCACCCCCATTCCCGATGATCCGCGGCAACTCCCCCCGCGACGACACCCCGAGCCGGCGATACACCCGCCCCAAATGGGCCTCGACCGTTCGGGGGCTGAGGAACAGGCGCTGCGCTATCTCCCGTGACCGTAGGCCCGCGGCGGCGAGTTCGGCGATCTCGCGCTCGCGCTCGCTCAGCATGCCGAGGAGGGCGTCGGCGTCGGAGCGGGGCGGCTGCTTGGTGTCGGTGCGGCCGGTTTGCAGGGTTTGCAGTTCGGCGCGTGCTCGGGCTGTGTCCTCGCGGACCCAGAGGGCGCCGAGGGCGTCGGCGGCGGCTGAGGCGGCGTCCAGCCAGACCAGGGCGGCGTCGTGGCCTTGGGCCGCGTCGGCGGCGGCGGCGCCCATGGCCTGGGTCCAGGCCCGCTGGATCGGGGCTCCGGCGCGGTCGAAGCGGTCCGCGGCCCGCTCGAAGAGGTCGACGGCGAGGTCGGGGTGGCCGTCGGCGAGGTGGAGGGCGGCTCGGGCGCGGATGGCGCTGGCGGTCTGGCCGGTCAGGGACAGGCGCGCGGCGGCGGCTTCGGCTTCCTCGGTCCAGCGGCGGGCCGCCGGGAGGTCGCCGCAGCGCAGGGCCGCCAGCGCCATCACGCCCTTGAGTGAGGGTTCGAGGGCCGGTTGGGCCGCCGCGACGTCCTGTCCGTCGGCCCGTTCCAGCATCGTGCGCAGGGCGCCCTCGGGGTCGCCGCCGAGGAGTTGCACCTGCGAGGCCAGACCGAGTGCGCTCAGGGCCCACCAGCTGTGGTCCGATTCGACGTCGGCGATCGCGGACTCGGCCAGCGCCAGGATCTCCGGCAGGTCGCGCTGGCCCCGGGTCCAGATCGTCGCCGATGCCCGGATCGCCTTGGCCAGGCCGGCGCCTTCCTGGGAACCGATGGCGGTGGCCAGCTTCTCGGCCTGGACGGCCCACTGCGTGGCCGTCTCCAGGCGGCCGGTGAACAGCTCGACGGCGGCGAGACCGAGCAGTCCGTGCAGGACCACGTGCAGCTGAGCGCCGCCGCCGGCGACCTTCAGCCCGCGCTGCAGATGCCGCGCGGCGTCGTCGAATCGCTCAAGGTAGAGCTCGCCGGTGCCCAGGGTCACGAACATCTCAGGGGACTGACCTGCCTGGGGATCGGCCAGCGCGTCGACAGCGGCGGCGCACTGCTGCATGCCCCGCAAGGCGACGGCGACGTCCCCGACGTAAGCATCCTGACACACCTCCAGACAGCGGATCGCGATCTCCGTCGGGTGCACCGGCCGGGCAGAGGTGTCCACCGCGTTGCGGATCACCTCGCGGGCCTGGATGTGGTCCCCGCGCAGCGACTGGACCAGCGCGTACTCGTAGACCATCATCACGGCCTCGAGCGGGAGCGAACCGCCCTCCTCCCGGGCCGGCAGGAGGCTGAGCGCCGTGGCGGCGATGGCCTCGGCCTCGGAGTACCGGCACAGCAGACGCTCGACGTCCGCCGCCGCCCCGTACGCCCGCAGCGCTATCTGCCACGGCAGCTCCGACACGTGGCCCAGCACCTCGTGAACCAGGGTCCTGGCTTCGTCCAGCCGCCCCACGGCGATCAGCGCCCGGGCCCGCAGGATCTCCACCTCGGCGCGCGCGTGGCCGCCATGGGGGATGTAGTCCAGAGCCAGCCCCGACCAGTGCGCCGCGGCGGCCGGGTCCCGGGCCACCACCTCGGCGGCGGCCCGGGCCAGGATCGGCGCGGCGGTGCCGGAGTCGGTGCCCAGCAGGTGCTCCGCGTGCCGCGCCAACACCGCCGCGGCGGTCTGCCGGCCGGCGAGCAGATCCAGCGCGCGCCGATGCCCCACCGACTGCTCGGACAGGCTGGCGTGTTCGTGGACGACGTGCCCCAGTACCGGATCTCGGAACGCGAACTCGCTGTGCCCGCGCTGCCGCACCAGATCGGCCTGCGACAGCTCGCCGAGCGCGGCCAGGACCCGGTCGGCCGGCAGATCGCAGACTTCGGTGACGTCCTCGGGCCGGAACGGGTCGCCCAGGATGGCCGCAGCGCGCAGGACCGCGCCGGCATCGGCCGAGAGGAGGTCGAGTTCGGAGGTCAGCGCCGCCGCCTCGCGCACCAGGCCGCCCGGGTCGCCACCGGCCCGGAACGGCCACAGCACCGGGTCCCAGCCGGCCGCCAGCAGGATCCTGAGATTGCGGGGGCTGCCGCCCGCCGCGTCGCCCAGCCTGCGGTCGTGTGTCTCGTCCTGCTCCGCCGCGCCGTACGCGGCCGGGGCACCGGACCAGCGGCCGACCAGCTCGCACATCGCGTCCGGGGTCAGCGGCGGCACGACGATCCGGGTCACGGTGCCGATGCGGACGCCGTCGTCCAACGCGTCCAGCAACGCCGGGTTCGTCTGCCGGGGACGGTGCGACAGGGCCAGCAGGAACGGTCCCGGCACCGGGTTGCGGACCAGCCGCACGGCGATCTCGACCGACCTGGGATCGCACCACTGCACGTCGTCGAGTAACACCGCGCCGCCGGCCCCGTCGGCCCAAGTGGTCGCCAGGGCCCGGGCGGACTGCGGGTCCAACGCACCCGTGCCGCCTAGTCTGGCCAAGTCCGGGTGTTCCTCCCAGGCACTGCGGAGAATCTGGCCGGGAACGGCATCGGCGCGGACCGCATCACCGCGGATCGCGTGGCCCCGGGCCAGCCGGGCCCCGGATCCGGCGACCATCCCGGCGAGGACGGCCAGCAAGCTGGTCTTCCCCAGGCCGGGATCGCCGACGATCTCCAGGATGGCCCCGCGCCCCGAGCGCAGCAGGCTGACTACCTGCTCCAGACGCGCGACTTCCGCGTCCCGTTCCACCAGAGGCCCGTCGAAGCGCGAGGGACTGATGAGTGGCATCGACACAAAGTATGACTCTCCAATTCCGAGAGCCGGTATTCCAGTCCAACAGCAGATTGAGGGGACGCAACGGGCAAGTGCTGTACGAACCCGGCACAAGCCCGGCAAACGCCCCCGCGCGAACCGGCCCCCGCGATATCGATCTTGCGTGGATCTTACGCCGATCAGACGGCGACCGGCGATGCTCGAAGCCACGCGGGCATCGGGACTCCGCTGGCACCAGTACCGCACCGTCCTGAATGACAGGTCGGCACGGCGGCCCGACGGTCGCAGTGCCCGTACTCGCACGGGGAGTTGGCTATGCAGTTCAGGCTTCTTGGTCCACTAGAGGTCACCGACGCCACCGGCCGCTGGCAACCGGTCACCGGTCCACGCCAGCGGGTGCTGCTGGCCACGCTGCTTCTGAACCCCAACCGCCCGATCTCGGTGGACGAACTCGCCGAGACGGTCTGGGACGGGGTGCCGCCGAAGGGCTACGCGCAGACCTTGCGCAGCCACGTGATGCGGCCGCGTCGCAGCCTCCAGACATCGGACCCGTTGCGGCTCCAGGCCCGCGCTCCCGGCTACGCGCTGGAGGTCGCAGACCACGAACTCGACGTGCACCGCTTCGAGGCCCTGTGCCGGGACGCGGCCGAGCAACGGCGCGCCGGGGTCTGGATGGCGGTGGCCGACACGGCGGAACGGGCTTTGAGTCTGTGGCGTGCGCAGCCGCTTCTGGACGTGCCGTCCCAACTGCTCTCCAGGACCGTGGTGCCGCGCTTGGAGCAGTTGCGGCTCCAGGTGCTGGAGTCCCGGCTCGACGCGGAACTCCGGCTGGGCCGCCACCACGCGGTGGTGCCACAGCTCCAGAGCCTCGTGGCGGTTCACCCGTTGCACGAACGGTTCCACGCCCAGCTGATGCTGTCCCTGTCCCACACGGGCCGCCGCGTCGAGGCACTGGCCGTCTACCGATCGGCGCGCCGGCTGCTCATCGACGAGCTCGGCGTCGAGCCGGGGCCGGAGCTGGCGCGGGTGCACCAGTCCATCCTGTCCGGCGACGACCTGGTCTTCGAGCGCGCGGCCTGACCGGCTGCCACGGCCGTCGCGCTGACCGGCTGCCACAGCCATCGCACGAAGGTGCCACGCCGGTCGGCCATGGTCTTCGTCAAAGACGACTGCGGCATCGCGATGGCGGTCACCGCAGACCTCACAGGCAGCGCACTTCGAGAAGGGAACAGGCCATGACGAACCTTTCACTCCGGCGCCGCGTCGCCGCCACCGTCGTCGGCATCCTCGCCGTCGGAGGCACCACGCTGATGGTCAGCGAGCCGGCCCACGCCGCGATGTCGACCGCGTGCCAGTACACCCCGAACCAGCCGCAGCTGTACGTCGGCAGCCAGGGCACCGCGGTGAAGCAGGCGCAGTGCGAGCTCAACTTCGCCTACGCGTTGGGCCACTCCACCAACTACGGCAACGGCTCCTACAACGGGGTGAGCGTGGACGGCGACTTCGGCTCCAACACCGAGGCCGCGACCAAGAACTTCCAGATCCACTGCATGGGCGCCACGAACCCCGACGGGATCATCGGCCCGAACACCTGGAACGCGCTCAACTACTGGGTCCTGCAGCCGCACTACTGCTGAGCTCTGTGAACAGGTGGCGCCCCGTCCTCATCACCGGGGCGTCGCCAAGCCATGACCCACCACCGATCCCACACAGAAAGGAAGTGCCCATGTCGCTCAAGAAGCGCTCCGCGATCCTCGCCGCGGCCGGCGCGGTGGCACTGATCGCCGTGGCGCCCGGCGCCGCGAACGCCGCGCCGCAGCACGCCGCGACGACCACCGCCGCGGTCTCCTCGGCCGCCCTCACGCCGAACTCCTCGATCAACGGCAGCATCTCGGCCTCCGAGATCCTGTCCCGCGCCGCGTCGTGGAACGGCACGCCGTACAGCACCACCACCTACAAAGACGGCCCCGGCAACGACGTCGCCTACCGCACCGACTGCTCCGGCTACGTCTCCATGGCCTTCCACCTCTCCAGCAGCCTGACCACCGTCTCGCTGCCCTCGGTGGTCCACTCGATCAGCAAGGCCGACCTGCAGCCGGGTGACATCCTCGGCGTGCTCGGGCCGAACACCGGCGGCAACGCCGGCCACGTGCTGATCTTCGACGGCTGGGCGGACAGCGCGCACGACTCCTACAACGCCTGGGAGAACTCCGGCGACCAGGGCGTGCACCACGGCACCATCCCCTACCCGTACTGGCCCAACACCAGCGGTCCGGCGGCGTCGCTGTACCAGCCGTACCGCTACAACAACGAGACCGGCAGCACCGGCGGCGGCATCCCGCCGTGGCCGAACCTCGTGGAGGGCAACTCCGGCACCGACGTGGAAGCCGCGCAGTACCTGCTCGACGACCACGGCGCGTCGATCGCCACCGACGGCCAGTTCGGTGCGAACACCGTGGCCGCGGTCAAGTCCTACCAGTCCTCGCACGGCCTCGGCGTGGACGGCCAGATCGGCCCGCAGACCTGGGGCTCGCTGATGGTCCAGATCCAGTCCGGCTCCACCGGCGACGCGGTCAAGGCCGCGCAGCTCGAACTGAACAAGTACGGCTACGGCGTGGCGGTCGACGGCTCCTTCGGCCCCGGCACCAACAGCGCCGCCGTCGCGTTCCAATCAGCGCACGGACTGCAGAACAACGGGCAGATCGGTCCGCAGACCTGGGAGACCCTGGTCGGCGACTGAGCAGCTGCCGGCTCCACTTCCAGTCGGCGACCGCGGCCTGGCCGCGGTCGCCGTTTCTTCTTGCCCCTCAGCTATCTGATACCGATACGCGCCCTAATCAGCGCACTAATCAGTGTGCTGTGGTCGCTGTGCCCGCACGATGAGACCGGCCGTGTCCGCGGCGATCGCCTCGACCTCTTGGGTGCCGAGCGGCTCGACGCCGCGCAGCGAACGGACCTGGGCCTCGACGGAGGCGAGCCAGACGAACTGCCGCGCGACCGTCTCCGGGTCCGGGACACTCAGG
Organism: Catenulispora pinistramenti; assembly: GCF_018274385.1. Lineage (GTDB taxonomy): Bacteria > Actinomycetota > Actinomycetes > Streptomycetales > Catenulisporaceae > Catenulispora > Catenulispora pinistramenti. Next base: position 22,080 of record NZ_JAAFYZ010000128.1, on the reverse strand, counting down.
GTATTGCGACGGTCGCAGGCGGCGAGGTACGCGGCGATCGTTGTGAGCAGCTTCTGCCCCCGCTCGTCGTCGCGCCAGGAGCGCTGGAGCTCGGGGTGGTGCGTGAGTTCGGCGATGGTGAGCCGGTGCAGCGCCGCCACCCGCGGGCTGCTGACGCCGCGCACGATCCAGGTGGCGGCCGCCGTCAGGTCGGCGAGGGGGTCGCCGGTATCGGCGATCAGGTCGGCGGGGTCGAACGGGCTCGCGGCGTGGACGTGCTCGACCACGGCCAGGAAGAGCTGCTGCTTGTCGCCGAAGTGCCCGTAGACCGTCTGCTTGCCGACGCCGGCCTCCTGGGCGATGGCGTCCACGCTGGCCCGCGCGTAGCCCTCGCGCAGGAAGACCGCGGTCGCGGCGTCGAGGATCGCGGCGTGCTTGGCCGCTGAGCGCCGGTCCCGCCCCGGTTGGCGGGGTGCGGCGGCGGAAGCGGGCTCGGAGGCGGCGGCGGAATCCGGGCCGTCAGCGGGCTCGGAGCCGGAAGCGGCGGGTGCGGCCATAGGTCCAACCTAGCACCTTGCTAGACGAGACCGTTCCGTCTAATCTCCGGATTGGAACTAGACCGTCTAGTCTCATTTGGATTCGGGAGCGCCGCCCATGACCTCGACCACCTCCCCCGGCCCGGACCGCGTCGACACTCCGGACCGCCTGGACCCGGCCCTGGTCAAGCTGGCCCTGGCGCTGATGCTCGGTGCCTTGGCCTCCGGACTGGACACGACGATCGTCAACGTCACGTTCGACCAGCTCATCCACCGCTTCCACGCCTCGGTCGGCACCACGCAGTGGGTCAGCACCGGCTACCTCCTGGCCCTGACGATGGTCATGCCGCTGACCGGTTGGGCGATCGGCCGGTTCGGCGCCCGCACCACGTGGCTGGCCTCGCTCGGCCTGTTCCTCGTCGGCTCGATGCTGTGCGGGATCGCGTGGTCGATGCCGGCACTGATCGCCTTCCGCGTCGTGCAAGGCCTCGGCGGCGGGATGCTGTTGCCGCTGATCCGGGTCATCCTCGGCCGCGCCGCCGGGCAGCAGCGGATGGGACGGGCGATGGTGTTCGTCGCGGTGCCGGGCAGCCTGTCCCCGGCCCTCGGGCCGATCCTCGGCGGGCTGGTCACCTACGGCCTGGGCTGGCGGTGGGCGTTCTATATCAATGCACCGATATGCCTGGCCGGTCTCGTCCTGGCCTGGCGGCTGTTGCCCCGCGACGAACGCGGCCGGGGAGCGGTCCGGCTCGACATACGCGGTCTGGCTCTGCTGTCCGGCGGGCTCGTCGCGATCGTCGCGGGTCTGTCCGAGGCCGGAAACCGGCACAGCTTCACAGCGACCGAGGTGTGGCTGCCGTCGGCCCTCGGCGTGGCCCTCATCGTCGGCTACACGGTCCACGCCCTCGCGACCCGGTACGAGCCGATCATCAACCCACGGCTGTTCCGAGCGCGGGCGTTCACCGCGTCCTCGATCCTTCAGTTCCTGCTCAACGCCACGCTTTTCGGATCGGTGTTCCTGGTCCCGCTGTACTACCAGCAAGTCCGGCACGCCAGCGTCATGCAGGCCGGACTGCTGCTGGCCCCGCTCGGCGCCGGTACCGCGCTGTCCATCGCCTACGTCGGCAAGCTCATCGACCGCACGCACGCCGAGCGCGCCATCACGCTCGTCGCGATGGTGTTGTCCGGCGTCGGTCTCGTGCCCTACGCGCTGCTCGGCAACGCCCCCGACCAAGCCGTGCTCGCGCTCGCGTTGTTCGTCGCCGGCCTCGGCCAAGGCGCCATCAAGCTCACCGCGTTCACGATCGGCTTCCGCGGCCTGTCCCCCGACGAGATCGCGCCGGCCAGCAGCGCCAACCGAGTGCTGCAACAGCTCGGCGGCGTTCTGGGAACCGTCGTCCTGGCGCTCATCTTCCAGAACGCGGCCACCGGCCACGCGCTGCCCTCAGCGTTCGGACACACCTTCGCGTGGGCCATCGGCCTCACCGCGCTTGCTGTCGTCCCGGCCCTCGCTCTGCCACCCAGGCCGCAGGACTAGCAGGGCCGGCAGGCAGGTAACGGCAGAGCGTTGTCTTCTGTCATCAGGCCGCGGATGCGAGGTCGGCATGAGTGAGTTCTGCGCGCGCCGAACCGGAGATCAGCGTCAGCCGCTCCAGCCGAACCCTGGTCTGGTCGTCCTCGGGGACGTAGGTGAGCAGGCGCGCCCCGGCCTGCGGTGCCAGCCACAGGCTGGTGTTCATCAGCTTGAGATAGCCGACATGCGGGTTGTCGATGTGCTTGGTGTTGTCGGAGACCGCGACCACTTCGTGCCGGTCCCACAGGTCGCGGAACTCCGGCAGCTCCATCAGCCGGTCGTGCAGGTTCCGCCACGCGGGCTCGGCCAGGTGCTCGGCCATGGCCGCGCGGAACTTGGCGACCATGACCCGGATCGAGTCCTCCAGGTCGCCGGTCGCGGCCCGCCACTGGTCGTTGGTGAAGGCCAGCCATATGCAGTTGCGGTCCTCGCGCGGCAGCCTGTCCATGTCGCACATGAGCCGGCTGAAGGCGCGGTTGTAGGCGAGGATGTCGTAGCGGCCGTTCTGCAGGCACGCCGGGAAGGGTTCGAGGCGGTCCAGCATCGCCTGGAACGCCGGGGTGACCGTCGGGCTGAGCTCTTCCGGCGACGGGTCCGCGGCCCCGCCGAGGGCGAACAGGTGCGTCCGCTCGCTCGGGTCCATCAGCAGCGCCCGCGCCAGCGCGTCCAGCACCTGGGCGGAGACCTGGATGTCGCGGGCCTGTTCCAGCCACGTGTACCAAGTCACGCCGACCACGGCCAGCTGCGCGACCTCCTCGCGGCGCAGTCCCGGGGTGCGTCGGCGACGGCCGTGGGGGAGTCCGACCTGCTCGGGAGTGATCCGTTCGCGGCGGCTGCGCAGGAAATCGGCGAGCTCGCGACGGCGGATGTCGGGGACTGCGGGGTGCTCCGTGCTGATCGTCACGGTACTAGTGTGCGCCTTGGCTTGTCCCGTTACCAGGTAGGAGTTCTACCAGGATAAAGACACTCTGGAACCAGGATACGGAGCGGCTGATGCTCGGTGTCATGAGTAGCACCACCAGAGCCTTCCGCACCTCACCAGCCGCAGCGCTACCTGCTGCCCCCGCTGCCCCCGACCGGGCCTCAGGACTGAGCCCGTTGGGCCTGTTCACGATCCTGCTCGGCGCGGCCCTGCCGCTGATCGACTTCTTCATCGTCAACGTCGCACTGACGACCATCGACAAGGACCTGCACGCCGGCCCGGCGTTGCTCGAACTGGTCGTGGCCGGCTACGGCCTGGCCTACGCGGTCCTGCTCGTCCTCGGCGGACGGCTGGGCGACACCTTCGGCCGCCGCCGGCTCTTCCTCACCGGACTGGTCGGCTTCGGCCTCACCTCGCTGGCCTGCGGCCTGGCCCCCAGCGCGTGGGTGCTGGTGGCCGCCCGGGTGGCGCAGGGCGCGGCGGCCGCGATGCTGATGCCGCAGGTGCTGGGGACGATCCACGCCACGACCGAGGGACACCGGCGGACTCGGGCGGTGGGCCTGTACGGCGCCACGCAGGGCCTGTCCATGGTGCTCGGCCAGATCCTCGGCGGCGTGCTCGTCGCGGCGAACCTGTGGCACACCGGGTGGCGCGCGATCTTCCTGGTGAACGTGCCGATCGCGGTCGTCGTGCTGCTGCTCGCGCCGCGCGCGGTGCCGGCCACGCGCTCCCCGCGGCCGGAGCCGATCGACATCCCCGGCACCGTCCTGCTCACCGCCACGCTCGCGGCGCTGTTGCTGCCGCTCACCGAGGGCCGGGCGGCGGGCTGGCCGGTGTGGACGTGGGTGTCGCTGGCCGCGACTCCGTTCCTGGCGTTCGCGTTCCAGCGGGTCGAGGCGCGCGCCGACCGGCTGGGCCGTACTCCGCTCGTCCCGCCGAGCCTGCTCCGCCTGCCGTCGCTGCGGCGCGGTCTGGCGCTGCTGCCGCCGTTCGGGATCGGGTTCGGCGGGCTGATGTTCGTGCTCGCGATCGTTCTGCAGCAAGGGCTTCGGATGACGTCCGTAGTCGCGGGACTGGCCTTGGTGCCGTTGGCAGTGGCCGTGTTCCTCGCCTCGTTCGCCGGTCCCTGGCTGGTCGCGCGGCGCGGTGCGGGGCGGGTCGTGATGCTCGGCGCGCTGCTGCAACTCGCCGGCGCCGTGGTGCTGTTCCTGACGTTCTGGGCCGGCTGGCCGCATCTGGACACCTGGGCGCTGGCGCCGTCGTTCGCGATCGTCGGGTTCGGGCAGGGGCTGGCGCTGCCGATGCTGTTCCGCGTCGTGTTGTCGGACGTGCCGCACGAGCACGCGGGGGTCGGGAGCGGCGTCATGACCACGACGCAGCAGTCCTCGCTAGCGCTCGGTGTGGCGACGATCGGGTCATTGTTCCTGGCCGTGCTGGGTTCGTGGGGCATGCGGGACGCGGTGCTGGCGGCGCTGCTGGCCTGGGTGGGCATGGTGGCGCTGACCGGGGCGCTGAGTCTGCGGCTGCCGCGCGGGATCTCCTGACACCCGGGATCTCTTAAGACGTCGACATCGTTTTGCAGTAATAGGGAGACACAATGACTATCGCGAACGGCTCCAAGATGAACCACGAAGTCCGGCGGTCGGACCACACGACGATCCGCTACACGGCCAGCGGCCCGGTCGGCGGCCCGACCCTCGCGCTCATCCACGGCTGGGCCTGCCACCGCGGCGACTTCGACGCGATCATCGACCACCTGCCGGCCGACTTCCGGGTCCTCGCGATCGACCTCGCCGAGCACGGCGAATCCCGCTCCACGCGCGACGTCTGGACCATGGAGGAGTTCGCACACGATGTGGCGGCCGTCCTGGAAGCCGAGTCGGTGGCCGGTTGTGTCGTCGCCGGGCACTCCCTGGGCGGCGCGGTCGCCGTGGAGGTCGGGCGGTTGCTTCCCGACATCGTCACTCACGTGATAGCCCTCGACGGTCTGCACTACCTGTCCCTGTTCCCCGCCCTGAGCAAGGAACAGACCGACGCGATGCTGCACCTCTTCCGCGAAGACTTCGCCGGGGGCGTACGCGGACTGGTCGAGGGAGGCTCCCCGGCCGGGACCGACCCGGCGCTGCGCGAGGCGTACTTCCAGAAGATGGTCGCGGTACGCCAGCCCGCGGGCCTGCACTCCATCGAAGGCCTCATCCGCTGGGACATGGACGCCGCGCTGCACGAGACGAAGCAGCCGATCACCGTGTTCGCGATCCGCGACCTGGCCTCGCCCGAAGCGCTGCACCGGTACGGCGACCGGTTCGACATCGTGCTCGTGGAGTTGGGGAGCCACCACTTCCCGGCCGAGGCGCCGGAGGAGACGGCGAAGCTTCTCGCCGCGGTGGTGTCGCCTTCGTCACCTCAGTGACGGCTGGGTGTACTGACCACGGACGTTGGTGACGGCCCCCGTCAGACCCCCGCGCTACGGTCGGGATCATGGCAGAGCGCATGGGCGGAGCCCCGGACCCGCAGACCACGTCGACGATCGCCGGTGACGACTGGTACGCGCGCCGGGTCACCGGCGAGACGTTCGAGCACGTCGCGTTCCTCGACGTCGACTTCACCGAGGTGGCGACCGAGGGCGCGACGTTCACCGAGTGCGTCTTCCGCGGCTGCCGGTTCAACGCCTCGGTGCACACCGGCTCGGCGTTCGTGAACTGCACCTTCCGGCGCACCTCGCTGTTCGACGCGACGTTCACCCGCGCCAAACTGACCGGGACGATGTTCGACCGCTGCACCTTCGGCGCGCTCAAGGTCGAGGGCGGCGACTGGTCGTTCACCGGCCTGCCCGGCGCCGATCTGCGCGGCTCGGTTTTCCGGGGCGTCCGGATGCGCGAGGCCGACCTGACCGGCGCCAAGTGTCAGGGGGCTCAGTTCCGCGACACGGACCTGTCCGGGGCTTCGGTGTACGGGTCCTCGTTCGAGACCGGCGACCTGCGCGGCAGCGACCTCTCGGCCTTCGACCCGACCGAGGTGAAGCTGCGCGACGCGGTCATCAGTTTCGATCAGGCCGTGGTGTTGGCGATGGCGCTGGGATTGGACGTGCGCGCCGAATAGCCGGCGCGGGACCCGGCGCTCGGCACTCGACACTCGACGTCCGGCACCCGGCACCCGGCACCCGGCACCCGGCACCGGTCAGCTCGCGGCGAGCAGTTCCAACGTGTCGACCACCCGGTGGGAGAAGCCCCACTCGTTGTCGTACCAGGCGACCACTTTGACGTGCCGCCCTTCGACCCGGGTGAGCGCCGAGTCGAAGACCGCCGAGGCGGGGTTGCCGACGATGTCGGAGGACACCAGCGGGTCCTCGGTGTACTCGAGGATGCCGGCGAGGAAGCCCTGCGCGGCGGTGCGGTAGGCGGTGAGGACGTCGTCGCGGGTCACGTCGCGGCTGACGGTGGTGTTGAGTTCGACCAGCGAGCCGACCGGGACCGGGACCCGGATCGAGTCGCCGGAGAGCTTGCCGTGCAGGTTGGGCAGGACCAGGCCGATCGCCTTGGCGGCGCCGGTGGTGGTGGGCGCGATGTTGACGGCGGCGGCGCGGGCCCGGCGGGGGTCGCGGTGCGGGCCGTCCTGCAGGTTCTGCTCCTGCGTGTAGGCGTGGATGGTGGTCATGAAGCCGTGCTCGATGCCGGCCAGGCCGTCGAGCACCGCGGCCAGCGGGGCCAGCGCGTTGGTGGTGCACGAGGCGTTCGAGACGATCGTGTGCGCGGCCGGGTCGTAGGCCTCGGTGTTGACGCCGTACGCGAGCGTGACGTCGGCGCCGTCGGACGGCGCGCTGACCAGCACCTTCCTCGCCCCGGCGGTCAGGTGCGCGCCGGCCGCCTTGGCCGCCGTGAACCGGCCGGTCGCCTCCAGCACGATGTCGACCCCGAGGTCCGCCCAGGGCAGCTGCCCCGGCTCCCGCTCGGCGAGCACCGTGATCCGGCGGTTGTCGACGACGAGCGTGTTGCCGTCGACGCTCACCGGACGGCCGAGGCGTCCGGCCGTGGTGTCATAGGCGAGCAGCCGGGCGAGGGCGGCCGGATCCGTGAGGTCGTTGACGGCGGCGACTTCCAGGTCGCTGCCTCGTTCCAGCAGGGCGCGCAGCACGTTGCGGCCGATGCGGCCGAATCCGTTGATGGCGATGCGGGTCATGGTGATCTCCGTTCGTCTGTCGTTTCACCACGAGTCTCGCGTCGGCCGATCCGCGTCGGCAGTGGCGTGCGCGCCATGGTTCGAAAGGATCGCGCCAGCGGCTGGTGCACCGGACAGTCGGCTACTCGCCCCGGGTGAACGTGCGCCGGTACTCGCTCGGAGTGGTGCCGAGGATGCGCTGGAAGTGCGTCCGCAGGTTCGCGCCGGTACCGAGCCCGACGTCGTGCGCGATCTGCTCGATGCCGCGCTGCGACCGCTCCAGCAGTTCCCGCGCCAGGTCGATGCGGGCGCGCATGACCCACTGCATCGGCGTATAGCCGGTGTCCTCGGCGAAGCGCCGCGAGAACGTGCGCGCCGAGACCGCCGCGTGCTCGGCGAGCGTTTCCAGGCTGAGCGGTTCGGCGAGCCGGCGCAGGGCCCACTCCCGGGTGGCGGCGAACCGTTCGCCGAGCGGTTCGGGCACGCTGCGCGGCACGAACTGCGCCTGGCCGCCGCTGCGATACGGGGCCGCGACCAGACGCCGGGCCGCATGGTTCGACGCCGACACCCCGAGGTCGCCGCGCAGGATGTGCAGACACAGGTCGATGCCCGAGGCGGCGCCAGCCGATGTCAGCACGCTGCCTTCGTCGACGAACAGCACGTTCTCATCGAGCCGCACCCGCGGATACTTGTGCGCGAGGGCCAGCGTGTAGTGCCAGTGCGTCGTGGCGCGCCGGCCGTCGAGCAGGCCGGTGGCGGCCAGCGCGAAGGCGCCGGTCGAGATCGCGGCCAGGCGCGCGCCCCGAGCGTGCGCCGCGATCAGCGCCTGGACGACGACCGGCGGCGGGTCGTCCCGGTCCGGGACCCGATAACCGGGGATGAAGACGATATCGGCCCAGGCCAGCGCCTCCAGACCGTGCGCGACGTGGTACGCCAGGCCGTCGCCGCCGGTCACCAGCCCGGGTGCCGCGCCGCACACCCGCACCTCGTAGGGCATGCTGGCGCGGGTGGTGAACACCTGCGCCGGGATGCCGACGTCCAGCGGCTTCGCGCCTTCCAGCACCAGGACCGCGATGCGGCGCAGCCGGGCGGGCGGACCGGGGATCATGGCGAAATCCTAGTTCCCCGGGCCGAACGGGCGGCGTGGGCTGGCCGGATGCAGATTCGCGGGTCTGTGGGCGAACGCGCCGATGCGCGGGGTGAACCAGGCTTCGGGCTATCGGCCGCTGGTGGACTGGCTCAAGGTCGAGTTCGATGTCGGCTGAGGATTCGGTGTCGGCTGAGGATTCGATGTCGGTTGAGAACCGAGGAGCCGCCGCCGCAAGAAGGAGACTTCGGCCTCGACGGCTTCCTCGTGCCCCTCTAGGAACGGCGCGTAGTGCCCGCCGGGCATCCGCACCAGTTCGGCGTCGGGGACGCGGCGGGCCACGGCGACGGCCGGCGCGGCGAGGACGGTCTGGTCTTGGTCGCAGGCGAGCACCAGGAGAGCGCAGCGAATGCGGGAGGCATTGCGGCCGGGGCGGTAGACGCCGATGGTGAGTGCGGAGCGCGCGGCGATCTCCTGGCGCCACTCGGGATGGATGTTGCCCGGGTTGAGGGCTCGGTCGCCGTCGAGGCTGTCGGGGGCGGTGAGCATCGCGACGGTGCCCGGCCGGCCGGCCAGCGGGATCAGCAGCGGGGGCCGGCCGACGAGCCCGCCGAGGGCGTCGAGGATGCCGCGGGCCGTCGTGCGCAGCGCGGCGAGCGGCTTCTGGTGGCGGGTCGCCGCGCGGGCCGCGGCCGGGCCGTCGCTGAGCGGGGTCTGGGCGATCGCCGCCGCGAGGCTCGGGGTGCGGGCGGCGACGGTGAAGACGTGGCCGCCGGACAGGGAGAAGCCCCAGATCGCGATCCGGTGCGGGTCGACGCCGGGCAGGGTCGCGGCGAAGGCGATGGCCGACTGCCAGTCGGCCAGTTGTTCCTTCATCCGGACGATCTGACGCGGCCGGCCGCCGCTCTCGCCGAGGCGGCGGTAGTCGAAGGCCAGGACGCTGAATCCCGCTTCGTTGAACCGCTTCGCGAACAGGTCGGTGCCGGGTTCCTTCGTCACCGCGCCGCCCGCGGCCATGATGACGCAGCCCCCGTTGGTGCCCGGGTAGTGCCACGCCACGAGTTCGGTGCCGTCGCTGGCGAATCGGACCTTCTCGCGGCTACTGGTAACGGGTTTTTCGGTAAAGGCGTTGCCAGTAAAGGCATTGTCAGTAGAGGCCTTGTCAGTAGAGGCCTTGCCGTCATTCGTATCAGGCATGGGTCGTCGTCCCTTCTCGATCAAGGTTGGTTCGGGTTGTCAACCGGGTCCAGGAAGCGCCGGATCTCCGCGGCGAGCCGGGTCGGCTGGTCCAGCGGGATGAGGGTGTAGGAGTCCTCGATCTCGACCAGGCGGGCGTCCGGAAGCAGTTCGGCGAGCCGACGGCCGTGCTCCGGCGGCATCACCCGATCCCCTTGCGCCCACGCGACCAGCGTCGGACGCTCGAAGTGCGCCAGCTTCCCGGCGGCGTCGACGAGCAGGTTCGGATCGGCGGCCGCGGCGCGCAGCACTCTTACGGTGTCGCGACGGATCTCCGGCCGCGTCCAGATCGGCCGCAGCCACCGCTTCACGACCGCGTCGCCGCGCTTCGTCAGCCAGCCGAACGCCAGCGGCAGGCGGCGCACCGGCTTCAGCCGCATCTGCTGCATGAACACGCCGAACAGCGCCGGGGAGAGCTTGCCGGTGCGGAACAGCGTGCGGCCGGTCAGCCCCGGCGGGAAGTTGTCGAACGCGTCGCACGAGACCAGGACCACGCGGCCGACCCGCTCCGGCCGCACGCCGTCGGCCATCAGCAGCTGCGCGAGCAGGCCGCCGGTGTCGTTGCCGACCAGGGTGACGTCCCGCAGGTCGAGCGCCTCCAGGAACTCGGCGACCAGCGCGGCCAGGGCGCGCGGCGACACGTCCGCGTCCGGTCGCAGCCCTTTGCGATGCGCGCCCAGCGGCAGGACCGGGACCACGCAGCGGTGGTGCGGGGCGAGTTCGTCGGCGACGGCGGCCCACAGCGTCTCGTCCATCAGCAGGCCGTGGAGGAAGACGAGCGTGGGGGCGGGTTCCGGGCCCGGGCCGGGGCGGTCCTCGTACTCGATGACGCCTGCGGAAAGCTCGACCGAATTCATGCGGTGGTACCTCCTTGGTTAAAGTGAACCACATGGTTCACTTCTATGCTCAGGGAGGAGCGAGCCCACGCGCCCAAACCGGCTGTGACCAGCTCAGATCAGCCGGCCGCCTCCTCTCGCTCCAGCATCCGCAGCAGCGCCTCGAACCCGGCCTCGCCACCGCCGGCGCCGTCCGAGCCGCCGGTTCGGCGCTGCACCAGGAAGCCGCGCAGTGCGGCGAAGACCAGCTCGGCGATCTCGTCCTTACGCTGGTCGCTCCACTGCGGCGGGCACATCTCACGCAGCGCCGGGAGGAAGTGGCCGGCCGCGTCGACGGCGAGTGCCGCGTGGCGCTCCGGGTCGTACATCGCCAGGCCCAGTGCCTGGTCCAGGGCACGCTGCCCCTCCCCCGTGCCGGTCAGCACCGGCCAGACCGCACGGACCCGGCCCGCGAGCGTCTGCGCGTGGTCCGGCGCGAAGGCCGCGGCCAGCGAGGAGGCCAGGCGGCGCTCCCGCAACAGCTCGACGGCTTCGCGCAGCAGGTCCTCGGCACCGTCGAAGTGGTAGAGCAGCACCTTGTGGGTGGTCCCGGCCGCCTTGGCCGCGCGCCGCAGGGAGAGGTCGACCAGGCCGTGTGCGGCCAGGTCGTCGGTGACCAGTTCGAGCAGTTCGCGGCGGCGGGCCTGCGCGCGGGGCGTGCCGGCGGAGCGACGGTAGCCCGCCGGGGCGGCGTTCTCGGAGTCTTCCTTCACGCCCCTAGCTTCCCTGATCTCAGCCGCGCTGCCGCCGAACGCGCTCGCTGCCGAACTCGCGTGGTGCCGAACTCGCATGGTGCCGAACCTGCGCCGGCGCCGAGCGCACACTGCGCACCGGGCATGTAGTTAGCTGGAACCGTGCACGAACTCAGCGCCCTGCTCCGCGAGTACGACCGCGCCCGCGCCTACACCGACGACCTCTGGCGCGACCTGACCCCGGACGAAGTGACCTGGCGCCCCCACGAGGACTCCAGCGCCATCGGCTGGCACCTCGGCCACCAGGCCCACGTGGCGCACTTCATGATCCGCAACCTGACCGCAGCCGAACCCAGCCCCGACCCGGAACTGGACGGCCTGATGGACTCGGCCAACCCGGAGAAGTTCCGCGGCGCGCTGCCGACGATCGAACGCCTCAGCACATTCCGCACCACCGTCGCCGAGCGCGTCCACACCCGCATCGCCGACATCGCGGGCGGCACCGTCAACTCACCGGGACAGATGACGATCGTCGCCGGCCACCTGCTGACCGCACTGATCAACCACGAGTACCAGCACGACCAGTGGATCAGCGAGGTGCGGGCCGACAACCTGGGCCACGCGCTGCCGCCCGATCCGGTCGCGGATGGGCTTGGGCGTGTTGATGGCTATCTGGTGCTCGATCTGTAGAGCATTTATTGGGCATCGCAGCACCGCGCATCCCAGCACCCCGTATCCCACCACCCGGCATCGCAGCACCGCGCATCCCAGCACCGCGCGCCTACACCCCGGCCCCAGCCCCCACCACACCCGCGAGCCGCAGCTTGCTCTCGTCCTCACTCCCCGGCAGCGCCGTGTACACGACGATCTTGAGATCCGTATCCGTGTCGACCAGCACGTCGCAGTCCACTGTGATGTCCCCGACCATCGGATGCCGGATCGTCTTGTGGTCCTCGGCGTGCCCGCCGATCGCCTCGGCCAGGCGGGGGTCGTCGGGGTAGCGGCGCGAGGGGGGTACTGGTTTTCCCACCGTCGGGGCCGGTCATCAAGCCCGGGTGATCTCCCGCCCCGGCATCGGCTCCGCGAGCGCCAGCCGCCGCTGCGGCGCCCCGAAGCCCTCGCCGAAGTACTGCGTCTCGTGCGCCACCTGCCCGTCGGCGAACTCCATGATGCTCACCGAATAGCTCGGCACGCCGTCATAGGAGATGACGCACTCGCTCACCCACAGCTCCGCCCGCCCGCTGATCCGCAGCACCGCGAAGTGCCGGTCGGCGGGGTGCCCGCCGCGCTGCGCGGCGATCGTGGACCGGCCGTGGAACCGCTCGCCGGACTGCGGGTAGTCGAGGATCGCGTCCTCGGCGTAGATCGTGTGCCCGGCCTCGACGTCCCCGCGTTCGGACGCCTGCCAGTGCCCCTCGATCGCCGCCCGCGTCCGAGCGTCGTGCGCGTCGTGCGCCTCGTGAGTGTCCATCACGGAGTCCCTTCGCCGGTTCACCCCATGTTCGCAGCCCCGCCCAGCCCAATCCGGAAACGAGTCGGCACCGAATACCGGGTGTCGGACTTGGCCCAGGGAGGTACCGGTGACGGGACACGGCAGTGAGCGGGAGCAGGTGGCGGTCATCGGGTCCGGCATCGCCGGATTGACGGCGGCCTACCTGTTGCAGCGGCGGTACGACGTGCTGCTGTTCGAGGCCGACCCCCGGCTGGGCGGGCACGCGCACACCCACGAGATCGCCGACGGGGGCCGGATCCGGTCCGTCGACAGCGGCTTCATCGTCCACAACCGCGCCGCCTACCCGCACCTGATCCGGCTGTTCGGCGAGCTCGGAGTGGGCACGCAGCCGACCGACATGTCGATGAGCGTGCGCTGCGAGGGCTGCGGCCTGGAGTACGCCGGGGCCAAGGGCCCGCGCGGCCTGTTCGCGACGCCGACCCGAGCGCTGAACCCGGCCTTCCTGCGGATGTTGCTGGAGGTGCGCAGGTTCCACCGCGAGGCCCGTGATCTGTTGGCCGCCACGCCCCGGCCCGCGGCCTCGGGCACCACGCTGCGCGAATTCCTCCAGGCCGGCCGCCACTCCCGCTACTTCACCGACCACTTCATCCTGCCCCTGGTCTCCGCCGTGTGGTCGTCGGGCCGGGAGACCGCCGAGCGCTATCCGGCCGCCTACCTGTTCCAGTTCCTGAACCACCACGGAATGCTCGCGGTGAGCGGATCGCCGCAGTGGCGGACCGTCACCGGCGGGTCGAAGACGTACGTCGACCGGGCCGTGAAGAACCTGCACGCCGTGCACCTGAGCACCCCGGTGCGCTCGCTGTGCCGCACCGGGGACACCGTGCGGATCCGCGACGACGCCGACGCCGTCCACACCGTCGCGAAAGTCGTCGTCGCCACGCACTCCGACCAGGCGCTGCGGCTGCTCGCCGACGCCGACCCGGCCGAGGCCGCGGTGCTCGGCGCGATCCCGTACTCGGTCAACGAGACCGTGCTGCACACCGATATCAGCATGCTGCCGTCCAGGCGGGCCGCGTACAGCTCGTGGAACTACCTGCTGCCGTCCTGCGGCCGGAACAGGAACGGAAACAGGGACGGAAACGGAACATCAGCGCCGGGACAGCGCCCCGATCGGGCCGTGGTGACCTACGCGATGAACCACCTGCACCGCATCGACGCCGCGCAGGAGTACCTGGTCACGATGAACGCCTCCGAGCGGATCGACCCGGCCGCGGTGATCGAGCGCATGGTCTACGAGCACCCGGTCTACACCCCCGAATCCGTCGCGGCGCAGGCTCGCTTATCGGAGCTGACCACCGCGCGCACCGCCTTCGCCGGCGCGTACCACGGCTGGGGATTCCACGAGGACGGCTGCGCATCTGGAGTCGCGGCGGCTGCGGCGTTCGGGGTGACATGGTGAACAGCGCGGCGCTCTACGAATGCCGGATCCGCCACGTGCGGCGCGGCGCGGTCGCCAACGACTTCACGTACTCCTCGTATTTGTGGCTGGTCGATCTCGATGCCGTGCCCCGCCTGCCCGGTCCGTTGCGGGTCCTGGCCGGCTTCCGGCCCACCGACCACTTCACGGGCTCCGATCGCACCATCCGCGCAGGCCTGGAGGCCTTCCTTGCGGAGAACAGCGTCAGCCTCGGTGACGGCAGAGTCCTGATGCTCACCGCCGCGCGTGTGTTCGGGTACGTATTCAACCCGCTGACCGTCTACTGGTGCCATGACACCGACGACCGACCGGTCTGCGTGGTCGCCGAGGTCCACAACACCTACGGCGGCCGCCACGCGTACCTGCTGTTCCCCGACGACCACGACCAGGCGGAAGTCGCCAAGGACTTCTACGTCTCGCCGTTCCTCCCGATCGACGGCGCCACCTACCGCATGCGGCTGCCCGAGCCCGGCGAGCGCCTGAGCCTGGCGATCCGGCTGGAGCTGCCCGGCGCGCCGCCGTTCGTGGCCGGCGTCCACGGAACCCGCCACGCCGCGACGATCAGCACTCTGCTACGCACGGCCGCCCGGCATCCCCTGGCGCCGCTCGCGGTCGCCGCCCGCATCAGACGGCAGGGTCTCGCGCTGTTCCTGCGCGGGCTGCCGGTACTCCCCCGGCCGAGAGCCCACCGACGCTCCGCCCGAACCAGGTCCCTGACCAAAACCGGAGGGCATTGACCATGCTGGACTTCGCCGCCGTCTCGGCGGTGGACATGGCGGTGTTGATCGTCGTGTTCACCGCCGCTTTCGGGGTCGCCGTCGCGCGGCAGCGGTACCGGTACGTCGATGTCGTGTGGGGCGCGGCGTTCGCGCTCGTCGCCGTCCTGACCATGACGCTGACCTCCGGCGGCAGCAACAGCGGCGGCCACGGCGACGGGCCGCGCCGCTGGCTGCTGACGCTCGGCACCGTTATCTGGGGCCTGAGACTCTCGGCGCACATCGCCTGGCGCGGACACGGCGCCCCGGAGGACCCCCGCTACACGTCCCTGCTCGCCAAGGCGGGCGGAAATGCGGCGCGCGCCGCATTCACCCGCGTCTACCTGCTGCAAGCGCTGCTGGTCTGGTTCATCTCTCTACCGATCCAGGTCGGGCTGTTCGCCACCGGCGACCCGGGCGCGGGCCGGGTAGCACCCGTAGTCAGCGTGGCCGCTGTAGTCGGCGTGGCGCTGTGGCTGGTCGGCATCTGCTTCGAGACGATCGGCGACTGGCAGCTGGCCCGCTTCAAAGCCGACCCGGCCAACCGTGGCCGCCTCATGACCGAGGGCCTGTGGCGCTACACCCGGCATCCGAACTACTTCGGCGACGCCTGCGTGTGGTGGGGCCTGTTCCTCATCGCCGCCGGCGCCTGGCCGGTCCTGCTGACGGTCCTGTCGCCGGTGCTGATGACCTGGCTGCTGACCGCCGGCAGTGGCAAACCCCTGATGGAGGCGCGGCTGTCGGCCACCCGTCCGGAATATGCGGACTACGTGGCGCGTACCAGTGCCTTCATTCCGAGGCCGCCCCGAGGGCGTGGGCCGCACGGCTGAGGTTCAGGCCCCCGCGACCTCAGCTGGCGGGCATCAGGACCGTGTCGACGATGTAGACGGTCGCGTTGGCGGTCTGCACGTTCCCGCAGACCACGTTGGCCCCGTTCACCTGGAACGACTGCCCGGAGCCGGTCACGTTCACCGTGCCGCCCTCCAGGGTGGCGTGCGTGCCGGCCAGCTGGTCCGGCGACAGCCGCCCGGAGACCACGTGGTAGGTCAGGATCTTGGTGAGCTTGGTCTTGTCGGCCAGCACCGCTTTGAGGGTGTCGGCCGGAATCTTGTTGAAGGCGTCGTTGGTCGGGGCGAACACGGTGATGCCCTGCGCGCTGTTCAGGGTGTCCACCAGACCCGCCGCCTTCACCGCGGTGACCAGGGTCGACAGCACCGGGTTGGCACTGGCGGCGGTGGCGACCGGGGCGGTGGCCATACCGGTGAAACTGCCCGCGCCGGTGGACGGCACCGCGGCGCAGGCCGAGCCGAACGGGGTCGAGGACGAGTCGGCGCTCATCGACGTGCCGCCGCTGCTGGAGGCGGGGACCGAGGTCGTGCCGGAGGACGCGGCGGCGCTGGTGGAGGTACTGGCAGCGGCGGCCGCTGACGGCTTGCTCGAACTGCTGCCGCACGCGCTCGCGCTCACGGCGATGGCCGCCGAGCACAGGACGGCGGCGGCGGTCTTGCTGCGGGTGGAGAACATGATCAGATCCTTGATTCGGGGGTGTCCGGGTGTCTGGGTGTCCGGGTGTCCGGGTCCTGCTGACGTCTGCTATTCGTGGCCGGTGCGGGCCCGGATTGGTCCGGGTTCTTGGGCGAACCCGATCGAGTGAGCGGCGGGCGGATCCGATCGGATCCGGCCTGATCAGGGCCGGATCAGCGCCGGATCAGGCCGCGGTGATGACCACCGAATGCCAGCCGGTGGCGCCGTTCGGGACGGTGTCGACGCGCTGTTCCGGCTGCACGGCCCCGGTGGCGTCGGTGGCACGCACCTCGAGCTTGTGCAGGCCGGGTGCCAGGTTCAGCTCGTGGGTCCACTGCCGCCACGTGTCGGGGGTGTCGGCGGCGGCCAGGCGAGCGAGCTGCCAGGGGCCGCCGTCGGCGCGCACCTCGACGGCGTCGATGCCGCGGTGCGTGGCCCAGGCGACGCCGGCGACCGTCACCGATCCGGCCGGGACCTTCGCGAACGGCTTCGGCACGTCGATCCGCGACGCCGTCTTCACCGGCGCGATCTTCGAATAGCCGCGCCGCACCCAGTACGAGTCGTAGTCGGCGAAGGTGGTCAGCTCCAGGTCCACCAGCCACTTGGTGGCCGACACGTAGCCGAAGAACCCCGGGACCAGCATCCGGCAGGGGAAGCCGTGGGCGATCGGCAGCGGTTCGCCGTTCATCGCCACCGCCAGCAGCCCGGTGCGACCGTCGAGCACTGATTCCACCGGCGTGCCGATCGTCATCCCGTCGATGGAGCGGCCGACCAGCTGATCGGCGCCGCGCTGGACCCCGGCTTCCCGCAGCAGATCGGCCAGCGACGCGCCGATCCAGCGCGCGGTGCCGACGTAGGGGCCGCCGACCTCGTTGGAGACACACGACAGCGTCTGGTCGTGCTCGACAAGCGGCCGATTCAGCAGCTCGGCGAACGACAGCTCAAGGGGACGGTCGACCATGCCCCGGATCCGTAGCGTCCACGCGTCCGGATCGACCTGCGGCAGGACCAAGGCGGTGTCGACACGGTAGAAGTCCGAGTTCGGCGTGATGAAGGAGGACAGTCCCGCGACGTTCGGATGCACGGCCGGCGGGATCGCCGCGGCGCGCGTGGCCGGGGCTGGGATCCGCACGCGGGAGCGTTTCAGAGCGACGTTGTAGCGCTTGTCCACGACGGTCCGGCCGACCAGCCCGCTGACGGCGGCCGTGCCGGCGGCACCGGCGGCCAGGGTCAGGAAGCCTCGGCGATCCTGTGCCCAGGGCGGCAGGCGTGAGGCCGACTCCTCAGGGCTCTGTGAAGCCTGATAGCTGCGCACCAGGAGCACCATCGCCGCCCCGGCCACCACCGCGCCGAGGATCGACGGCCACAAGTCCCCGCCCCGCGCGGTGGGACGTGACAGTGCGGCCCAGGCGCCGACCGCTCCGAACACCGCGACCAGGCCGACCCCGACCATCGGCCGACGCACCGCCAGGATCCCGGCGGCCACCGCGATCGCGGCCAGCGTGAGGTAGATCCCGGTGAGCAGCACCGGTTTGTCGTCGGTTCCGAAGTTCCGGATCGCGTACTCCTTCAGCGGCGTCGGCGTCAGGTCGATCGCCGCCGAGCCGACCGCGATCGCCGGGGCTGTCTGCGGCCCGGACCAGACCGCGACCAACTCCCCCACACCGACCGCCAGACCGGCGGTGATCAGTCCGATCATCACGCCGGGCACCGCCCGCGCCGTTGTGCCGACCGCTGTGCCGAACGTTGTGCCGACCACCCTGCCGACCGTCCTCCCGAAGCGCCTCATGCCGCCCATTCGGAGCGGCGCGCGGCACGGATTGGAATCCGACACGCTCAGACCAATCCGGGACGTCTTCAGCACCGAATGGGAATCGTGAGGCGAGAATCGCTAGAAGCAGTGCGGCACAGCGCCGCGGACTGTTTCCAGGAGCGGAGACGAGGGCCGATGCTCGGACGTGCCAGCTCCAAAGCCGACACTGGAGAAGAGGCGACGCTGGAGTCCTGCCTCCACCGCGTCGCGCTCGGCGACCGCGAGGCCTTCGACGAGGTCTACGGACAGCTCGCCGGCCCGATCCTGGGCGTGGCCCGGCGGGTCCTGCGCGATCCGGCGCAGGCCGAGGAGGTGGCCCAGGAGGTGCTGGTCGAGATCTGGCGCACCGCCAGCCGCTTCGACGCCGCGCGCGGCTCGGCCCGGGCCTGGGCGCTGACCATGGCGCACGCCCGGGCCGTGGACCGGGTGCGCTCGGCCGACGCCGCCACCCGCCGCGAGGCCCGGGCCGCCGAGCTGATGGTCGAGCCGCCGTTCGACCAGGTGGTCGAGGCGGTCGAGGCGCGGCTGGACCGGCAGCGGGTCCGCCACTGTCTGGAAGGGCTGACGGAACTGCAACGCCAGTCCGTCACGTTGGCTTACTACGGCGGATACACCTATTCGCAGGTAGCGCATCTATTGGACACGCCGCTGGGCACAGTGAAAACCCGTCTTCGCGACGGGCTGGCCCGGCTCCGCGACTGCCTGGGGGTGGGAGGATGAGCGCGATGGATCCGGAAGTCCACTCGTTGACCGGCGCCTATGTATGCCACGCGCTGGAACCGGACGAGCGTGCGGCCTTCGAACGTCACCTCGCCCAGTGCCCGACGTGTGCCGCCGAAGTGGCCGAGTTGCAGGAGACCGCGGCGTTGCTGGCCTCGGCCGCCGCCGAGACGCCGCCGGCCCGGCTGAAGGCCGCGGTCGACGCCCGGATCGCCGTCACCCGGCAGATCCCGCCGCTGGTCGACCACGGTCCGCTGCGCGCGTCCGCCCGGCCGCCCCGGCGCCGCTGGTTCACCGCCGCCGGGTGGGGGCTGGCCGCCGGTTTGGCCGTCGTCGTGGCGGTGCTGGGGATCCGGGTCGGCGACCAGCAGAACCAGATCGACCAGGCCCGGCAGCACAGCACCACGATCTCGCAGCTGTTGTCGGCGCCGGACGCGCACTCCGACAGCGCGAGCGTGAGCACCGGGGGGACCGGCACGGTCCTGGTGTCCCGGTCCCGCGACGAGGCCGCGATCAGCGTCGCGGGCCTGGCGAAACTGGCGCCGGGCAAGGCGTACCAGCTGTGGATGATCGGGCCGTCCGGGACGCGTTCGGGCGGCGTGCTGCCCGCGACCGCCTCGGACTCGGTCGTGGCCCACGGTCTGGGCGACGCGCGGACCATCGGGCTGACCGTGGAGCCGGCCGGTGGTTCGGCTCAGCCCACGACGACACCGGTGATGCTGCTGCCGATGCCGGCCTGATCGGAAACGGCCTGAGCAGGAACGGCCTGAGCGGAAGCGGCCTGAGCAGAAAGAGGAACCGATGGACGACCACGGGATGGAGACGGTGGCCAGCGGCTGGAGCGTCGGCGAGACGATCGACAGACTGCAGGCGGTGGTCGCCGGGGCCGGACTGCGGGTGTTCGCGCGGATCGACCACGCGGGCGGCGCCGCCGAGGTGGGGATGGAGCTTCGGCCGACGGAGCTGCTGATCTTCGGCAACCCGCGCGGCGGGACCCCGTTGATGCAGGACCGGCAGACCAGCGGGATCGACCTGCCGGTGAAGGCGCTCGCCTGGGAGGACGAGGACGGGAAGGTGTGGCTGACGTACAACCGCGCCGCATGGGTGGCCGAACGGCACGGGCTCGGTGGGGAGAGTAAGGCTGCTGTCGAGGCCGTGGACGCGGGGCTTGCGCAGGTGGTTCGGAAGGCGGCCGGTTCGGCGGCTGTCGGGTAGCCGAAGCGTTGTCGGGTAGCCAACGCGTTGTCGGGTAGCCGAAGCGCTCGCTCAATAGCGCTCGCTCAATAGCGCTCGCTCGATGTGGCGTCGGCGCCAGCGCATACTCGACCTGCCAAGTCGGCTCCCGGGTCATGCCACCAGCGGCAGCGTGGCGAACCGAGCGAGTTCGGTGAGGAGTGCAGTGGTCGCCGGTGTGTCCGGCGGATCGCCGTGCACGGCCGCGCTGACCAGCCGTTCATGCCCGGCGAGCGCCACTGTCCGCACCGCCGGATTCCGTTGCGCGGCCAGCGCCAGGCCCGGCAGCGTCGTGACACCCAGCCCGGACGCGACCAGTGCCTGCACCGCCACATAGTCGTCCGTGGTGTACGCGATGTCCGGCGTGAACCCGGCGCGCGAGCAGACGCGCAGCAGGTGCGTCCGGCAGCGTTCGCAGCCGGCGATCCAGCGCCGGTCCGCGTGATCGGTCAGCCGATCGCCGGGCTGGTCGGCGGGGACGACCAGGTGGGTGGGTTCGGTCAGCACCGGAGTGCGGCGCAGGTCGTCGTCCGCCGCGGGGTCGTCCGCGTAGGAGAACAGCAACGCGACATCGACCTCGCCGGCGCGCAGCAGCCGGGCCCCCTCGGGCGGTTCGGCCTCGACCAGGACCAGGTCCACGCCCGGGTGCGCGGCGGCGAATGCCGCGAACGCGGACGGGACGAACGTACCGAGCGCGGAGGGGAACGCGGCGAGCCGCACCCGGCCGGCTCGCAGACCACTGATAGCGTCCAGCTCGGCCTCGGCCACATCCATCCGGCCCAGGATCTCCTCGGCCCGCTCGGCCAGCAGCCGGCCGGCGTCGGTCAGGCGGATGCCGCGCCCGACCCGCTGCACCAGCTTGGCGCCGGTCTCCGCTTCCAGGCGGGCCAGGTGGTGGCTGATCGAGGGCTGCGCGTAGCCGAGGACCCGGGCGGCGGCGGTGACCGAGCCGTGGCGGGCGACGGCGGTGAGGACGCGGAGGCGGGTCACGTCGAGCACGCGGCGAACCTATCAATCCGGTCTATGGCCGACCCAGAAAATCGGCATTAGACCTATGGATGGCCACGGCCGAGGATGGGCTCATGCCTGCCGCACTCGATCCTCCCGCACTCGATTTCGCCGACGTCGTCGCCGCCCGGAAACTCCTGGCCGAGCACCTGCCCGCCACCCCGATGTGGTCCTACCCCGCGCTGAACGAGCTGGCGGGCGCCACAGTCCACGTCAAGCACGAGAACGTCCAGCCGATCGGCGCGTTCAAGGTCCGCGGCGGCCTCACGCTGCTCGCGACGATGTCGCCGGAACAGCGCTCGCGGGGACTCGCCACGTACTCCACGGGGAACCACGCGCAGTCGTTGGCGTACGCGTGCTCGGTGTTCGGCGCTCGGTGCGCTGTCGTGATGCCGGCGGCGGCCAACGAGCAGAAGGTACGGGCGGTGCGCGCGCTCGGCGCGACTGTGGAGCTGCACGGCGCGGACATGGCCGGCGCACAGGCGCACGCCGAGGAACTGGCGGTCTCGGAAGGGATGCAGCTGGTCAGCCCGGGCGACACCCCGGCACTGATGGCCGGCGTGGGGACGGCCTATCTGGAGATCTTCGCGACGCAGCCGGATTTGAACGCGGTGATCGTCCCGGTCGGTAGCGGCACCGGCGCAGCCGCCGCCGGGTTGGTGGCCGCCACGGTCGCCCCGCACTGCCGGGTGATCGCGGTCCAGTCGAGCGCGGCACCGGCGGCGCACGACTCGTGGCGCACGGGCAGCTGCGTCCAGCGCCCCAACCACACCGTGATCGAGGGCTTGGCAACAGGACGCGCCTTCGAGCTTCCGCAACAGCTCATGCGCGAACACATCGCGGACTTCCGCCTGGTCTCGGACGCGCAGATCGCCCACGCGCAGCGCGTGATGGCCACCCACGCCCACACCCTCGCCGAGGGCGCGGGCGCCACAGCCTTGGCGGCGGTGCTGGCCGATCCGCGCGGCTTCGCGGGGCAGCGCGTCGCGGTGGTTTGCACGGGTGGCAATGCTTCGGATGGGGAGATCGCGGGGTTGGGTGG
>NZ_JAAFYZ010000127.1 GCF_018274385.1 Catenulispora pinistramenti | reverse complement strand
CCCCCGAACAGTGGTTGAGTAAGCCCTATGACCACAGACAACCTGCCGGAACCGACCGCCGGCGACGACGATGTCTCGGCCGAGCTGATCGCCGCCTCGCTGCGCGCGGACACCGCGGACCTGGAGATCTACGCGCGGGTGCTGTCCTCCAACCTGATCGAGACCCTGCCGCCCGGCGCGGTCCGGCTGGAGCGCAAGCGCAGCCTGTCCGATCGCGCCGCCGGCCGCGAGGGCCGGGTGGAGACCGTCGACGTCACCCTCGGCGAGCAGCGCATGACCTTGCGCCTGGGCAAGCATGGCCCGGTCGGCGAGGTCTGCAAGGAGGTCCGCGGCATCGTGCTGTCCCGGCAGCAGGTGGCCATGGACATCTGGATCGAGACGCTGTCCGCGGCCATCGCCGAGACCGCGCGCTCCAACGCCCGGGCGCGCGAGGTACTGCAACGGTTCGTGCTGGGGGAGTAGTTCCAAGGCGCCCGGTCGCGGGGCGGTGGCCGTCCTCATCTCTGCCGCCCCGCCCGGCGCCGCCGG
This sequence comes from Catenulispora pinistramenti, assembly GCF_018274385.1. Taxonomy (GTDB): domain Bacteria; phylum Actinomycetota; class Actinomycetes; order Streptomycetales; family Catenulisporaceae; genus Catenulispora; species Catenulispora pinistramenti. Next base: position 28,798 of record NZ_JAAFYZ010000127.1, on the reverse strand, counting down.
CAGGCGTGGGCCGTTTCCGGCGCTTTCGCGCGCCCGGAACCTCTGTAGCAGATCACGAGTCGGCAACGGCGCGCACTTCGAACTGGCGCGCCAAGCCGCCGATTCGGCAAAGTGGCGAACCATATATGCCCGCCACACGGAAGCACGGTCGCCATGACTTCGCCGCACGACGCCGGGTCCGACCCGGACCGTTCCGCGCGGCGGCACGCGCTGGAGAGCTATCGGGAGTTCTTCGACTACCCGATCGATCCGGATGTCCACGAGACCACCCTGATCCCGCGGATTCACGACGGCCGAGAACCCGAGTATCAGATACCTTACACGGCGGCTGAACCCGCGTCGCCGCGGGGTTCGGCGGGAGGGCCCGGAACTGCGGAGATCCATGAATCCGTGGCGGTGGAAGGGATCCAGGCCGCGGCTGTGGCGACCGCCGTGTATCCGGAGACTTATATAAAGGACAAGCCCTCCACCGAACTACCGGCATCGGCGCCGCCCTCGCCGCCCTCGCCGCGCCCGCCCGGGCACCGTCGCCGCGGCAGACGCAGAATGGCCGCGTCCCTGTGGCCGTTCCACGCGTACAACAGCGCGCAAGCACCGAGTCCGGCCGCCATCGGCTCCCGCTCCACGACCGCGACCGTGTGGCGCAAGCTCAGAGCGGACCGCGCGGCGGTCTTCGGCGGCTGCACCGTCGTGGTCCTGATCCTGCTCGCCGTCTTCGCCCCGGTGGTCACCGGGGCGTTCGGCGTAGCCCCGAACCAGCTCCACCCCGAGCTCACCGACGCCACCTTCGGTCCGCACGGGTCCTTCGGCGGCATCAGCTGGGCCCACCCGCTCGGTGTCGACCAACGGATGGGCCGGGACATCCTGGCCCGGCTGCTGTTCGGCGCGCGGGTGAGCCTGCTGATCGCCGGCGGGGCGACGCTGCTCAGCGTCGGCCTGGGCACCGCGCTCGGGATCGTGTCCGGCTACCTCGGCGGCCGGGTGGACCTGGTGTTGATGCGGATCGCCGACGTGTTCCTGGCGTTCCCGCTCATGCTCTTCGCGCTCGGCCTCACCGGAGCGTTGTCCGACCAGGCTTTCGGCCTGTCCGGGAACTCGTTGCGGATCGCCATCATGATCTTCGTGATGGGGTTCTTCAACTGGCCCTACATCGCCCGCATCGTGCGCGGTGAGGTGTTGTCGCTGCGCGAGCGGGAGTTCGTCACCGCCGCGCGGGCGATGGGGGCCACGACGCGCTGGATCCTGTGGCGCGAGCTGTTGCCCAACCTGCTGGCGCCGATCCTGGTCTACACCACCTTGCTGATCCCGGCGAACATCATCTTCGAAGCCGGACTGTCCGCTCTGGGGATCGGCCTGAACCCACCCACCGCCTCCTGGGGGCAGATGATGACCGACGCGGTCGCCACCGTGTACACCGACCCCGAGTATCTGGTCGTGCCAGGCATGGCAGTATTCATCACCGTGCTGGCGTTCAACCTGTTCGGAGACGGGTTGCGCAACGCCACCGATCCCACCGCACAGTGACGCTTCGCGGCACGACGCTAGCCATGAAGAAGGAAACCGCTGTGATACCCAAATTCCCGATCCGCGCGGGAGCCGTAGCCGCGGCGCTCGCTCTGGTCCTGTCCGCCTGCGGCTCCAGTAGCGGTGGCGGGAGCGGCACCTCGGCCATGGGCCCGGGCTACAACCTGGCCAGCAGCCAGGTCCTGAACGCCTCGGACAAGGCCGGCGGCACCATGAACCTGGTCTCCTCGCAGACCTTCGACTCGATCGACCCCGGGATCACCTACTCCGCGCAGACCTGGAACCTGTTCCGGATGTTCGCCCGGCCGATGATGGCCTACGAGCACACGCCCGGCGGCAACCAGATCGTCGGCGATCTGGCCGCCGGTCCGGGCAAGGAGTCCGACAACGGCAAGACCTGGACCTACACCCTGGACCCGGGCGCCACCTTCGAGGACGGCACCGCGATCACGTCCGCCGACGTGCGCTGGGCGATCGAGCGGTCCAACTGGTCCTCGCTGGTCGGCAACGGCCCGACCTACTTCCGCAACATCCTCACGCCCTCCGGCGACCCCCGGTTCGCCCAGTTCGCGAACCTGGACGTCTACAAGGACGGCGACAAGGCCTTCGACAAGATCATCGACACCAGCGACCCGACGAAGATCGTGTTCCACCTGCCGAACTCCTTCGGCGAGTTCGACTACGTCATGACCCTGCTGCAGACCGCTCCGGTCGAGCGCGCCATCGACAGCAAGGACGCCGGCGACACCTACGCCAAGAAGCCGATCTCCACCGGCGCCTACAAGATCCAGAGCTACTCCCCGGGCAAGGAGCTCAAGCTGGTCCCGAACCCGGCGTACAACCAGCAGTCGGACCCGAACCACATGCACGTGGCCCGGGCCGCCCTGGTGGACGTGCAGCTCGGGGTGGACTCCGGGGAACGCGACCAGGAGCTGCTGGACGGCCAGGCCGACGCCGACCTGGGGTCGGCGCTGAACGTGGCCGACCACGCGAAGGTGTTGCAGGACAACGTCCTGAAGTCGGAGACCGACGACGCGCCGGACTCCTCGATCGCCTACTCCTCGATCAACACCCAGCTGATCCCGGACGTCGACTGCCGGCAGGCGATCGAGTACGCGGTGAACAAGAACACGGTGCAGAACCAGCTCGGCGGCAGCTGGGGCGGTTCGATCGCCACCAACCTGCTGCCGCCCAGCATCCCGGGCGCGGTGCAGTTCCCGACCTACACCTACGACCCGGGCAAGGCCAGGAACCTGCTGGCCAAGTGCAAGTCGGACTCACCGCAGCTGTTCGACAGCAGCGGCGCCCTGTCCTTCAAGATCGCCGCCCAGGTGAACGCCCCGGACCTGCAGAACGCCGCGACCGCGATCCAGTCCTCGCTGGCCGGGGTGGGCATCAACACCCAGGTGACGCTGTTCCCGTTCGGCCAGTACAGCCAGTACTGCGGCAACCAGGACTACTCCCGGGCGCACCGGCTGGGCATGTGCCTGGCCAACTGGGGCCCGGACTGGCTCACCGGCTACGGCATGCTGGACCAGCTGGTCACCGTCAACGGCATCTCGGCCACCGGCAGCCAGAACTACGCGTTCCTCAACGACAAGACGGTCAACGATCTGGAGCAGGACGCGCTGAACAGCGTCGAGCCGAGCACCCAGCAGCAGGACTGGGTCAAGATCGACCACCGGGTCATGGACCTGGCGGCCATCGTCCCGCTGACCCAGCGCAACGTCATGCGCTTCCGCTCCTCGCGGCTCACCAACGTGATGATCAACCAGGCCGGCAGCGGCGGCTACGACCTGTCGGTCCTGGGCGTGAAGTAGGCGCCGCGGCGCGGACGGAAACAACGACGAAACGAGGGACGCGGCGCCTATGACGACCTTCCTGGTGCGCCGGGCCGTCACCGCCGTGCTCCTGATGTTCGGCGTGGTCCTGGTGACCTTCCTGGTGTTCTACGTCGTGCCGGGCCTGGGCGGGCGCACCACGGACCAGCTGGCCGCGCAGTTCGCCAGCCGCGACCCCTCCCCGGAGCAGCTGGCGCTGATCGAGCACCGGCTGGGGCTGGACCAGCCGCTGTACGTCCAGTTCTGGGACTATCTCAGGGCCCTGGTGGCCGGCATGGACCTGCCGCCGGGCTCCGGTGCCGCGCACTGCTCGGCGCCGTGCCTGGGGTGGTCCTGGCGGCTGCACGAGTCGGTGCTGGCGCTGATCCTGGACCGGCTGCCGGTGACGGTCTCCATCGCGGTCGGCGCGGCGGCGCTGTGGCTGGTGTTCGGTGTGCTCTCCGGCGCGCTCGCGGCGGTGTTCCGCGGCGGTCTGGTCGACCGGGCGATCCGGGTGGCCGCACTGCTCGGGGTCTGCCTGCCGGTGGTGTTCATCGGTCCGCTGGCCCGGGCCGAACTCACCTGGCTGTTCCCCTCGGTCTCCTATTACTCCTTCCTGCACAACCCTTTTGTGTGGGCCGACCATCTCATGCTGCCCTGGCTGACGCTGTCGCTCGGCTACTTCGCGCTCTACACGCGGCTCACCCGTTCGGGCATGATCGATGCCTTGTCCGGCCATTTCATCCGCACCGCGCAGGCCAAGGGCCTGCCCCGGCGGCGCGTGGTCTGGCAGGGGCTGCGCACCACGTTTCCGACCGTGGCCACCGTCTTCGCCATGGACCTGGGCCTGCTGTTGGGCGGGGCGGTGCTGGCCGAGAAGGTCTACGGGCTGCACGGCATCGGCGACCTGGCGCAGAACGGCGTGGACGGCCAGGATCTGCCGGTGGTGCTCGGCGTGACGCTGTTCGCAGGGCTCTTCATCGTTGTCGCGAACTTCGTGGTCGACGCCGCCTATGCTGTCCTGGACCCGCGCATCCGGCTGGACTGACGCACCGCCGGCGCCGCTCGACGAAGGTTTTGCGCCATCTCGGTGCCCCAGACGCCCGCAGGTGGTCGTTCACCTACCTTAGGTAGCCGATCACTCCCCTTCTAAGGTCCCTCGTGTCAAGGGGCAATCGCCTAAGGATGTGCCCCGGCGCGGGTAACACCCCGTTAACCTCAGGGGCGGTTACCGCCCACTTCTCAGGTGGCGAAGGCGGCCCCTGATACCCCGAAATGGCTCGGTGACCGGCCGATCCAGGATTGATCACAGTTCGGACAAGGCTGCCTCAACCCCCTAGCCAAGCCGGGGGCCCAGGCGCCACTCTCCTGTGGAGGGCCCCGGCCCGACAGTGCAATGTGCAATACCACCGGCGACTCGCTTCGGGGCGGCCGCCGGGCGTGACGTGATCACGATTCCGCCCTGCCTGGCTCTCCGGTGCGCTCACAAGGCCTTCCGAGTCAGACGACCACCGAGGATTCACATGACAACGCTGCCAGGGGACGCCTCCACCCTGCACGACGATTTCGGCGAGGAAGAAGCGCCGGACCCGGGTACGCCGGCGGCGAAGACCATCGAGGGTCGGTCGCTGTCCCAGATCGCGTGGTCGCGGTTGAAGAAGGACCGCGTGGCGATGGCGGCGGGCATCATCATCGTCCTGCTGGTGCTGATCGCGATCTTCGCGCCGCTGCTGGCCTCGCTCAGTGGCAACTCCGACCCGAACGCCCAGTTCATGGACAGCATCGACCCCAACACCTCGATGCCGCTGGGCTCAGCCGGCGGGATCAGCTCCACCCACCTGCTGGGCCTGGAGCCGGTGATCGGCCGCGACATCCTGACCCGGGTGCTCTACGGCTCCCGGATCAGCCTGCTGATCGCCACCTCGGCCTCGCTGCTCTCGCTGATCATCGGGATCGCCATGGGCGTCATCGCCGGCTACTTCGGCGGCTGGATCGACGCCGCGATCTCCCGCATCATGGACGTCTTCCTGGCCTTCCCGCTGCTGCTGTTCGCGCTGGCGCTGGCGGCCATCGTCTCCGACCACGCCTTCGGGATGTCCGGTGACACCCTTCATATAGCGATGCTGATCTTCATCATCGGCTTCTTCGGCTGGCCCTACGCCGGCCGCATCGTCCGTGGACAGACCATCGCCCTGCGCGAGCGGGAGTTCGTGGACGCGGCCCGGGTCCTGGGCGCCAAGCCCCGCCGGATCATCATGAAGGAGCTGATGCCGAACCTGATCGCCCCGGTGCTGGTCTACGGCACCCTGTTGATCCCGGCGAACATCCTGTTCGAGGCGGCCCTGTCCTTCCTGGGCGTCGGCATCCGGCCGCCGACACCGTCGTGGGGCAAGATGCTCAACGACGCGATCCAGTACTACCGTGTCGACCCCGCGTTCCTGATCATCCCGGGTGCAGCGATCTTCATCACGGTCATGGCCTTCAACCTGTTCGGCGACGGCCTGCGCGACGCCTTCGACCCGAAGGCCCACTAAATGAGAATTCCCCCGGCGTCGCACCGCCGGGGGCCCAGGCGGGGCGGTTCCACTTCGGAGGCGACCCTGCCGCCATCTGCGAGATCAGCAAGATCAGTTGCACAGACACCGAAAGCATCCCACATTCTGGGATGCCGGGCTGACCAAGGGGGTCCACCCGCAATGAATCGTCACAAGCTGTTGGGAGGCGTGGCGCTATTCGCGTCCGTCGCTCTGGCAGCCTCGGCGTGCTCGAGTTCGAAGACGAACTCGACGAGCACCTCGCCGACTTCTGCCGTAACCACTCTGCCCTCGGGCAACACCAGCGCCGGTACCGGCTTCAACGCCGCCGTGACCAGCATCGTCCGCCCCACTGACAAAGAGGGCGGCACCCTGACCATGGTGGACCGGTCGGACTTCGACTCGGTCGACACCGGCAACACCTACGACGCGTTCGCCTGGGCGATCATGGACGACTGGTCGCGCCCGATGATGACCTACGCCCAGCAGCCCGGCGCTGCCGGCGCGAAGGTGGTCCCGGACCTGGCCCAGGCGCCCGGTGTGGTCTCCAACAACGGTCTGACCTGGACCTACAAGATCAAGCCGGGCGTGAAGTACCAGGACGGTTCGGTGGTGACGTCGCAGGACGTCAAGTACGCCATCGAGCGCTCCAACTGGGGCCAGAACATCCTGATCAACGGCCCGTCGTACTTCCCGGAGTTCGTGCAGGACAACACCCACTACAAGGGCCCCTACGCGGACAAGAACCCGAACGACGGCGTCTCCGGCATCACCACGCCGGACAACCAGACCATCGTGTTCAACCTGACCACGCCGTTCTCCGACTTCGACTACCTGATGGCGCTGCCGGGCTCGGCCCCGGTGCCGCGGGCGAAGGACACCGGCGCGGACTACTTCAAGACCTACGACTCGACCGGTCAGTACAAGATCGACAACTACCAGGTCGGCAACGAGCTGGACCTGTCGCCGAACCCGGCCTTCGACCCGAGCACCGACCCGGACAAGCTCCACGTGGTGCGCGCCTCGAAGATCGTGATCAAGCTCAAGCAGGACGTCTCGACCATCGACGACAACCTGTTCGACGGGGCGGCGAACGTCGACCTGACCGGTGTCGGCGTGCAGCCGGCCACCCAGAGCAAGATCCTGGGCAACCCGAAGTACAAGGCCGACTCGGACTCCGCGTACGCGAACTCCACCGAGTACTTCGCGATCAACACCCAGCAGAAGCCGTTCGACAACGTCGACTGCCGTAAGGCGATCGAATGGGTCGTCGACAAGGCCACGATGCAGACCGAGGCCGGCGGCGAGACCGGTGGCGGCGACATCGCCAGCACCATCGACCCGCCCACGATCCCGGGCTGGAAGGCCGGCGACCAGTACCTGACGCCGGGCAACAAGGGCGATGTCGCGCAGTCCAAGAAGGAACTGGCGTTGTGCCAGCAGGCCGAGCCGGACCAGTTCAACGCCGACGGCACCGTCAAGGGCTCGTTCGAGGTCATGGCCCGTGACAACGCGGTCAAGGAAGCGAACATGGTCCAGACGCTTCAGACCAACCTCAAGAGCATCGGCATCAGCGTCACGATCGACCTGAAGCCGTTCGACAAGTACAACTCGGCGTTCGCCGGCAACAAGCAGTACGTCGCGCAGCACCGGGTCGCCATCAGCTTCATGAAGTGGGGCGCGGACTTCCCGTCCGGCTACGGCTTCATGTACGGCATCCTGGACTCGGCCTCGATCCGTGACGCCGGTGGCTACAACCTGTCGTGGGACAAGGACCAGGCCATCGACGACGGCATCACCAAGGCGCTGGCCGAGACGGACCCGACCACCCGTGGCAACGACTACGCGGCGGTGGACCACCAGGCCCTGTCCGACGCGCTGGTCGTGCCGCTGGTCTGGGACAAGAACCTGGTCTACCGGCCGGAGTCGCTGACGAACGTCATCTTCAGCCAGGGTCTCGGGATGTACCTGATGTCGGCCCTGGGTGTGCAGTAAGTAACACGCACCCATCGAAGGCCAACCCCCTTCGCTTTCACAGATAGGCAGGTGAAGGCAGGGAACCTCGGTGGCGCCGACGGAACCCACAAGGTTTCGTCGGCGCCACCGGGCGACCGCCGCCGCACTCCGTGGTTACCTACATCATCAGACGTCTGTTCGCAGCAGTCGTACTGCTGTTCGTGATCAGCATGATCACGTTCTTCATCTTCTACGTCTTCCCACGCCTGGGCGGGCAGACGACGGAGTCGCTGGCGTCACAGTTCGTCGGCAAGACCCAGAGCCCCCAGGCGATCGAGGGCGTCATCCACCGCTTCGGCTTCGACCAGCCGATCTGGGTGCAGTACGGGCGCTTCATCAAGGGCATCTTCCTCGGGTACGACTACGACACCGGCACCCAGATGGCGCACTGCTACGCCCCGTGCCTGGGCTACTCGTTCAAGACCAACACCCTGGTGTCCACCTCGATCGCGCAGTGGCTGCCGGTGACGGTCTCGCTGGCCATCGGCGCCTCGATCCTGTGGCTGATCTTCGGGGTCTCGGTCGGCGTCGCCTCGGCACTGCGCAAGGGCTCGTTCATCGACCGGGCCGGCATGATCACCGCGCTGATCGGCGTCTCGCTGCCGGTCTACTTCGTCGGCCCGCTGCTGGCGCTGGCGTTCGTGGTCAACTGGCACATCTTCCCTGATCCGGACTACGTGGCGTTCACCTCTAATCCGATCTCCTGGTTCACCCACATGCTCCTGCCGTGGATCGCGGTCGCGTTCGGGCTGGCGGCCCTGTACGCGCGGCTCACCCGGGTCGGCATGCTGGACACCATGAACGAGGACTTCATCCGCACGGCCCGGGCCAAGGGCCTGCCGGAGCGGACGGTCATCTTCAAGCACGCGCTGCGCGCGGCCCTGACCCCGATCGTCACCATCTTCGGCATGGACCTCGGCTTCGCCCTGGGCGGCGTGGTGCTGGCCGAGCAGGTGTTCAACCTGCCGGGCATCGGCCGGGAGGCGGTCGACGCGGTGAACCAGTCCGACCTGCCCGTCATCATGGGCGTCACGATCGTGGCCAGCGCCTTCATCGTGCTGGCGAACCTGGTCGTCGACCTGCTGTACGGCGTCGTCGACCCCCGAGTGAGGGTCTCATGAGCAACGAAGCATCCGAGGCGATCGTCGAGGACATCGCGCTGGAGAACACCAGCCCGCGCGCCTTCCTGGACGTCCGTGACCTGAAGGTGCACTTCCCGACCGACGACGGCGTCGTGAAGTCGGTGGACGGCATCAGCTTCGCGCTGGAGCGGGGCAAGACGCTGGGCATCGTCGGCGAGTCCGGCTCCGGCAAGTCCGTCACCTCGCTGTCGATCATGGGCCTGCACCGCACCGCGAACGACCGCAAGAAGAAGCGCGGGGCCCAGATCTCCGGCGAGATCTGGCTGGACGGCCAGGACCTGGTGACCGCCTCCCAGGAGGAGGTCCGGCGGCTGCGCGGCGAGAAGATGGCGATGATCTTCCAGGATCCGCTGTCCGCGATGCACCCGTTCTACACGGTCGGCGCGCAGATCATCGAGGCCTACCGGGTCCACAACAAGGTCTCCAAGTCGGTCGCCCGCAAGCGCGCGATCGAGCTGCTGGAGCTGGTCGGCATCCCGCAGCCGAACACCCGGGTGGACGACTTCCCGCACCAGTTCTCCGGCGGTATGCGCCAGCGCGCGATGATCGCCATGGCGCTGGTCTGCAACCCCTCGCTGCTGATCGCCGACGAGCCGACCACCGCGCTGGACGTGACCGTGCAGGCCCAGATCCTGGACCTGATGCGGGACCTGCAGCGCGAGTTCAACAGCGCGCTGGTCGTGATCACCCACGACCTGGGCGTGGTCGCCGAACTCGCCGACGACATCATGGTGATGTACGGCGGCAAGGCGGTCGAATACGGCAGTGCGCACGACATCTTCAAGGCCCCCGAGCACCCCTACACCTGGGGTCTGCTGGCCTCGATGCCGCGTCTGGACCGGGAGCGGGCCGCGCGCCTGACCCCGATCCAGGGCAACCCGCCCTCGCTGATCAACGTGCCCAGCGGCTGTGCCTTCCACCCGCGGTGCCCCTACGGCGCCGTGGAGACCGGCGGCCGCAGTGACACCGAGATCCCGCTGCTGGCCGCGACCTCACCGGGACACCTGGTGCGCTGCCACATGGACCCGGCACGGCGCCGGGAGATATACACCGAGAAGATCCAGGGGTCGCTGTGAGCACGGAAACCACGGCGCAGACGTCCGAGACCTCCACGGTGGACCCGGACGCGCTGCTGCAGGTCAACAATCTGGTCAAGCACTTCCCGATCCGGCGTGGCCTGCTCCAGCGCCAGGTCGGCGCGGTGCAGGCGGTGGACGGCATCAGCTTCTCCGTCCGCGCCGGGGAGACCCTGGGCCTGGTCGGCGAGTCCGGCTGCGGCAAGTCCACCACCGGCAAACTGCTGGCCCGGCTCGACGAGCCGACCCAGGGCCAGATCGTGTTCGACGGCCGGGACATCGCGCACATGAGCCAGGGCCAACTGCGGCCGCTGCGCCGGGACATCCAGATGGTGTTCCAGGACCCGCAGTCCTCGCTGAACCCGCGGCACACCGTCGGCACCATCGTCGGCGCGCCCTTCCACATCCAGGGCATCCAGACGCCCAACGGCGTCAAGAAGGCGGTCCAGGACCTCCTGTCCCTGGTGGGCCTGTCCCCGGAGCACTACAACCGCTACCCGCACGAGTTCTCCGGCGGTCAGCGTCAGCGCATCGGCATCGCCCGGGCCCTGGCCCTCAAGCCCAAGCTGGTCATCGCCGACGAGCCGGTCTCGGCCCTGGACGTGTCCATCCAGGCCCAGGTGATGAACCTGCTGGAGGACCTGCAGACCGAGCTGAACCTGGCGTACGTCTTCATCGCCCACGACCTGTCGGTGGTCCGTCACATCTCCGACCGCGTCGCGGTGATGTACCTGGGCAAGATCGTCGAGATCGCCGACCAGGCCGACCTCTACACCAAGCCGCACCACCCCTACACCAACGCCCTGCTGTCCGCGGTCCCGATCCCGGACCCGGACCGCAAGGAGGGCAAGGCCGAGGGACAGGTGGAGCGCATCCGCCTGGTGGGCGACGTCCCCTCGCCGATCAACCCCCCGGCCGGCTGCCGCTTCAACACCCGGTGCTGGAAGGCGCAGGACGTGTGCCGCACGCAGGAGCCGCCGCTGCTGCAGATCGGCTCGCTGTCCGAGGCCGGCTACGCGCACCAGGTGGCTTGCCACTTTCCGGAGAACGCGTAGTGCGGTCGGTGGTTGTTCGGCTTGGTTAGGCCCGGGTCGGTTCGGGGCAGCCGGGTCAGCTCGAGTCAGTCCCGGTCAGTCCGGGACAGTCGGATCAGTCCGGGTCAGCCCGGCGGGAGCTTTCGCTTCCGCCGGGCTTTCGGCTTTGCGGGGCTGGTGAGCGCTGCGCCTGTTAGGGGCTGTCCGGGGGCGGATCTTTTTTGGGGGTTGGAGTTTTCGGGCCGGGGTGCGGTTGGGGTGTGGGTTTCAAAGGCTTTTTACGGCCTTCGGTCATAGTTGTGCCGGTTCGGGGTTCGGGTCGGCGAGTATGCGACTTGGCTGCCGGTTTTCGCGTTCACAACCCCGCCCCACCTCAGGCCTCTTCAACTCCAGCAAGTCAGAACAAGGGCACAGGCACAGGCCAGATCAACAGCAAGATCAAGAACCACAAGCAAGATCAAAGTCAAGAGCTGTGATGAAGGGCCGGGCCTCCGGCGGGCCTCGGCAACCTCAGGGAAACTAGCGCGGTTCCCTCGGGTGGCCGGGTCAGGGCTCAGCGGCGGCGGTTTGTGGGGTGGTGCGGTCCGTTCCCCTCGGTCGCGTCGTCAGCCCGGGGGGTACAGCACCGGTGTCCGGGGGTAAAGTCCGCGCGCTGCGGTCGGGCCTGCAAGCTGCGGTTTTGATAGCGCGAACTTGACCCCCGGCCACCGGCACTGTAGGCGAAGCCCTGCCGACGCGACCGAGGGGAACGAACCGAAAACCAGCCGGAGAAATACAAAACGGGTGGTGCGGGTACCGGCGGCTCGGCGGATACGGCCGCCGGTCAAGGTGCTGGCTAACGCGCCGGTGCCGGTGTGCACATCCCTGGTTGGCGGGCGCCGGATCGGCTCGACTATCAAGATGGACACCGGCGGATAGCGGATTGACCTGGCCGCCAACGCCGATGCTGCGGGCAGCAAGGCCTGCCGGGATATCAGCAACTGGCGGTTGGTTGTTGTGGGCGCGTTGTCCCGCACCGCACCCGGGCATGTTCTCGACCAACTGACCCGCCGCCACACCCTCACCGGCAGCCGCATCGCCGACCCGCGTTGTCGGTCCCTGCGATTGCCATTCTTCCGGTCGGTTTTCGGTTCGTTCCCCTCGGTCGCGTCGGCAGGGCTTCGCCTACAGTGCCGGTGGCCGGGGGTCAAGTTCGCGCCGAACGAAACCTCAGCTCACACGCATGACCGCAGCGCGCGGACTTTACCCCCGGACACCGGTGCTGTACCCCCCGGGCTGACGACGCGACCGAGGGGAACGGACCGCACCACCCCACAAACCGCAGCCGCTGAGACTCACCCGGCCACCCTAGGGAACCGCGCTAGTTTCCCTGAGGTTGCCGAGGCCCGCCGGAGGCCCGGCCCTTCACCACAGCCCTTGACCTTGACCTTGCTGTTGACCTTGCTGTTGATCTTGCCCTTGCTCTGACTTGCTGGAGTTGAAGAGGCCTGAGGTGGGGCGGGGTTGTGAACGCGCGAACTGGCAGCCGAGTTACAGACCTGCCGCCCCGAACCCCGAACCGGCACAACCATGACCGAAGGCCGTAAAAATCGCCTTTCAAACCACAGACCAACCGCAACCCGGCCAGCAATCCAGCGAAACCGCCACACCGACAACCTCCGCCCAGGCCAAGTCATCACCAGGGCAACGTTGCCTGATACAGCGCTAGCGCCCACGTCAGCGCGGCGATCGCACCGGGCGATCGGAATGCGGCGATCCGCTACTGCCCGCGCAGGTCCTTGACGTTCTGAAGCTTGCCCTCGGAGCGCGCCAGCGTGTCGGGGTCCTCGATCCGCACCTCCACGCTGACTCCGACGCCTTCCTTCACGGCGCGCGTGATCGCCGCGGCCGCCGCGATTCGCGCCGCGGGGTCGGCGGCTGCCGCGCCGGGCCTGGCCTCGGCGCGCAGGGTCAGGTGGTCCATCCGGCCCCGGCGGCTCAGTTCGATCTGGAAGTGCGGGGCGACACCCTCGGTGCGCAGCACTATCTCTTCCAGCTGGCTGGGGAACACGTTCACCCCGCGCAGGATGATCATGTCGTCGCTGCGTCCGGTGACCTTCTCCATCCGGCGGAACGGGGCCCGCGCGGTGCCCGGCAGCAGCCGGGTCAGATCCCTGGTGCGGTAGCGGATGACCGGCAGCGCCTGCTTGGTGAGCGAGGTGAACAGCAGCTCGCCGCGATCGCCCGGGGCGAGCACCTCGCCGGTGGCCGGGTCTACGATCTCCGGGTAGAACTGGTCCTCCCAGATGTGCAGGCCGTCCTTGGACTCCACGCACTCGCAGGCCACGCCCGGGCCGATCACCTCGGACAGCCCGTAGATGTCCACGGCGTGGATGTCCGCGCGCTCCTCGATCTCCCGGCGCATCTGCTCGGTCCACGGCTCCGCGCCGAAGATCCCGATCCGCAGCGAGGTGTCGCGCGGATCAATGCCCTGCTTCTCGAACTCGTCGAGCAGGGTGAGCATGTAGGACGGGGTGACCATGATGATCTCGGGCTTGAAGTCGAGGATCAGCTGCACCTGGCGCGAGGTCATACCGCCGGAGGCGGGGATGACCGTGCAGCCCGCGCGCTCGGCCCCGTAGTGTGCGCCGAGCCCCCCGGTGAACAGTCCGTAGCCATAGGAGATGTGCACCTTGTGGCCCGGACGCCCGCCGGCGGCCCGGATACTGCGGGCCACCACGTCCGCCCACATCGACAGATCGTCCTCGGTGTAGCCGACCACCGTCGGGCGGCCGGTCGTCCCGCTGGAGGCGTGCACGCGCCGCACCTGGTCCATCGGCACGGCGAACATGCCGTAGGGGTAGGTGTCGCGCAGATCCGCCTTGGTGGTGAAGGGGAACCGCGCGAGGTCCGCCAGGCGCTTGCAGTCCTCGGGCCGCACCCCGGCGGCATCGAACTTGCGACGGTAGAGCTCCACGTTCGCATAGGCGTGGCGCAGCGTCGCCTGCAATCGCTGGAGCTGCGACGCGGCGAGCTCCGCCGCGCTCAGCCGCTCCCCCGCGTCGCGCAGGTCGTCCGGCAACGGCTCGCCCAACCGTGTTCCGGGCCCCGTTGCGAACCCCACGGACGCATTCGATTCGCTGCTCACCGAGCCGCCTCCTCAGAGTCTCCGCCGCCGCCGGAGCGCCTACCGAACGTTCGGTTAGGATCCGACAGAAACGAGAAAACCGTATCCGTTTCAGGCTGTCAAGAGGGGAGACGCTGAGAAGCCGTCGGTCCCAGTCAGTCTCAGCTGGTCTCGGTCGGTCTCAGTCAGTCTCAGTCGGTCTCAGTCGATCCGCTCATAGGCCGGCAAGGTCAGGAACTCGGCGAACTCCGCTCAACGCGACCTGCTCGAACAGCTCACACGCCGCCGCGAGCTGCGGCCCGGCCTCCTCGGCCAGCGCGGAACGGGTCTCGGCGAGCACGGCGAGCACCAGCTCCCGGGTGACGGTCTCCCCGGTGTCCAGGCGCGTGCCGTTGTGCACCCATTGCCAGAGCTGGGAGCGGGAGATCTCCGCGGTCGCGGCGTCCTCCATCAGGTTGTGGATGGCGGCGGCGCCGACCCCGGCGAGCCAGGAGGCAAGGTAGCGCACGCCCACGTCGACCGCCGCGCGCAGCCCGCGCATCGTCGCGGCACCCGGCGTCGACGCCACGTCCAGGAGTCCCGCGGCGGTCGTGCTCACGTCGTCACGCATACGGTCGAGCTGGTTGGGCTGGTCGCCGAGCACCCGGTCGAACTCCTCGCGGCAGACCGGGACGAGGTCGGGGTGGGCGACCCACGAGCCGTCGAAGCCGTCCCCGGCCTCACGCCGCTTGTCCGCACGCACCTTGGCCAGGGCCGTGGCGTTGACCTCGGGGTCGCGGCGGCTGGGGATGACCGCGGCCATGCCGCCGATGGCGAACGCTCCGTGGGCGTGACACGTGCGCACCAGCAGTTCGGTGTACGCACGCATGAACGGGACCGTCATCGCGACGCCGTCCCGGTCGGGCAGGACGAAGCCCTCGCCGGCGTCGCGGAAGCACTTGATCATGCTGAAGAGGTAGTCCCAGCGCCCGGCGTTCAGCCCGGAGGCGTGGTCGCGAAGCTCGTAGAGGATCTCGGACATCTCGAAGGCGGCCGGGACGGTCTCGATCAGTACGGTGGCGCGCACGCTGCCGTACGGCACGTCGAGGTAGCCCTGGGCCTCGGTGAAGACGTCGTTCCACAGGCGTGCCTCGAGGTGGCTCTCCATCTTCGGCAGGTAGAAGTAGGGCCCGCTCCCCCGGGCAAGCAACTCCTGCGCGTTGTGGAAGAAGTAGAGCCCGAAGTCGACCAGGGCGCCGACCGCCGCGCTCCCGTCGATCTGGACGTGGCGTTCGGGCAGGTGCCAGCCGCGCGGCCGCATCACGATCACCGCGGTGGGCACGTCCGGATCGAGGGCGTAGTGCTTGCCCTCCGGGGAGGTGTACGAGATCTGTCGACGGACCGCGTCATAGAGGTTGACCTGTCCGGAGACGACGTTGTGCCAGTGCGGGGTGTTGGCGTCCTCAAGGTCGGCGAGCCACACCTTCGCCCCGGAGTTCAGGGCATTGATGGCCATCTTGCGCTCCGTCGGCCCGGTGATCTCCACCCGCCGGTCCGTCAGGTCCGACGGCGCGGACGCCACCTGCCACGGGCTCTCGCGGATCTCCTTGGTCTCGGGCAGGAAGTCCAGGCTCCCGCCGGCGGCCAGCCGAGCCCGGCGTTCACCGCGCGCGGCCAGCAGTTCGTCTCTGCGCGCCGCAAAGCGCCGGTGCAGGTGGGCCAGGAAATCCAGGGCCTGCGGGGTCAGGATCTCCTCGCCTCGTTCCACCGGCTTGCCCGTCACCGCGATCTCCGACATGGGATACGTCCTTTCAGTGTGCGCAGAAAAGCAGTGTGCGAAGAAGAGCCGGTCCGGCGTCTCGACCAGGATCCGGTGCCGGTCCTCGGCATCGGGTGCCCAGTCGGCCAGCAGGTCGAGCAGCTCGCCGGTGTCCCGCTGACCGTCGGGCAGGTGCGGCCAGTCCGACCCCCACACCAGCCGGTCGGACCGGGCGCCGACCAGGGCGCGGCCGAGCGGCCCGGTCGCCGACAGCGGCTGGCCCGGCGCGACGCGGTAGGGCCCGGACAGCTTGATGTGCCCGTACCCGTGGTGCAGGACTTCGATCAAGCCTTGGAAAGGCCCCGCGGTGAACCCGTCCGACGCCTTCATGTACCCCATGTGGTCGATGACGAACACGTCCTCGAACTCGGTCAGGAACGGCGGCAGATCGCGGACGACGGTTCCGGGTGTGTAGAACGGTGTGCACGGCAGCGACATCACAGCCAGCCCGGCCCAGCTCGACGCGCCACCGTCCGCGGTCCGCCACGGCTTCGTCCTGGCCTTCAATGACTCGCTGTACGTCGTCTTCCTGATCGGGGTGCCGATCTCGCTGATCGCGTTCGCGCTCGCCTGGTTCCTCAAAGAACTGCCGCTACGCGAGCAGGCCTACGTCGGCGAGGACACACTCGGGGATGAACCGACAGGCGCCTTGAGCCGTTTTGAGGGGAAAGACGCTTCACCACCCGATGATTTGTCAGCCGGTGGTTTGTCAACCGATGGTTTGTCAGCATCGCATCAGGCGAAGCGGTAATCCCCTCGGAAGAAGTTCCTCATGAACCGTCTCATCATCGCTTCAGCAGGCCTGCTCGGCGCCGCGGCTCTAGTAGCCGGATGCAGCAGTTCCGGCAGCTCAAGCAGCAAGGCATCCACCACGCCTTCAACATCCAGTAGCGCTCCCGCGGCCTCGTCCGCATTGCACACACAGAATTCGCAGTTCGGCCAGATCCTCGTCAACAGCTCCGGCCGGACTTTGTACCTGCTGACGGCCGACAAGGGCAATACGTCGACCTGCTACAACGCCTGTGCGGCGATATGGGCTCCGGACCTCACGACCGGGACGCCCACCAGCAGCGGCGTCACCGCCTCCATGGTCGGCACAACGGCCAGGACCGACAACACCACCCAGGTCACCTACAACGGGCACCCGCTGTACACCTACGCCGGCGACACCAACTCCACTGACGTGACCGGCGAGGGCGTCGCGACCTTCGGCGGGACCTGGTACGTGGTCGGCACGAACGGCAACGCCATTGTCAGTAGCGCGTCCACCATGCCGTCCACTCCCGCGCCGAGCAGTTCCGGTGGCGGCGGCGGTTACTGAACCGCAGCGCTTGTGGGCCGGTCGCCCACGAGAGCGATCGCGCGCGCCTCGGGAACTCCCAGCATCAGCAGGCTGGTGATCGTCGCGGCCCGAGCGCCGCGCGTCCCGTTCGACGCCTCGCTGTCCGCGATGGCGAACACGAGGCCATAGGCAAGCTGGCTCAGAATGCCCGCCGGCAGGTGCTGCGCGAACACGTCACCGCCCTGGCCCCGTTCCACGAGATCGGCGAGGAGCTCATCGACCGGCCCGAGCAGGCCGTGGATCGCCTCGCCGTACTCGCCACGGCGCAGCGCCAACAGCACTCGGTACCGGTGCGCCACCGGCCAGACGCGGGCGATGAACTCGACCCATGTCGCGTCCGCCTCCGCGCCGGAGGCGTTGATCTCGGTGAGCACGGCCGTCATCTCGGTGACGGCCCGTTCCGTGAGCGTCCGGACCAGGTCCAGGCGCGAGGGGAAATGGCCGTAGACAGTGCGGCGGACGACGCCGGCGGCGGAGGCGATGTCGCCCATTCCCGCGTCGGGGTTCTCCCCCAGCACATCGAGGGCGACGTCGAGGATGCGATCGCGGGTCTCGTTCATCGAGCGCGCACGGGAGGACTCGGTGGGCACGCCACCATTGTTGCACACCGGTGTGCAGTGAAGTAGATTGCACACCAGTGTGCAACGAAGTGTTGCGCTGTGCTTTGCCGCTCAAAAAGAGACGCTCAAAAAGAGACGCTCAAAAAGAGACAAGAAGAGAGAAGTAGGCAATGACCGCACCGACACTGCCGGCCTCGACCCTCGTCCGCCCGTTCACCGTCTCGATCCCGGATTCGGAGCTCGCCGACCTCAAGCAGCGACTGGCCAGAACCCGATGGCCGGACCCGGAAACCGTGGGCGACTGGTCGCAAGGGGTCCGCGTGGAGAACGCCAGATCTCTGGTCGACCACTGGGCACACGGCTACGACTGGCGGCGCTTGGAGTCCGAGCTCAATCGCTTCCCCCAGTTCCTGACCGAGATCGACGGGCTGGACATCCACTTCATCCACGTCAGGTCCAAGAATCCCCACGCGATGCCGCTGATCCTCACGCACGGATGGCCGGGCTCGATCGTGGAGTTCCTGAAGCTGATCGGCCCGCTGACCGATCCGGTTTCGTTCGGAGGAGACGCCGCCGATTCCTTCGACGTCGTCGTCCCGTCGCTGCCCGGGTTCGGCTTCTCCCAGAAGCCCACTCAGACCGGGTGGACCGTGTCGCGCATCGCAAGTGCGTGGGCGGAGCTGATGAAGCGTCTCGGCTATCCGCGATGGGCCGCGCAGGGCGGCGATTGGGGTGCCGTCGTCACGACCGCCCTCGGGGCCATGCGGCCTGAGGGGCTTGCCGGCATTCATCTCAACACCCAGTACGCCTTTCCCGCACAGATACCCGACGCCTTGTCGCCCGAGCAGCGCTACGCCGTGGAGACCCTCGCGCTCTACACCGGTGATCTCGGCGGGTCGAACCACCTTCAGCGCACGAAACCGGAGACCGTCGGATTCGCCCTGGCGGACTCTCCCGCCGGCCAGGCAGCCTGGATCTACGAGAAGTTCCAGTCCAAGACCGACAACCGCGGGCTCGCCGAGGACGCCCTCAGCCTGGACGACATGCTCGACGCGATCTCCCTGTACTGGTTCACCAACAGCGCGGCCTCGTCCGGCCGCATCTACTGGGAGAACAACTCGGCCACTCTCGCCGGCCCGAAGCTGACGCTCCCGGTCGCGGTGACCGTCTTCCCGAAGGACATCCCGCTCCTGCCACGAAGCTGGATCGAAGACACCTACAGCAACCTGATCCACTACGGCGAGGCCGCCAAGGGCGGGCACTTCGCGGCGTTGGAACAGCCCGAGATCCTGGTCAGCGAAATCCGCACCGGCCTGCGCGCCCTTCGGTCCTGACGCCAGCGCGTAACACGTAACACGTAACACGTAACGCATAACGCGCGACGCGCGACGCGCGACCGACGTCAAGTCACCCGGCCGGGACGACCAGGTCGATCCCCGGCGGGATCGACACCTCGAAGTGGTCGATCGAGGCCGCCGGCAGCGCCACGGCGCCGGGGACCGTCACGGTGCCGCCGCGCGGCCCGGACGACCAGTTCGCCGCGACTTCTCCGTGTCCGTCCTTGCCGACCGCGGTCAGCGTGCAGGTGTAGTCGGCCGGGACGTTGCTCATCGTCACCTTCAGCTGAGTGCCCCACGCTTCGGGGTGGAACTGGATCGATGCGGTCAGGCCGTATTGGCCGGTGGCGGCGACGGTGCGGGTACCCGACGGTGTGCCGGAATGACCGCCGACCAGGAGCGCACCACCAACACCGGCGGTGCCGGCCAGTAGCGCCCCGGCCGCAGCCAGGCCGAGGCGGCGGCGCCAGGGAGTCGGCGCCTCGCGAGACTGCCGAGCCGCGGGGCTGGGTAATGGAGCGGGGGCCGGCCGCGGGCCAGGCACTGCCGCCGCGACCTCGCGATCCAGCACCGTCCGCACCTGGAGCAGTTCGCCGTACTCCGCACGGCACCGGGCACAGCCGGTCAGGTGCTCGCGCACCTGTCGCGACTCGGCCTCGGCCAAGACGCCGAGCACATACGCGCCGAGCGAGAGGCGCAGCTCGTCGTGAGCGTGGCGCTCTTGCCGCCACTTGTCGGCCGCCCGCCCGTCGCGTGCGTTCACGGCCCGATCGCCTCCCAACCACTCCACTATGGAAACGGTTGGAGGCGCCTTCCGGTTCGATCTCCGGCTCAGCCCACGATCAGCGCGAAATCAACCGATGGTCACCTGGATCGAGTGGTAGCCGGTCGCCCCGTCGGGGAGCGTGTCCTGGATCACCGGCGTCTGCAGGGTCCCGGTCCCGTCGGTGCAGCGCACGGTCAAGGTGTGCTGGCCCGCCGTCGCGTGCCACGCGTAAGACCACTGCCGCCAGGTGTCCGGCGTGTCGGACGCCGCCAGCTCCGCGGTCACCCACGGGCCCTTGTCCACCTGCACCTCGACCCCGGCGACGCCGCGGTGGGTGGCCCAGGCGACGCCGGCGACCACGACGGTCCCGGCTTGCAGCGACGCCCCCGTGCCCGGGACGTCGATCCGCGAGGCGGTCTTCACCGGTGCCTGCTGCGCCCAGCCCTCCCCCACCCAGAATCCGGCGTCCTTGGCGAAGGTGGTGAGTTCGAGGTCGACGACCCACTTGGTCGCCGAGACGTATCCGTACAGGCCCGGCACCAGCATCCGGCACGGGAAGCCGTGCTCGACCGGCAGCGTCTGGCCGTTCATCGCCACCGCCAACATCGCCTGGCGGCCGTCGAGCACCGCCTCCACCGGGGTGCCGATGGTCATGCCGTCGAAGGACGTGGACAGGATCTGGTCGGCCCCGGCCCGGACGCCGGCCTGGCGCAGCAACGGCGCCAGCGGCGCTCCCAGCCAGCGGGCGTTCCCGCAATAGGGACCGCCGATCGTATTCGACACACAGGTCAGGGTGAGGTCGTGCTCCTCCAGCGGCATCCTGAGCAGGTCCGCGAAGCTCACCTCGAACGGCCGGTCCACCAGGCCGTGGATGCGCAGCATCCACTTGCGCGGGTCGACCTGCGGGACCGTCAGCGCCGTGTCGACCCGGTAGAACTGAGCGTTCGGGGTGAAGAAGGGTTCAAGGTCGGGAACGTTCGGGTGCACCGACGCGGGCAGCGCGGGCAGCGGCTCGCTCGCCTCGGGCAGGACGACAGCGGCGCGCGCCGGGGCGACGTTGTAGCGGGAATCGAGCCAGGCCCGGCTGCCGAAGCCGCCGACCAGCGCGCCC
This sequence comes from Catenulispora pinistramenti, assembly GCF_018274385.1. Classification (GTDB taxonomy): domain Bacteria; phylum Actinomycetota; class Actinomycetes; order Streptomycetales; family Catenulisporaceae; genus Catenulispora; species Catenulispora pinistramenti. The sequence goes on along the minus strand of NZ_JAAFYZ010000127.1, from coordinate 7,632 downwards.
GCCCCGGTTCCGAGCAACGTCAGCAGGAAGCGGCGGCGGTCGCCGGGCTCGCGGTCGCCGGGCTCGCCCGCGCCAGCCGTGCCGGCCGCGCCGAAGACGCTCTCCCGCTGACTCCAGACGGTGAGCGAACGCAGCACCACGACAGTGGCCACACCGGCCAGCAGCGCGGGGAACCACCCGCCGAAACCGACGACCGGCCGGGTGAGCGCCGCGATCAGGCCGAACAGCCCGAAAGCGGCCGCCAGCCCGGTCGCCGCCGCCAGATGCCGGCGGGCCAGCACCCCGGCGAGTACGGAGACCACGGCGATCGTGACGTAGACACCGGTGAGCAGTGCCGTCTTGTCGTGCGACCCGAAATTGCGGATCGCTACTTCTTTGAGCCACGCCGGGGTCAGATCGATAGCCCACTGCCCGACCGCGACGACCGGCGCGTTCGGGGCGCTGGCCCCGAGCTCCACGGACACCGCCGCACCGAGTTCGCCCACTGCGACACCCACAGCCGCGGCGAGCAGCCCGATGAACCCGCCCACCAGCCACGCCGCACGGCGGGCCTCGGCCTGTGGCTCCTTCGGCGCTTCCATCGTCTACCGCGGTCCGCGGCTACGCAGCCGCCAGGCCCACCCGACCAGGCCCAGCCCGATGAGGATCACCACCACTCCCAGCCCGGTGTACTGCGAATGGCCGGTCATCGCCGACCCGTGCATCGCACCGGAGCCCTGAGCGGTCCACACGCCTCCGATCACGATCAGGACGATGCCGACAATGCCGCGAATCCACATCAGGTGCTCCGTCTACGAGGAAGTGAAACCTGGTCAGGGCTTTGCCGTGGCCAGGGCTTTCGCGTGCCGGCAGGTCCGGAGACGGTCACCGTGTCCGACGCCTGCCGACGGTGACACGTTCCAGACGGACGCCCGGTTCACCCGCCGCGTCGTCTTGCGGAGCATGACAGGTTCCCCGAGCGATTCAAGGCTCGGCTAAGCTCCCTTTTAAGCAGTCGCTCAAAAGAGAGATCGGCCAGGGGGAATGCATGAACACAGCAGGCGATGCGCCATCCACCGGAACCTCGCCACGCGATCCCCACCCCCCGACAGACGTCCATACGCAGCGCGACGCCGATGGGAGCGGCCATCGGCACGGCCACGACGAGCGCCACGCGGGGTGCCAGGCGTGCTGGTGGCGGCCAGGAGCGGTGGCCGGAACCCGGCTCGAGATCTTCGGGCGCGGCATCGTGTACGGCACCGTTGCCGGAGCGGCGCTCGGCGCCCTCGTCGGCTCCCCGATTCTGGTCATCGGCACCGTGATCGGCGCGATCGTCGGGGCCGGGGTCGGCATGGCGGCCGGCATTGTCGGCGGCCTGCTTCTGGCTTGCGCGCGTCCGCTTCTGCGCACTACGGCTGCGACGCGGCTGGTAGGGGCGTCGGCGATGCCGCTGCTGATCCTGGTGGCCGCCGTGTTCGCGGACTCGGATGACGTGAAATTCAGCGCCTTGATAGCGCTGCCGCTTGCCTTGATCGGTACGGAGATCGGGATCCTCGTGGCTCCGCGCGCCGTCTATGGCAGGACCACGCGCTGCGCTGCCTGCCGACGTCCGCTCGTCTGGCAGGCGGTTTACGACAGTCGCGCCGCACGGCGTGCGGGCCGATGACAGACGTCGCGGTAGCGTCCACGATCCGTCTGGGCTGTGGTAGCTACGCGCCAGCCCAGCCGTCCGTGTTGGAGCCCGTCTCATAGTCGTAGCGCGTGCTGTACTCCCACTCCTGCCCGGTCAGCTCCCGGTAAGCCTCATCGGGCACATAGAGCAGGTCCTCGGCCCACACCAGACCGTTCACGTACGGGGCGATCAGCGCTGGGTCCGCGAGCACGCCCTCGTAGACGGCACGGCCGTCGGCGACGACAGCACAGCGCGTGTAGAGAAAAGCGTCAGCGGACAGGTCCCTCCCGAATTCCCTTCGATCCAGCCGGTACAACGCCCACGCCAGTTGCTCGGCGAAGCCGCGGATCGTGGACACTGGTCCGACGGCGAGAGCTTCCGTCAGGGCTTCCGCGAGCTGGTCTCCATGGTCTGCATGGTCCGCATCGGGGTCGGATGGGCTGCACTGCTCGATGAGCTGCCAGAAGCTGTCTTCATCCACGACCATCATAATGCCGGACACCACAGACACCACAGACACCACAGACACCGCCGCACCGCCGCACCGCCGCGCCGCCGCGCCGCCGCAAGAAGCAGCTATCTGACCGGAGTGTGCTCAGTCCGGCAGCCGTGCGTCCTGACGCTTGAGTTCGGCGCGGACCGCGGCGGTCTCGGCGTCGAGGCCGAGGGCGGTGAGCGCCGCGGCCACGCCGGCGGCCTGCCCGGTCGCGAAAGCGGTGCCCATCACCCGCAACGAGGCGCCCGCGCCGCGATCGCCGTCCACGGTGCGGCCGGCGGCGAACAGGTTCGGGGTGTCGCGGCTGCGCAGCACGTCCAGCGGGATGCCGTAGTAGCCGGGCTCAGCGAGGTACGTCCATTCCAGCGGCAGCCCGGGGCCGGGGTGGGTCTCGATCGGCCACGCGCCGATCGCCACGGCGTCGGTCACCGGCCCGGGGTGCAGCACCTGCTTCTCGGTCAGCTGGGTGCGTCCGATCAGATGGCGCGACTCGCGCGTGCCCAGCTCCGGTCCGGTGCTCACGATGTAGGCCGAGGCGCCGCCGGGCAGGGTCCTGATGACCTGGAGGCAGGCTTGGGCTTGGACGCGGCCGCCGCGCTCGGCGCGGCTGGTGTCCGCGGCACTGCGCGCGTCGTATTCCTCATCGGCGACGTAGGTGATCAGGTCGCCGGACACCGGCATCCGCGTGATCAGCCCGGTGGTCCCGCTCAGGCCGGGCATCCCGGCGTCCTTGGCCGCACGCAGCGCGGCGGACACCGTCTCCCGGGTGATCGGCGCGTCAGCCGGCACGCCGCCGAACCTGACGCTCAAAGTGCCGTTGAGCACCTTGCCGTCGTTGCCGTAGCGCACCTGCGCACCGCCCAAGTGGGCGAGGTCGGCCTCACCGGTGGCGTCGACGAACGTCTCGGCGGTGTACTCGTGCACGCCGGAGTGGTCGGTGACCTGCACGGCGGTGATCTGCTCACCGCTGCGGACGGCACCGTAGATGGTGGTGTGGAGCAGCACCTCCACGCCGGCCCGCTCGCAGAGTTCGTCCGCGACGCGCTTGACCGCCTCGGGGTCGAACACCACCGCCACCGCCTTGAACTTGCGCGGCTCGGTGACGGCGCCGAGCTCGCGTAGCCCGACCAGCATCTCCTCGGCGACCCCAAACACCACCTGCTCGAGATCGAGGGTGTACAAGCCGCAATACGTCACCACGCCGCGAAGCGTCGACGCCCCGCCCAGGCAGGCGCCGCGCTCGATCAGCAGCACCCGGGCACCGGCCCGCCGGGCACCGATCGCGGCCGCGATGCCCGCCGATCCACCGCCCGCAACGATGACGTCGTAATGCTCGACCACTGATCATCCCTCCGGTGGATCGGTTCCCTGAGTCGGGGCTCTGCCCGCCAGGCATCAGGCGCGGAGCAGCCGGCGAGCCATGGCGCGCCGCGACCATGCCACGATGGACCGAGAAACCGCATCACCCGTGCTCGCGCGTCCAGTAGACCGGCCTTCGCAGCACACTGTCCAATGCCGATCAATCAGGGTAGGTATGCCTCCAGGGCATATCCTGGAGCGGGGAGCCCGGTGGAACTGCGTCATCTCAGGTACTTCGCGGCCGTCGTCTCCGAGGGCTCCCTCTCCCGAGCCGCCGACCGGCTCCACATCACCCAGCCCTCACTCAGCAGGCAGATCCGGCAGCTCGAACGGGAAGTCGGCGCCAAGCTGCTGGACCGCAGCGCGAGCGGGACGAAGGTCACCGACGCCGGAGCCGCCCTGCACCACCACGCGCTGGTGTTGCTGCGGCTCGCCGACGCCACCACCGGCATGGTGCGCAGCGCGATCAACCCGGCCAGTGAGGCGGTGCACATGGGGATCCCGCAAGGGATCGCAGACGGGTGGCTGCTCCGCCTGCTGGCCGTCCTGGAAACCCAAGTCCCCCGCGCAACAGTGGCCTTCACCGAGACCAGCAGCGCGGACCAGCTGACCATGCTCCGCGAAGGCCGCCTCGACCTCGGCATCGTCCGAGAACACCCCACAGCCGAGCTGAACGGCGGGCACCTGTTCGACACCCCCTTGGGCATCGCCCTGCGCCCCGGCCACCACCTGGCCGACCAGCCGGCCTGCCGACTCGGCGACCTCGACGCCCTGCGCGTCCTGGCCCACGGCAGAGGCCAGGTCCCCGTCGTCGGCGACCGCCTGGTCATCGCCGCCCACGACGCCGGCGCCGTCCCGCACTGGCACTTCGCCCAGTTCTCCGAACACGCCTTAGCCTGCGCGGAGGCCGCGAAAGCAGACGCGGTCCTGCTCATCGAACACTCCGCACGCCGCCTGCTGCCGCAATGGCCCTGGCGGCCGCTGACCGAACCAGAGGTCCCGCTGTTCACCTGGCTCGCCTGGCCGACCGAGACGCGTGTGGTGGTCCGCGACGTCGCACAGGTCGTCATCGACTACAGCCGCGAAGAGGGCTCCCACTGAACGGACCGCCCAGCAGCGGTCGAAGCCGCGGTTGACGATCAGGGCTCGGAGTTTGGAGACTGCTCGCGGTCCAGCCAGAACGCGACCAAGGGCACCCCGGGGCGGTCCGCTTCGAACATCAGCGTGACCTCGCTGCCCTCGACCACCAGATCGCGTCGATACTCCCGCAGATACCCGGCGACTTCGCTCTCCCGCACCGCCAACCCTTTGCCCGCGAGCCGCCCCCGGACGTCGGCCATCCCCGGCAGCGGATCGGCGAGGAACCACGGATCGACCGTGACGTGGTCCTCCTCGGCGGACTCGTCACCGAATCCGCCGAGATTGTCGCAGAAGACTGACGACAGCTTCCCGTCCACGAAGATCAGGTCCAGCCGGCCGTACGACCAGAGGTCCGATTCGGTGCCGTCACCGGTCAACGCCCAGTCCAGCGGCTCGGGAACCCGGCTGCGGACCAGCTCCTTCGGCTGGCCGATCCGGAGGTCTTCGAACGAACCGGAGCGAAGAAAGTCGTACAGGCTGAAGACGAGCGGCTCGGCGCGCCATCCATCGGCGGGCGGAACCGGGCGACCGTCGGGCATGGGGCCACCATATCCAGCGCCGGGTCATCCATGCCGTGTATGGCCGATGCTAGACATCGGCCATACACGGCAGCGTCCAGGAGTTCCCAGCAAACCTGCGTCGGCCCCGTCGGACCCCCCGCGATCCGACGCGGCCGAGCGGTCAGGTCACCGCCAGTAGCTGCGGTCCGGGGACTTCTCCAGCGTCACGACATGGCCGTACCCGTTGTCCTCGAGGCCGTAGTCCAGGTTGCCCTCGGTCCGGATGAGGGTGTCGCCGGAGCCGAAGGTGAAGCGCTGGGCGATGGTGCCGTTGCAGGTGTGGATCCACAGATCCTGGTTTGCCGCGTAGCGGCCGTTGGGCACGTCCATGCACAACGACAGGTCATAGGACGGGTGGAAATACCAACCGCCTTCGGACGCCGGCTCCATGCACCAGTACTCGTTGCTGGCACTCGGCGAGGAGTACCAGGTGATCACCCACGAGGTGTTGCCTCCGCCGCCGTCGACGTTCAGGTATCCGGCCGGCGAGCTGTCGTTCAAGCCCATGGACTGGAAGGTCCACTTGTGCAGGCACTGGTTGGCTGCCGCCGCCGGGCGGGCCGTGGCCGCCTGCGCCGATCCCGCCGTAGCGCAGAAACCGAGGGCGGTGGCTGCCGCGAAGGTAGCGGCGGCGATGCGATTGAGCTTGTGCATATGGATGTCCCTTCATTCGGTGACCCGCTCGCGATGGACAGAGCGGGAGGCAGTGCAGTCGCGTCATCAACAGCCGGTCAGGGCCCGGATATAGGACCTGGGCCCGGGCGTTGAGGCGATACGGCCAGCCTTGTGGGCCAGGCGGCGCGCTGACTACAGTTCGTGTCCGGATGGGGATTTTTGGTGACGTCTCCAAGCGCTGGCCTGCGCTTTGGGAGACGGTCGGGAACGGGGTGAACGCTTCATTGGGGAGAGGCTTGTGTGGGGGAAGCTGCCCGAGGACCTCGGCGAGGAACAACGTGCTTTGGTGGAGGCGTTGCGCGGGGCCAAGGACGAGTCGGGGCTGAGCTTGCAACAGCTTGGCCGGCAGACGCACTACAGCAGTTCGTCGTGGGAGCGCTGGCTCAACGGCAAGCGTCCGGTGCCGGTGCAGGCGGTCGCCAAGCTCGTCCAGACCGGAATCGGATCGGACGGGCTTGTCGAGTTGGCGCGTCGGGCGCGCCAGCCTTCTTCCGCCGGCCCGAGTGAGACGGCGGACACCGAAACCCAGGACGGGGACGGTGCAGACCCCGACCCAGCAGCGGCCGACGACACCCGGCCGTTGAACCCGGGCCCCCTCGCCGACCGCCGACCAGCGCGGCGGCGCGCCCTGCGGCTGGCTTCGCGGACTTCGGTGACGGCCGCGGGGCTCAGCATGGTCCTGATGGCCCTCCTGGTGCCCGTACTGGGCGGCGACAGCCCGGCCGTATCGGTCGGGCTGGTCAAAACGGGCCCGGCTCTGAACGCCGAGGTCGCTCCCCGATGTCGAGGACAGCTGTGTGCCGGGGCGGATCCTCAGATCGCGAACTGCGGATACGACGCCCGGACAGTGACTACTCGCACGCTGCTCGGCGACACGGGACCGTTGCTGAACGTGCAGCTTCGGTACAGCCCGGCCTGCCAGGCGGCGTGGGCGAAGGTCGCCGACGGGCGGCCGGGCGACACCGTCTCGGTCCAAACCGCCGCCGGCCAGCAGCAATCCTCGATGATCCACTACGGCATCGACGGCTACACACCCATGATCGACGTCACAGCCTCGGCGAGCGTCACAGCGTGCGCGACTGACGCCGGGGCCCGGGTGTGCACCGTGGCGCAGACCCTGCCCCCGACCGGTCCTCTCCCGGCCCAGGGAGCGACGACCGCGATCCAGGGCAGCTCGCCTGCCTACATCCGCCCCGGCGACGTCGGCACGGGAGTGCGCTGCATCCAGCAGGCCCTCAACTACTGGGACCACGCCGGACTCCCCGTCGACGGCGTCAACGGCGACACCACCATCGGCGCCATCGAGCGCTTCCAGCGTGAGCAGAACCTCTCCGTCGACGGCGTTGTCGGCCCCGACACCGCAGGACCCATCTACACCATCGACAACACCTACCTCCACTTGGGCGGTACCTGCCGCGATGCGTTGCCCACCCCGGCAGCCCCCAAGCAGCCGACTGGGAGCCCCACGGCGCCGGCATCACCCTGAGGCGCGTGCTCCCTGCTGTACCCGCCACCCGCAGGATACGGCGCACCACGCAAGGTCGGAAAAGATGACGACGGTCTGCTTCCCCATGCCCGAGCCGACCGACTGGTGCCGTGTCGGGCAACGTTTGCCTGGGAGTTCGCGCTTTGCTCGGGAGTTCGTGGCGTGGTTCGTGGCGTGGTTCGCGATGTGGTTCTCGATGTGGTTCGCGATGTGCCGGTCGACGGGCGGGATTCGTTGGCGGGTGGAGTTTGGTGGGGGCTGGAGT
>NZ_JAAFYZ010000126.1 GCF_018274385.1 Catenulispora pinistramenti | reverse complement strand
CCCCACACCTCACCCCTCACCCCCCAGACTTGCGCGCCTCAATCAAGAACCGCCGCGAGTAAGCCACAAACGACCCCTCACGCTCAATGTGCTCATGCATCCGCAGCAGGTCATCGCGATACTTCTCGACGCTGAAGTCCGGCACGAACCAGATCACCTTGCGCAGGAAGTAGACCATGGCGCCGATGTCGAAGAACTCCATCTTCAGTTCGGCCTCCTGCAGGTCCACCACCTCCAGGCCGTTCTTCGCCGCCTCGGCCCGGGCCAGTGCCGGCTCGCGGAAGCCCTTGCCGGTGGGCTTGGGGCCGAGGAACCACTCGTAGACCTCGTGGCCGCTGTCCGGGCCGATGTGCTGGGAGAAGTAGGTGCCGCCGGGGGCCAGGACCCGGGCGATCTCGCGCCAGTGGGCCATCACCGGGTGGCGGCTGGTGACCAGGTCGAAGGCGTTGTCGGCGAAGGGGAGCGGGGGTTCGTCCTCGTCGGCGACGATCACCACGCCCTTCTCGCGCAGGTTCGCCTGGGCCACCTCGATGTTCGGCGGCCAGCCCTCGGTGGCGACCATCGCGCCGGAGGCGCGCTGCGGCACCCCGGCCAGTACCTCGCCGCCGCCGGTCTGGATGTCCAGGTGCAGGTGCGCGCGGCCGATGCGCTCGCCCATCTGGCGCTGGTAGCCCCACGGCGGGCGCTCCTCGGTGGCGCGGCCGTCGAGCCAGGAGAAGTCCCAGCCGCTGACGTCGACCGCCTCGGCCTGCGCGATCATTTCCTCGAATGTGCGGTCCATGGCGGACATGATCGCGGGTCGCGGGCCGCTCGCCAAGCGGCGGGGGTTCGCCGCGTCCTTACTTTGTCGAAGTGTTACCTCGCGCGCCGCCGCCCGCGCGCGTTCCAGCAAGGCGTGTGCCAGTGCCGCCGATCGTGCACGCCCTGGCCGTAGTCGTCCCTCGGCCAGGCCACGAGATGCGGCACCCCGGCCCGGATCTCCTGATCACAGCCCGGGCACCGGTACACCTTCTGCGCGGCCTGGCCGGGAATCCCTCGTACGGCCCAGTCCCGGCCGTCGGGCCCGGGCTCGATGCGGTCGAAGCCCAGGACCCGGGAGGCCATCCGCGCGCTGGCGCCGTCCCGCTCCTCGTCGGGGACGTCGGAGCGGCGGGGCGGGCGGCGGCGCGGGCTCATGTCTCCAGGGTAGTAAACGCCCACGCGCCGCGGTCCACGCGCCCCGGCCCGTTTGTCAACCGGATATTCGATGCGGCGCCCGCACGGTCAGCGGGAGCTGTAGTCCCGGAACCCGCGACCCGCCTTACGTCCCAGGTATCCCGCGGTCACCAGGTGTTCCAGCAGCGGCGCCGGCGCGAACCCGGGCTCGCGGAACTCCAGGTAGAGCACGCGCTGGATGGCCAGCGAGACGTCCAGGCCGACCACGTCCAGCAGCTCGAACGGGCCCATCGGGTAGCCGCAGCCGCGCTTCATCGCGGTGTCGATGTCGTCGGCGGTGGCGTAGTGCGCCTCCAGCATCTTCACCGCGTCGTTCAGGTACGGGAACAGCAGCGCGTTCACGATGAACCCGGCCCGGTCCCCGCAGTCCACCGCGACCTTGCCGAGCTTGGCGCACACCGCGTGGACGGTGGCGGCCACGTCGTCCGCGGTCGTCACCGTGCGCACCACCTCGACCAGCTTCATCACCGGCGCCGGGTTGAAGAAGTGCACGCCGACCACGTCGGCCGGGCGCCGCGTGGCCATCGCGCACTCGATGACCGGCAGCGAGGAGGTGGTGGTGGCCAGCACCGCGCCGGGCTTGCACAGCCGGTCGAAGTCGGCGAACAGCGCGCGCTTGACCTCCAGGTCCTCCACGACGGCTTCTACCACCAGGTCGCAGTCGGACAGATCGGCCAGGTCCGTGGTCCCGTGCAGCCGGGCCAGCGCGGCGTCCCGGTCCGGCCCGGTCAGCTTGCCGCGCTGCACCGCCTTCTCCAGCGACCGGGTGATCGCCGCGCGCGCCGCGTCCACCTTGGCCGTGGCCCGGGCGACCAGCACGGTCTCGTATCCGGCCTTGACGCAGACCTCCGCGATGCCACTGGCCATCGTGCCGGAGCCCACGACGCCGATCCGGTTCACCTCGCGCACCTGCGCGCCGGACCGACCGCGGCCCTCGCCCGCCGGGGTCTGGTCGTCCTCGACCACCACCGGGGAGTCAGGGCCCTCATAGGTGTAGAAGCCGCGGCCGGTCTTGCGGCCCAGCAGGCCGGCGGTGGCCATCTGCTTCAGGATCGGCGCCGGGGCGTGCAGCCGGTCCCGCGACTGCCGGTACATCGTGTCCAGGATCTCGTAGGCGGTGTCGACGCCGATCAGGTCCAGCAGCGCCAGCGGTCCCATCGGCAGGCCGCAGCCGAGCTTCATCGCGGTGTCGATGTCCTCGCGGGTGGCGTACTTCTGCTCGTACATCGCCACCGCGTGGTTCAGGTAGCCGAACAGCAGCGCGTTGGCGATGAAGCCGGCCCGGTCCCCGCAGGTGACGTCGTCCTTGCCGAGCCGGCGCACCAGCGCCTCGACGTCGTCCACCACCTCGGGGTCGGTGACCACGGTCCGCACGACCTCGGCCAGCCGCATCACCGTCGCCGGGTTGAAGAAGTGCACCCCGACCACCCGCGAGGGCCGCGCGGTGGCCACCGAGATCTCGGTGACCGACAGTGCCGAGGTGTTGGTCGCCAGGATGGTCTCCGGCGGGCAGATGGCGTCCAGCCGCTGGAAGACCGAGCGCTTGAGCTCCAGGTCCTCCGGCACGGCCTCGACGACCAGCTCGGCGGCGGCCAGGTCGTCCAGCGCGGTGCTGAACGACACCCGGCCGGCCAGCTCCTCGGCCTCGGCGTCGGTCAGCTTGCCGCGCTTGACCGCGCGGGCCACGGAGGTCTGCAGGTGGCCATGGCCGCGGGCCACACCGGCCTGGTCGACCTCCACGCCGATGACCCGGATGCCGTTGCGCGCCATGACTTCGGCGATGCCGGCGCCCATCGTGCCCAGGCCGACAACGCCGACTGTGGTGAACTCGCGGGGCATAGAAACCGTCTCCTTGAGTTTTGGGTGACTCGCAGCTACCAGAGGGATCGAGTCTGCGGTTACTCGCCAGTATCTACGCGACACCCCCGATCTGACAGCACCTTCTTGCCTGTGAGACCGCCCACATGGGTTACACACTGGTAGGCATGCGCATCGGCGTCTTTCTATTGGCAGCGGGTTTTCCGGGCAGTTCGGCGGAGCAGGCGCTCCGGGCCGCGCTGGACTACGGCGTCGCCGCCGAGGACGCCGGGTTCGACGACGTCTTCATGGCCGAGCACCACTTCATGCCCTACGGCACCTGCCCTTCCGCTCTCACTTTCGCCGCCCTGCTGGCCGGCCGCACCCGGAGCATCGGGGTCGGCACCGCCGTGACGGTCCTGTCCACCGCGCATCCGGTGGCGGTGGCGGAGCAGGCGGCGATGCTCGACGTGCTCACCGGCGGGCGCTTCACGCTGGGCGTCGGGCGGGGCGGGCCGTGGGTGGATCTGGAGGTGTTCGGCACCGGGATGGCGGGGCTTTCGCGGCGGGCGTTCGCCGAGGCGCTGGATGTGCTGTGCGCGTGGGGATCGCAGGACGCTGTCGCCTTCGACGGCGAGTTCCACCGGTTCCGCCAGGTACCGGTGGTGCCGCGTGGCGGGCCGCGGATGCTGGTGGCGTGTACGTCCCCTGAGAGCCTGCGGATGGCGGCCGACCGCGGATTGCCGATGCTGCTCGGGATGCACGCCGACGACGTCGAGAAGGCGGCGATGGTGCGGATATACGGCGCTCCCGCGCCCCACGCCTCGGTGGTGGTCGCCCAGGTCGCCCCGTCACGCGGCCAGGGGGTCAGCCTTCTGCGACAGGCGATGCCGACCTGGCTGCGTCCCGGGCTGGCCGCGCACGTCCGCTTCGACGGCGTGTCGGCCCCGATGCGCGATCCGGACGACTATGCCGAGCACCTGACGGCGATCCACCCGGTCGGGCCGGCTTCGTATTGTGCGGAACGGATTCTGGAGTCCCGCCTGGCCACCGGTATCGAGCACGTGCTGTTGTTCGTCGAGGGCGGCGGCCCCGAGCACACCCTGACCAATATCAAAGCTCTGGGAAGCTCGGTGCTCCCCCTGCTGCGCGCGGCGGGCTGAGGCGCTCAGGCTCGAAGCCCACGCGGTGGCGTGAAGCAAAAAGAAGGGCCGGTGGCGTCCTCTGCCCCCTGGGACGCCACCGGCCGTTCGCAAGTCCTCCGGCCTCGATTCGGGAGCCCGCACCAGCCCGTGAATCAGTACGGCTCCATCCGCACCCGAACCGTCCCCACCAGCTCCGCAGGACCCGCGGCTCAGCAGTCGCGCAGCAGCGGCGACTGATTCAGCAGCTGGGACCGGACCGAGGTGAAGGTGCTGTAGACATCAGAGTCCTCAGCGGTCCCGGAGGGGAACACCGCGACCCGGTGGCAGTTCTGGAACGCCAGCCGCACCCCGAAGTGCCGTTCCAGGCAGCCGCGGATGGCGTCGCTGGCCAGGGCCCGCAACAGCTGCCCGCGGGCCTGCTCGTCCGGCGGCGGCGTGGTGTTGTCCACGAAGCCGGTCGCACCGGCGCCGTCCACGTGCAGCCGCGTCGACAAGTCGCTGACCATCCGCCACGCGTACGGCAGCGAGTCCCGCACACAATCGGCGAACTGCTGGTCGGAGACCTCGCCGCGTTCAGCGGCGTCAAGCAGCTCCGGGGAAACATCGAGGGACATATCAGGGGACTCCTCCCGGTAGGGGATACACCTAGAGGCATGGCCCATCCAGGAGGTCTTCTAACCTGTCGGGGCGAAGGCTTTCAAAACGCCATCAGCACACGACTGATGTCCAACCTCTTGCATCACACCAGCACAGCGGGCCGTCAGTGGTAGCCGACCGCGTGCAGCCGAGCCTTGTAGAACTCCGCGCCGTACGACAACCCGCGGGTGAAGAAACGCGCGCCGGCGGCATTGAAGAACTGCACATCCGGGTTGACCCAGTCGCGGCTGTCGCCGTGGTACGTCTTCCCCGTGCTCTGCACCCAGAACGCCTCTCCCGAGGAGTGCTGGCTGAACGACTTCACCGCGTGGTCGGCGTGCACCGTGCTCACCGCGTGCGTGGTCTTGTTGATCGCGACCACCGCGCTGCTGTGGCTGACCAACAGGATCCCGCTGTCCTTGTAGGACGCGTCGAGGCTGTGCCCGAGGTTCCCCGAGCCGATCGACACGTCGACCCCGCCGACCAGCCGGGTGTTCCGATAGCTGCCGCTGACCTGATACGAGGTCGCCTTGCCCTGCCCGACCGCCCAGAGGCGGTTGTGGACGTCGTCGTACCAGAGCCCGTGCGCACCGGGGAAGCTGATCGTCTGGACCAGGGCCGAACTTCACGTCCGACAGGTTCGCCCAGCCACCGCCGCCGGGCGACCACACCCGGCCGCCGAGGAGTAGATCTGGACCTGGTTCCGGTACTGCTCGCAGACGGCGACGTCATAGCTCGCGGCGGCCTGGGCCGTACCCTCGGCCAGCCAGAGGGCGGCCGGTGCCGATACCGCGCCTACGAGCAGGGTCCTTCTGCTGAGTCTCATCATCGCTCCCGTTGTCCGGCGAACCGTCGCCGGATCCATTGGAGCAGGATTCTGATTCAGAACAAGGACTCTGATTCAGAACAGGCGCGAACTCGGGTCGTCCATCCCGCGCAGCACCTCGTAGTCCAGCACCGCGCACTCGATCCCCCGGTCCGCGGCCAGCGTCCGGGCCTGCGGCTTGATCTCCTGCGCCGCGAACACCCCGCGCACCGGGGCCAGCAGCGGGTCGCGGTTCAGCAGTTCCAGGTACCGCGTCAACTGCTCGACGCCGTCGATCTCGCCGCGCCGCTTGATCTCCACCGCGACGTGCGCCCCGTCGGAGTCGCGCGCCATGATGTCCACCGGCCCGATCGCGGTCGGGTACTCGCGCCGCACCAGGGTCCAGCCGCTGCCCAGGGTCTCGATCTGCTCGGCGAGCAGTTCCTGCAGGTGCGCCTCGACCCCGTCCTTCTGCAGGCCGGGGTCCACGCCGAGTTCGTGGCTGGCGTCCAGTTCGACGTCCTGGAGCGTGATCACCAGCCGCTCGCCGGCCTTGTTGGTGACCGTCCAGATCACGCGGCCGTCCTCGTCGCGCTCGGACTCCTTGAGCACGCAGGGCGGCGACATCCAGTTGAGGGGCTTGTACGCGCGGTCGTCGGCGTGGATCGAGACGCTGCCGTCCGCCTTCACCATCAGCAGCCGCTTGGCCTCCGGGAGGTGCGAGGAGAGCCGGCCGGCGTAGTCGACGGTGCAGTGGGCGATGACGATGCGCATGGGATCGGAGCCTACCAACGCGAGAGCCCCGCGCCGCGCACCCCAGAGTCAATGGGTAACCAGACGACTACCCGCCCGGCGGGAAAACGTAGCTCGGGATTCCTCAGCTGAACGGTTCCTCAACGCCACCGCGGGTCTTCCCCCGACGTTCATCTTGCGATGCACGCACGTTGCGATCGCAGGGGTTCCCCTATCACAGTACTAGTCCTGAGTACGCACATCGCCGTAACCCGTTCTCGCTGTTGCCGCTATTATTCAGCACGACGCGCTGCTAACCCGTACTCATGTCCGTCACGGAAGGGCGTGAAGGAAGAGCGGGGCAGGCCGCGAGCTAACACTGAGAGCACGCATACGCCTCGTCGATAGTGTCGATGGGCGCCGTTTCGACGCGAGGAGTCGCAGACCGATGAGTTTCATAGCCAAGGCTCTCGAGATCACCGAGAAGAGCTTCGATGGCGCGGTGGAGGCCGCTGAGGAGTGGAGCGCCCACCGGCACGGCGCGAAGCTGTTCATGAAGCTGGGCATCGCCTACTACGCCGAGCAGCGCCTGGAAGGCCACCACGAGCCGGTCGAGCGCATCCTGGACGCCCTCGACGGCCACGCCGCCGAGCACGGCGAGACCGGCCTGGACCACCTGCGGGCCGCGCACGAGGTGCTGGGCCGCGAATTCGCCGGCGAGCACCACCCGGACGCCATCGCGGAGAAGGAAGCCGCTGAGAAGGCGGACGCCTGATTCCGAGCCGCTATAAGTCCGGCATCGCCCGGCCCGTCGCTCGAAAAAGCGTTCAAATAAATCGGCGTCCTTCCCTAGGGGATATCCCCGGGAAGGGCGCCGATCGGCGTCCGGGCAAGGACGGACCACAACCCGCAGGGTCCTGATTCAGTGGCGCGCCATGATCTGCCCGACGATGGCCGCGGCCGCTTGCGGATGTCCGGTCAGCCAGCCGCCGAGATGTTCCTCGACGGCCTGGGCGACAGCGGGACGCACGCCGGCACCGCCCAACTGGTCGCGGGTGCAGCCTCCGTACTCGGGGTGCTCCAGCTTCACCGACACCACGGCCGTCAAGGCTTCGCAGATCTGCTCGGCACCGAGATCGGGATCCGTTGCCGCCAACAGGCCCTGCGCTCGTGCATAAGTGTTGACCGCAGCCGCTACGCCGTCACGGAAGCCGTTCAGGTGCGTGCCGCCGCCGCGCGTAGGCGCGCTGTTGGTGAAGCTGCGGACGTGCTCCGGGCCGGAGTCACGCCAGCGCAAAGCGATCTCCGTCCGGCCCGCCATCTGCGCGTCGTCCTGCTCGAAGCTGATGATGTCCGGATGGACCGGAGCGGATAGCTGCTCATCGAGGAACGCGACGAGCTCGCGTACACCGTCCGGGAAGTGGAAGCGGGCCGAAGCGCGTTCGGGCGTCTGGCGTTCGTCCACGAGTGAGACATCCAGGCCCGGGTTGAGCCAAGCCAGTTCCCTGAAACGCTCTGCCAGCACGCTGAACGAGAACTCCGTTGTCTGGAAGATGTCGGGGTCCGGCCAGAAGGTGATGACGGTCCCGGTGTCGTCCGCCGGTCCGGCGTCGGTCGGCGGAGCGACCGCGACGCTCCGCACGTACTCCTGGACCCGCCGCCGGCCCTCGCGGCGGACCTCGGCGACCAGCCGGCCGGACACGCCGTTGACGATGGCGAGATCCATCCAGCCGGCATGGATCGCGGGCCCGGGCCGGCGGCCGACCCCTATCCGGGTCAGCTGCTCTTCGAGCCCGGGCTCGTCGTCACCGCCGCCCTCGAAGGGAAGGCCGGGTCCGTCATCGCCGACCCGGACGGCGCCGTCGGCGGTCAACGTCACCTCGAGCAAGCCGGCACGTCCACCGAGCACTTCATCGATCGCCCGGTTCGCCGCCTCGAAAACGACCCAGTGCAGCCCGCGCTCTCCGGTCGAGCCGATGTACATGCCCGGCCGCTTCCGTATGGCTTCCAAACCTTCCAACACCACAATCGAGTCGGCGCTGTAGGTACGATCCTCACTCACGATGTCCCCCTTCGACAGCGTTCCGCGAACTGCCCCAATCCTAGCCGGAATTCAGTGAAAGACCAGGTCATAGCCGGTATCGCGAAGCCCTGAGCGAGTCACTGGATGCCTGTCGGCCGACCCCCGGCATCGGGACTGCGAACCTTCATGAGAGTGCTTATAAGGTGTCGCCGGAGCCCGCTGAGGCACTATTCCGGGCAGCTCGCCGGGCACTTTTTTTGCGGAATCCAAAACGGCGCCCTCCCCCGGGAAATCCCCGGAGAAGGGCGCCGATTCCGCCCGAGCGGCGAGGGAGTCCGCTCAGGCGCTGACCGATCCGGCGCGCCGGATCTCTTCGACGATGGTGTGCAGGATCTGCGTGATGCCGAAGTCCTTCGGGGTGAACACCGCGGCGACGCCGGCTTCGCGCAGGGCCCGGGCGTCGGCGTCCGGGATGATGCCGCCGACCACCACTGGGATCGCGCCGGCGCCGGCCGTGCGCAGTTCGGCCAGTACCTCCGGGACCAGTTGCAGGTGCGAGCCGGAGAGCACCGACAGGCCGACGCAGTGCACGTCCTCGGCCACCGCCGCCGCCGCGATCTGTTGCGGGGTCAGGCGGATGCCCTGGTACACCACCTCGAAGCCGGCGTCGCGGGCCCGGACGGCGATCTGCTCGGCGCCGTTGGAGTGGCCGTCCAGGCCCGGCTTGCCGACCAGGAGCCGCAGCCGGCGGCCGAGTTCGGCAGAGGCCTGATCGACTTCGCGGCGTAGTTCCGCCAGTTCCTCGGACGGGATCGCGGTCCCGGTGGAGCCCGAGACGCCGGTGGGCGCCCGGAACTCGCCGAAGACCTCGCGCAGTACGCCGGTCCACTCCCCGGTGGTGACCCCGGCGCGCACGCAGGCCAGCGTGGCGTCCATCAGGTTGGCCTCGGTCGCGGCCTCCTGACGCAGCCGGGCCAGTGCGGCATCCACCGCCGCGCCGTCCCGCTGCTCCTTCCACGCTTTCAGCGCGGTCACCGCGTGCTGCTCCACGGCCGGGTCCACGGTCTGGATGGCCGCGTCCAGGTCGGCGGTCAGCGGGTTCGGCTCGGTCTCGGTGAACTTGTTGACGCCGACCACCGTGAGCTCGCCGGACTCGATCCTCGCCCGCCGCTCGGCGTGCGCGCCGACCAGCTGCGCCTTCAGATAGCCGGACTCCACCGCCGCCACGACGCCGCCGAGGTCCTGGATGCGCTCGATCTCCGCCCAGGCCGCCGCCGCGATCTCGTCGGTCTTGGCCTCGACCACCTTCGAGCCGGCGAACAGGTCGGGGTACTCCAGCAGGTCCGACTCGTAGGCCAGCACCTGCTGCATCCGCAGCGACCACTGCTGGTCCCAGGGCCGCGGCAGGCCCAGCGCCTCGTTCCAGGCCGGCAGCTGCACCGCCCGGGCCCGCGCGTCCTTGGACAGCGTCACGGCCAGCATCTCCAACAGGATCCGCTGCACGTTGTTCTCCGGCTGCGCCTCGGTCAGCCCGAGGGAGTTGACCTGGACGCCGTAGCGGAACCGGCGCAGCTTCTCGTCCGTGACGCCGTAGCGCTCGCCGGTGATGCGGTCCCAGAGCCCCGCGAAGGCCCGCAGCTTGCACATCTCCTCGACGAAGCGCACCCCGGCGTTGACGAAGAAGGAGATGCGGCCGACCACCTTTCCGAAGTCTTCCGGCGCCACCTGCCCGGAGTCGCGCACGCCGTCCAGCACGGCGATCGCCGTCGACAGCGCGTAGGCGACCTCCTGCACCGGCTGCGCGCCGGCCTCCTGCAGGTGGTAGGAGCAGATGTTGATCGGGTTCCACTTCGGCAGGTTCGCCACGGCGTAGGCGATGGTGTCGGTGATCAGCCGCAGCGAGGGGCCGGGCGGGAAGACGTAGGTCCCGCGCGACAGGTACTCCTTGACGATGTCGTTCTGCGTGGTGCCGGCCAGTGCGGCCAGGTCCGCACCCTGCTCCTCGGCGACCACCTGGTACAGCGCCAGCAGCCACATCGCCGGGGCGTTGATGGTCATCGAGGTGTTCATCCGCTCCAGCGGGATGCCCTCGAACAGCGCGCGCATGTCGCCCAGGTGCGCGACCGGCACGCCGACCTTGCCGACCTCCCCGCGGGCCAGGACCGAGTCCGGGTCGTAGCCGGTCTGGGTGGGCAGGTCGAAGGCCACTGACAGGCCGGTCTGCCCCTTGCTCAGGTTCCTGCGATACAGGGCGTTGGACTCCGCCGGGGTGGAGTGGCCGGCATAGGTCCGCATCACCCAGGGGCGGTCTGGCTCGAAAGATCTGCCGCGCTCGGTCACGGGGGCTCCCAAGGTGGATGGTGTCGCCGCCCGGCAGGTGGGGTCGGCGCCTTGGTCCGGAGCCTACTGACGGGTAACCGGAGTGTCACCGGTGAGTTTGCGCACACCCGGCACCCGGTCCCGGGTGGGTTTATATCTCGACATCAAGCTTCTTGACATCGAGTGACTTCCTCCGTCACACTCCAGGAGGATCTGCGGGGCTGACACTAGGGGTGGTACATGGGGCTGCGGAGGAGCCAATCGGCGAACGGTGGCATCGGAGCCGGCGGCACGGGGCGCCGGACCGGCGCCGCCCCGGCCGCCGCCGACGCCCCGAAACGCACCGGAACCCTGGCCCAGCTGCGTAACCCACCTGGCGGACAGGACTCCCGCCGGATGCTCGCGGCGCTGTTCCTGGACCGGGCCGGGAACGGCGTGTGGAACTCGGCGCTGGTGCTGTACTTCACGGTCGTCGCGCACCTGAGCGCCGGACGGATCGGCCTGCTGCTGGGCATCGCGGGTCTGGTCGGCATCGCCGGCCCGCCGATCGCCGGACATCTGGCCGAACGGCTGCCGGTGCGCACGATCCTGGTGGCGTGCCACTTGATCAGGGTACTGACACTGTGCTCGGTGCCGCTGTGCCACGGCTTCGTACCGCTGTTGGCGGTCACCACCGCGACCACGTTGTGCGACCGCGGATCGAAGACGATGGAGATCGTGTTCGCCGGCCAGACGGCCGGGGCGCAGCGCGCGACGTACCGGGCGCTCTCGCGGGTGGTGATGAACGCGGCGTACGCGCTGGGCGCGGGGATCGCGGCGATCGCGGTGGCGGTCGGGACCGGGACGATGTACGAGGCGGTGGTGGTCGGGAACGGGGTGTCGTACCTGGCGGTGGCGGCGTTGGTGCTGCGGACGAGTCGGCGGGCACCGGTGGCGGCGACTCCGGCGGCGGCTGGCAGCCAGAGCGGCGAGAGCGACGGCGGCCCGAAGAAGGCGCGCGGCCGTAATCCCTGGCGCGATCCGGGCTACCTGCTGTTCGTCCTGCTGGACGTGTTCCTGAACCTGGACGACGCGATCCTGACAGTCGGCGTCCCGCTGTGGGCCCTGACCCGCACCCACGCGCCGCACGCGGTGATCCCGGCGGTCATGGTGATCAACACCCTGATGTGCGTCTTCCTCCAGATGTCGGTCTCGGCCCGGGTGTCCGGAGCCCGAGCCGCGGCGCGCGCCGCATGCTGGTACGGCGTGGCACTACTGGCGGGCTGCGCACTGCTCGCGGTATCCGGACAAGGCGGCGCGCTGCTCGCGACAATCACACTGGTGCTCGCGGCAGTGGTGCTGACGACGGCGGAGCTGGTGCGCTCGCTGGTGTCGTGGGAGCTGGCGGTGTCCCTGGCACCCACGGACGCGCAGGCGTCGTACTTGGGGGTGGCGGGCATGGCACAGGCGCTGGAGCGCTCCGCGGGGCCCGTGGCGCTGTCCAGCGGCGTACTGGCGGCCGGACCGGTGGGGTGGCTCGGGCTAGGCGCGGTGGTGACCGGACTCGGGGTGGTGCAGCGGGTGGCGAGCCTGCGCAGACTGGACCGCAAGGCGGCTGGCGAGGGTGGCGCCGCGGCGGCTGGGGGCGCGGCTACGGCAGTGGCCTGAGTCAAGGCGGTCGCCTGCCAGTATCGGTCTCTCGGCGAACGAAAGCGTCATGATCGCGATACTGGCAGGAAGAGACCGTGGCAGCCGTCGGTTTTCCGCTGTGTCAGTAGCTGTAGAAGCCCTTGCCCGACTTCCGTCCCAGGTCCCCGGCCGTCACCATCCGGTTCAGCAGCTCCGGCGGGCTGAACTTCTCGTCCTGGGTCTCGGTGTAGATGTTCTGGGTGGCGTTGCGCAGGATGTCGACGCCGGTCAGGTCGGTGGTGGCCAGCGGCCCCATCGCGTGCCCGAAGCCGAGCTTGCAGGCCAGGTCGATGTCCTCGGCGGTGGCCACGCCCGACTCGTAGAGCTTCACGGCCTCGACCACCAGGGCGGCGATCAGCCGGGTGGTGACGAAGCCGGCCACGTCGCGGTTCACCACGATGCAGGTCTTGCCGACCTCCTCGGCGAAGGCGCGGGCCCGGGCCAGGGTCTGGTCGGAGGTCTTGTAGCCGCGGACCAGTTCGCACAGCTGCATCATCGGCACCGGGGAGAAGAAGTGGGTGCCGACCACGTCCTGCGGGCGGGAGGTGACCGCCGCGATCTGGGTGATCGGGATCGCGGAGGTGTTGGTGGCCAGGACCGCGCCGGGCTTGGCCAGCTTGTCCAGCTCGCGGAAGATGTCCTGCTTGACGTCCACGTTCTCGAAGGCCGCCTCGACGATCACGTCGGCGTCGGCGACCGCCTCGGCCAGGTCCGTGGTCGTGGTGATGCGCCCCAGCGCCGCCTGGACCTCCTCGGGCGTGTAGCGGCCCTTGGAGGCGAACTTCTCCAGCGAGGCGCGGATGCCGTCGACGCCGCGCTTGAGCGCCGCGTCGGTCACGTCGCGGATCGCCACGTCGTACCCGGCGGCCGCGGCCACCTGCGCGATCCCCGAACCCATCAGACCGGCGCCGATGACGGCCAGCTTCTTCGACACTGCGCTACCTCGTGCTTCACAAGGGGTGATTTGCTAGGACGTCCAAAAAGATAACGCGGACGCGGCCGGGCCCGGCGCGGACGGCGGCGTAACGCTCGTCACGGGTACGGGTCGGGGTCCGGCTCCCGCTCGATCTGCGCGCCGAGCGAGCGCAGCTGCGTCACCAGGCCCTGATACCCGCGGTCGATGTGCCGGACGTCGGAGACCGTGGTGTGCCCGTCGGCGACCAGCCCGGCCAGCACCAGCCCGGCCCCGGCCCGGATGTCGGTGGCCCGCACCGGCGCCCCGGACAGCTTCTCGACGCCGCGCACGATCGCGTGGTGCCCCTCGGTGCGCACCGACGCGCCGAGCCGGGCCAGCTCCTGGAGGAAGACGAAGCGCGCGTCGAACAGGTTCTCGGTGACCATCGAGGTGCCCTCGGCGATCGAGTTCATCGCGGCGAACAGCGGCTGCAGGTCGGTGGCGAAGCCCGGGTAGGGCAGCGTGATGATGTCCACGGCCCTTGGCCGCCGGTCCATCGACACCCGGAAGCCGGTCTCGTCCGGGACCACGGTCGCGCCGGCCTGGGTCAGCTTGTCCAGCGCGATCTCCAGGTGCGCCGCGTTGCCGCCGTCGACCCGCACGTCGCCGCGGGTCATGGTGGCCGCGACCGCGAACATCCCGGCCACGATCCGGTCGGCGACCACCTGGTGCGGCGAGGGGGCCGGGGACAGGGTGTCGACGCCCTCGATGACCAGCGTCGAGCTGCCGGCGCCGTCGATCTTGGCGCCCATCGAGGCCAGCAGCGAGCAGATGTCGACGATCTCCGGCTCGCGCGCGGCGTTGTCGATCACCGTGGTCCCGCGGGCCAGCACGGCGGCCATCAGGATGTTCTCGGTGGCCCCGACGCTGGGGAAGTCGAGCAGGATGCTGGCCCCGGTCAGGCCGTCCTTCGCGGTGGCGACCAGGAAGCCGTGCTCCTGCGAGATGTCGGCGCCCAGCCGCTCCAGCCCGTCGATGTGCATGTCCAGCCCGCGCGAGCCGATGGCGTCCCCGCCGGGATAGGAGACCTTCGCCTCCCCCTGCCGGGCCAGCAGCGGGCCCAGCACGCAGATCGAGGCCCGCAGCCGGCGCACCAGGTCGTAGTCGGCCTCGGTGCGCGGAACGGCCGGCACGTCGATGACGATGGCCGAGCCCTTCTGCGGCCCGTCCTCCCGCTCCGGCCCCGGCTCCCAGTCCAGCCGCACATCGCAGCCCAGGCGGCGCAGCAGCTCGGCCATCAGCTCCACGTCCAGGATGCGCGGGACACCGCGCAGCTCGGTCCGGCCCTCGGCCAGCAGGGCGACCGCCATCAGCTTCAACGCGCTGTTCTTCGCACCGCACACCGCGATCTCGCCCGCCAGGCGGGCCCCTCCGGCAACTCTGAATCGCTCCACGGACGGCCATCCTGGCACACTCCACTACCGCCTCCGCGTGACCGGCAGGCAACCTGCGGCTTTCGATTCGCGTCTTCGTAGTCGCCATGGACACCTGGGACAACGCGCAGCCTGACCGTGATCGGATGATCGGCGGTGCTTCGGCGACGCCTGGAGCGGGGGCGGGAGGCGGCTCCGGGCCGGAGTCGACCGAGCCGACCGAACTGCCAGAGCTGCCAGAACTGCGGGAGCCGTCAGAGCTGCCAGAACCGCGGAAGCTGCCAGAGCCGTCAGAGCCGCCAGGGCCGTCAGAGCTCCCGGAATTGCACGAACTCCTGCGGAGCGTCGCCGCCGGGGCCGTCCCGGTCCCGCAGGGCGACCTGTTCCCGAAGGTGATGGCCCGAGCCACCCGGATCCGTCGGCGGCGCCGGGCGATACGGGCCTCGTCGGCGACCGCGGTGCTGGTCGTGGCGGCCGTGCTCGGCCCGTCGGTGGCCTCGGAGCTGGGGATGCGCGGGGGCGACGCCTCGGCCGCCCCGCCGCCGTCCGCGATCGTGGATCTGACCAGCGCCTACCCGGCGTCGACGGCGACCGAGAGCCCGGTGGCGACGGTGGCGCCGACGGTCCCGCAGAACGCTTTGTCGTGGCCGAGCCGCGGGGCGACGCTGCCGGCGCAGGCTTTGGACGTCGCCAAGTCGTACCTGGTGGACCAGGCCAAGCGGGCGGACTCGGCGACCGGGGCGGATCCGACATCCGTTCCGACGGCCCTTCCGACATCCGTCCCGGCGTCCGTTCCGACCGCCACTGTCTCGACCCTGTGGGCACAGGTCGACGAGGACACCGCGGCTCCGGCGTCCGTCGAGCACGGGGTGGCCTCGAAAGTGGTCACGCCGACTCCGATCAAGACCTGGCTCTACGTGATGCAGGGCTGGACGACCCCGGCCGACGGCACGCCGTCGCAAGCCCAATTGCTGGTCGGGGACTACACGCAGACGGGCAAGACGTCGAGCATGTCGGTGTACACGGCGCCGGTGGCGTTCTCCCACACGTGGCCGGGATCCAGCGCCGACTCCGACGACGCGCAGCAGATCGCGGAGCTGTCGGTGTGGCTGCCGCAGAGCAACCGGCTGGTGGTCCTCGGCGCGCCGCAGACGAAGACCGTGCTGTACGCGCGGACCGGCGGGAACCTGATCCCGCAGAAGACGGTCGACGGGGTGGCGGTGTTCCCGCGGACCCAGCATCTGGTGAAGGGGCACTTTGCCGATGTGATCCAGGTCCGGGACGCGAAGAACGTCGCGTTGACGCCGCCGGATGCCTGGAGTGCCGGGGACTTCCAGCTGACCGGGCCGGAGAGCCTGTGGAAGAGCGGTGGAGCCGGGTGGGTGGCGCTGGCGGCGCGGCCTGAGGCCGCGGCGCCGTCCAGCGCCTCGAAGTAGCGGCGACCAGCGCCTGACTACCGCTTCCTACCGCTTCCCCGACTACCGCTTCCCGCGCGACTACCGCTTCCCGCGCGACTACCGCTCTCCGCCTGGAACCCACAGCACGTCGCCGTCCCCGCCGTGCGAATCCGTGTTCGCCACCCGCGCCAAGATGAACAGCAGGTCCGACAGCCGGTTCAAGTACTTCACAGCCAGCGGGTTGACCCCGTCGCCGTACTCCTCGACGGCCGCCCAAGCGCTCCGCTCCGCCCGCCGCACAACCGTCCGCGCCACATGCAACTGCGCCGCTACGACCGTGCCGCCGTTGAGGATGAAGGAGCGCAGCTTCTCCAGCGTCTCGTTCCACTCATCGCACGCCGCCTCCAGCCGCTCCACGTACTCCGGCTCGATGCGCAGCGGCGGGAACTCGGGGTTCTCGGCCGGCGGCGTGCTCAGGTCGGCACCGAGGTCGAAGAGCTCGTTCTGGACGCGCAGCAGCAGGGCCCTGATCCCGTCGTGGAGCATGCCCAGGTCGTTGCGGGCGAAGGCGACGGCCAGTCCGATCGCCGCGTTGGCCTCGTCCACGTCGGCGTAAGCCGCCAACCGCGGGTCGGTCTTGCGGACCCGGCTCAGGTCGCCGAGGGCGGTCGTGCCGTCGTCGCCGGTGCGGGTGTAGATGCGGGTCAGGTTCACCATGGGTGCCACGGTAGCCGGTCCCACGCCTCAACTCACCCGCGAGATGTCCCACCCGGGCGGCGCCGCCTCCACCCACGTCAGAAAAGCCATCATCGACTCCGTCGACATGGCCAGTTCCACCGCCTTGCCCCCGGCCGAGCACTCCAGCACCGCCCAGCCCGGTAACAGCGTCCGGGTCTCCTCCCCCGCGGCGTCGCGGCGCCCCACCACGTCGAACCCCCGCCGAGCCAGGCTCGTGCGGGGGCGGGGGTTGTAGCTGAAGACGCGGTAGAGGTCCACTGTGAGGTCGCGGTAGCGGCCTACTGCGAAGGACCAGCCGGTGGCGTCGCCGGGGGCCGGGACCGGGCCGAAGCGGACGGCACAGTCGAAGGCCCCGCCGCCCCGGCGGATCAGGTGGCGGCGCATCGGGATGAAGGCGACGGCCAGACAGATCACGACAAAGACGACGGCCAGGACCTCGACAGCGCTGAGCATTTACGCAAGCTCCTCACTGTCGAGTCCCGGCCGCATCTAGGTGTACCTCAGTGCCCCTCAGTGTCCCGCGCCGGCGCCCACGGAGGCGTCGCCGGCGGCCCGCAGTTGGGCCTCGGCGAAGCGCATGTCCGCTTCGGCCTGCTCGCGCGCGGCGAAGTCGTCGCCGGCCGCGGCCTCGGCCTCGCGCGCGGCGGCGGCCAGGTCGCGGGCGGCCTGGACGTCGATCTCGGACGGGAGCAGGACGCTCTCGGCCAGGATCGACACGTCGTCGCGGGCCACGGACAGGAAGCCGCCGGAGACGACCGCCTCCAGCACGCCTTCCTCGGTACCGCGGACGGTCACGACGGAGGGCACCAGGATGGACAGGATCGGCTGGTGGCCGGGCAGCACGCCGGCGTCGCCCTCGGTGGTGCGGGCGACGACCATCTCGGCCGTGCCCTGCCACACCTTGCGGTCGGCCGCCACCAGCGAGACGTTCAGCCGGCGCGAACCGGCGTGCGACTCGCTCATGCCCGCTCCAGCTCCTTGGCCTTCTTCTCCAGGTCCTCCAGGCCACCGCACATGAAGAACGCCTGCTCCGGCACGTGGTCGTACTTGCCGTCGGCGATCGCGGTGAAGGCGGCGATGGTCTCGTCCAGCGGGACGAAGGAGCCGTCGATGCCGGTGAAGATCTTCGCCACGAAGGTGTTCTGCGACAGGAAGCGCTCGATGCGCCGTGCGCGCTGCACGGTGACCTTGTCTTCCTCGGAGAGCTCGTCGATGCCGAGGATCGCGATGATGTCCTGCAGGTCCTTGTACTTCTGCAGGATGCTCTTGATACGCATCGCGGTCTCGTAGTGCGCGGCCGAGATGTAGCGGGGGTCCAGGATGCGGGACGTGGAGTCCAGCGGGTCCACCGCGGGGTAGATGCCCTTCTGGGTGATCGGACGGCTCAGCACCGTCGTCGCGTCCAGGTGGGTGAAGGTGGTGTGCGGGGCCGGGTCGGTGATGTCGTCCGCGGGGACGTAGATCGCCTGGACCGAGGTGATCGAGTGGCCCTTGGTCGAGGTGATGCGCTCCTGCAGCTGGCCCATCTCGTCGGCCAGCGTCGGCTGGTACCCCACCGCGGAGGGCATGCGGCCCAGCAGGGTCGACACCTCCGAGCCGGCCTGGGTGAACCGGAAGATGTTGTCGATGAACAGCAGCACGTCCTGCTTCTGCACGTCGCGGAAGTACTCCGCCATCGTCAGGGCGGACAGGGCCACGCGCAGACGGGTGCCCGGGGGCTCGTCCATCTGGCCGTAGACCAGCGCGGTCTTCTCGATGACGTTGGTCTCGGTCATCTCCGCGATCAGGTCGTTGCCCTCACGCGTGCGCTCACCGACACCGGCGAACACCGACACACCGCCGAAGTTCTCGGCGACGCGGTAGATGAGCTCCTGGATCAGCACGGTCTTGCCGACACCGGCGCCGCCGAACAGGCCGATCTTGCCGCCGTTCACATACGGCGTCAGCAGGTCCACGACCTTGATGCCGGTGGTGAACATCTCGGTCTTGGAGTCCAGCTCGTCGAAGGAGGGCGCCTTGCGGTGGATGCCCCAGCGCGTCTCGGCGTGGAACTCCTCGCCGTCCTTGAGGTTGAGCACCTCACCGGTCACGTCGAACACGTGGCCCAGGGTCACGTTGCCGACCGGCACGGTGATCGGGCCGCCGGTGTTGATCACCTCGGCGCCGCGGACCAGGCCGTCGGTCGGCTTCAGCGCGATGGCGCGGACCATGCCGTCGCCGATGTGCTGAGCGACCTCCAGGGTCAGGGTCCGGGTCTCCCCGAGGAACGGGTAGTCGATGGTGAGCGCGTTCTGCAGCTCGGGCATGCCGTCGACGGGGAACTCCACGTCGACGACCGGGCCGATGATGCGCGCGACGCGGCCGACGGCCAGCGTCGTGGTCTCAGTGGTCGCAGTCATTTCAGTCACTTCCCACATTCGCGTCGGCCAGCGCGTTGGCGCCGCCCACGATTTCACTGATTTCCTGGGTGATGTCGGCCTGCCGGGCCGCGTTCGCCAACCGGGTGAGGTTGTCGATGAGGTCCGAGGCGTTGTCGGTCGCGGACTTCATCGCGCGGCGCCGGGCCGCGTGCTCGGAGGCCGCCGACTGGAGCATGGCGTTGTAGATGCGTGCGCGCACGTAGTGCGGCAGCAGCTCGTCCAGCACCCGCTCCGGGGACGGCTCGAACTCGTACAGCGGGAACGCCCCGCCGGCCGGGGGCTCGGTGGTCTCCTCGTACTGCAGCGGCAGGATCCGGACCGTGGTCGGCTGCTGCGACAGCATCGAGATGAACCGGGTCGAGACCAGGTGGATCTCGTCGAGCCCGTTCTCCTCCAGGAACGCCCCGATCACCTCGTCGGCGACCGTGCGGGCGTCCGGGTACGCGGGGTTGTCGGAGAACCCGACCCACGTGCCGGCCATCGGCCGGTCGCGGAAGGCGTTGTAGGACACGCCCTTGCGGCCCACCACGTAGCGGACCGGCTCCTTGCCCTGCTCGCGCAGCAACTGCATCAGCTGCTCGGCTTCCCGCAGGACGTTGGAGTTGTAGCCGCCGGCGAACCCGCGGTCGCTGGTGATCACGACGACCGCGGCCTTCGGCCGGGTGCCCGGCTGCGGCTCGCGCTCGGTGGTCAGCGCGTGCGAGGCGTTGGAGCGCGACGCGACCGCCGAGACGGCGCGCGTGATCTCCTCCGCGTACGGCGTGGAGGCTGCGACCTTCTGCTGCGCCTTCACGATGCGGGCCGTGGCGATCAGTTCCTGGGCCCGGGTGATCTGCTTGGTCGCCTTCACCGACGCGATGCGGCGCCGGTAGACCCGAAGCTGGCCTGCCATGTCAGTTCACCCCTTTCCGGACTCGAATGCTCACGTTGTCGGACACCGCGATCAGACCTTGTGCTTGGTGATCGTGGCCTGGCCGACGTTGTCCTCGTCCATGGCCTCGACCTTGCCCTGGTCGGCCAGCAGCGTGCCGTCGCCGAGCTCGAAGCCGCGCTTGAACTGCGCGACCGCGTCCTTGAACGCCGAGACCGTGTCGTCGGAGAGCTGACCGGTCTCCCGGACCGTCGCCAGGACGCCCTCGTGGCTGGTCTTCAGGAACGAGATGAACTCGCTCTCGAAACGCCGCACGTCGGACACCGGCACATCGTCGATCGAGCCGGAGGTACCGATCCAGATCGCGGCCACCTGGTCCTCGACCGGGTACGGCGTGTACTGACCCTGCTTCAGGATCTCGACCATGCGCTGACCACGGGCCAGCTGCGCCTTGGACGCGTCGTCCAGGTCCGAGGCGAAAGCCGCGAACGCCTCCAGGTCACGGAACTGCGCCAACTCCACACGCAGCGAACCGGACACCGAACGCATCGCCCGCACCTGCGCCGAACCACCCACGCGGGACACCGAGGTACCCACGTTGATCGCCGGACGCACACCGGAGTTGAACAGGTCCGTCTCGAAGAAGACCTGGCCGTCGGTGATGGAGATGACGTTGGTCGGAATGAACGCCGAGATGTCGTTCGCCTTGGTCTCGATGACCGGCAGACCGGTCATGGAGCCGGCACCCATCTCGTCGGACAGCTTCGCGCAACGCTCCAGCAGACGCGAGTGCAAGTAGAAGACGTCACCGGGGTAGGCCTCGCGCCCCGGCGGGCGACGCAGCAGCAGCGACATCGACCGGTAGGCCTCAGCCTGCTTGGTGAGGTCGTCGAAGACGATCAGCACGTGCTTGGAGTCGTACATCCAGTGCTGGCCGATGGCCGAGCCGGTGTAGGGCGCCAGGTACTTGAAACCGGCCGGGTCCGAGGCGGGGGCGGCGACGATGGTCGTGTACTTCATCGCGCCGGCCTCCTCCAACGCGCCCTTGACGGCCGCGATGGTGGAACCCTTCTGGCCGATGGCGACGTAGATGCAGCGGACCTGCTTCTTCGGGTCGCCCGACTCCCAGTTCTGCTTCTGGTTGATGATCGTGTCCACGGCCACCGCGGTCTTGCCGGTCTGCCGGTCGCCGATGATCAGCTGACGCTGGCCACGGCCGATCGGGGTCATCGAGTCGATCGCCTTGATACCGGTCTGCAGCGGCTCCTTGACCGACTGCCGGGCCATCACACCGGGAGCCTGGAGCTCCAGGATGCGGGTGCCCTCGGCCTCGATCGGGCCCAGGCCGTCGATCGGCTCACCCAGCGGGTTCACCACCCGGCCCATGAAGTTGTCGCCGACCGGGGTGGACAGGATCTCGCCGGTACGCGCGACCCGCTGCCCCTCCTCGATGCCCTCGTAGTCGCCCAGGACCACGACGCCGATCTCGCGCACGTCCAGGTTCAGGGCGATGCCCAGGGTGCCGTCCTCGAACTTCAGCAGCTCGTTGGTCATGGCCGAGGGCAGGCCCTCGACCTTGGCGATGCCGTCACCGATCTCGGTCACGGTGCCGACTTCGTCCTTCGACGCCTCGGGCGCCTCGTAGGAAGCGACAAAGCGCTCCAACGCGTCCCGGATCTCCTCCGGACGGATCGTGAGCTCCGTCATGAGTATTCCTGCTCTCCTAGATTCATCCGGGCCGGGCAACGGCGGGCCCCTGTTCGATCCAGGGATTCCGCCCGCCGCCACCACCCGCAGGTCGTTTCTGGTGGGTACTGCTGTTGTGAGTCAGCGCTGTGTGCTGCCCTGTACTTCTTGTACGACGCTAAGCCTTGACGCCGAGCGCCGCTGTGTTCACGCCCCGGCCCGCTCAGCCGGCCAGCTGCCGCTGCGCCCGGGCCAGCCGGGTACCGACGGTGCCGTCGATGACCTCGTCGCCGACCCGCACCGACAGCCCGCCCAGCACCGCCGGGTCCAGATCCACGTTCAGGTGGACCTGCTGCCCGTACAGCCGCTTGAGCACCGCGGCCAGCCGGTCGCGCTGCTGCTCGGTCAACGGGACCGCCGCGGTGACATAGGCGATCAGCCGCTCGCGGCGCGCGGCCGCCTCCTTGCCGATCTCGGTCAGCCCCGCGCTCACCGACCGGCCGCGCGGGTGCGCCACCAGTCGGCCCACCAGACGGTAGGTCGTCGGATCGACCTTGCCGGACAGCAGTCCGTCGGCCAGCGCGACCCGCTTGTCGGCCGCGACCCGGCCGTCGGCCAGGGCCAGCGCCAGGGCGCCGTTGGAGTCCAGCACCCGGCTGAGCCGGAACAGCTCGTCCTCGACGTCGTCGAGCTTGCCGTCCCGCTCGGCCACGGCCAGATCGGCCCGGACCGCCAGGTAGGCGATGGCGTCGGCGAGGTCGCGCGGGGAGCTCCAGCGGGACCGGACCAGCCCGGCCACCAGGGCGGCGGCATCGGCGCTGATCTTGCCGGCCAGCAGCGAGGTGGCGATGTCCGCACGCACCTGGGCCGGCCGGGCCGGGTCGGTGAGCATGCGGCGCAGCGTGGCTTCCTTACCGAGGACCACCGCCACGGCCGACAGGTCGTCGGCGATGCCGGTGATGTCCGCGCCGGACGCCGAGGTGAGCGCGTCCAGCCGGTCGGTCCCGGCCGCCAGCGCCTCGCGGCTGGCGCCGTGCATCAGGCACCCGCCTTCGCGGTGGTCGCGGCGTTCGATCCGGAAGCCGCGTCGGCCTTGGCCTCCAGCTCGCTCAGGAACCGGTCGACGGTCCCGCGCTGGCGGGCCTCGTCCTCCAGCGACTCGCCGACGATCTTGCTCGCCAGCTGGATCGCCAGGGAGCCCAGGTCGCCCTTGAGCGCGGCGCGGGTCGCCGTGGCGTCCGCGTCGAGCTGGGTCCGGCCGCTGGCCACCAGATTGTCGCGCTGCTCCTGACCCTCGCCCCGCATCTGGGCCACGATCGCGGCGCCCTGTTCGCGGGCGTCCTGAGTGATCTTGGCGGCCTGGTGCCGGGCCTCGGTCAGGTTGCGCTGGTACTCCTCCTGGAGCGCGGCGGCGGCAGCCTGGGCCTCCTTGGCCCGCTCCAAGCCGCCCTCGATGGAGTCGGTGCGCTCATCCAGGGTCTTCTTGATGCTCGGCAGGAGCTTCTTCCAGAAGATCGTGAAGATGATCAGGAACGCGATCGTGCCGATGACGAGCTCGTCGCCCTTGGGCGCGATCGGGCTGAAAGTCCCGGCGAGAACCGTAGTGTTGGGCATTTCCTACCTTCCCTAGGTCCGTAGGGGCTGGGGACGGCGCTTTACTTGTTCAGTACGAACGGGGCGATGAACCCGAGCAGGGCCAGCGCCTCGGTCAGCGCGAAGCCGATGAACATGTTGGTGCGGATCATGCCGGCAGCCTCGGGCTGACGGGCCATGGCCTGCACGCCGTTGCCGAAGATCAGACCGACGCCGATACCCGGGCCGATGGCCGACAGACCGTACCCGATGTAGCCAATGCCCTTGATCGTGACGTTCGAGTCCGCGGCGAGGGTGGTCAGAGCAGCGCTCATGTCTCTCGTTTTCCTTCTGGTTGGCCGGCGGGCACTGTGCCAACCGGTCGCTTATAGGTCATGCGGGATCTTGAGTTGTGTTACTGCCGCGCCCCCTTGGGGAACAAGGAAGCGCCCGTCTTCGTCAGTACCTGTGTGGTACTAGTGCGCTTCCTCGAGTGCGCCGGCGAGGTAGCTCGCGGTCAGCATCACGAAGATGTAGGCCTGCAGGGCCTGGATGAACAGCTCGAAGCCGGTCATCACGATGGCCATGGTGAAGGACGCGCCGGAGAAGAAGATCCCCTTGACGCTGAACATGTACCAGGCGCCGGCGGCGAAGGTGGCGACGAGCAGGTGGCCGGCGAACATGTTCGCGAACAACCGGATCGCCAGGGTGAACGGCCGCACGAGGATGTTCGACAGCAGCTCGATCGGGGTCAGGATGAACAGGATGCCCAGCGGCACGCCGCTCGGCACGCCCAGGACCCGGAAGTAGCCCAGGCCGTGCCGCTTGAAGCCGGCGTACATGTAGGTCAGCCAGACCATCGCGGCCAGGGCCGCCGGGAACGCGATGACCGAGCTCACCGGGAACTGGATGCCCGGCACGAACGACATGACGTTCATCAGCCAGACGAAGAAGAAAAGGGAGAACAGGAACGGAACGTACTTGTCGCCCTTGGCACCCATGGAGTCGCGCGCGATCCGGTCGCGCACGAACAGATAGGCCACCTCGCCGACGTTCTGCACGCCGCGCGGCACTTCCTTCGGCTTGTTGAACGCGGCCCAGAAGAAGGCGAGCATCACGACTGTGATCAGGACGACCAGCAGTACGGGCTTGGTGACGCCGTAGGTACCGATGTGGAACCAAGGGCGGTTGGAGAAGTCGAAGTCATCCGCACCGGGGGCGACGTTGTTGAAACCACAGCCGTTCTTCCCGAACAGGTGACAGCTGCTGTCCGTGCTCAGCGCGCCCACACCGGCGGCAAGGCTAAGGCTCATCGTGTGTATCCAGACTGGCTCATCGTGACGGCAACCTTCAGGTGTCGGCGCGTCCGGGTCGCCCCCGGGCGCGCGATCGGCACTGGATGTGTCGTGGCAATCGGTATCGCGGGTCGTTCTGGCACTGCGGGTCCTACAAGTCCTGCGGATCCTGCGAGTCGTGCTGCTCTGGCGGGTCGTCGGTGCCGACCAGGGCTCGCCGCTTGCGGAGCAGCGCCTCGCGTTCCTGCCGCTCCAACACCGACACCTGCCGGAAGGTGAGGAACAGGCCCGCTGCGAGCCCGAAGATCACCCCGATCGGTGCGAACACGTTGGAGGTTCCGGCCCACTTGTCGACGAGCCAACCGAGGCCGCCGTAGAGGACCATTCCCGCCAACAGGTAGCCCGAGATCGAGGCCGGATCGACCTTCTTCTGCGGCTTCCCGGTGGGGGATTTCGTCTTGTGTGTACTGCTCATGCTGCTCATGCCGCCTCGGACGATAGCAGGAGAGATGACCTTCCCTGAAACCCAGCTGAGAAGGCGTGAGCGGCACGCTGGAATGCGTTAGGAACTCGTGATGCGGCCTGGTCCGATTCCGAACAGAGGGCGGGGGAGGCGTCAGCTCCGGCCAGTCACACTGCCCGGTTCCGGCAGTGAGCAGGGGAGGCTTGAGTTCCGGCCAGTCGCACTGCCCGGTTCCGGCAGTGAGCAGGGGAGGCTTGAGTTCCGGCCAGTCGCACTGCCCGGTTCCGGCAGTGAGCAGGGGAGGCTTGAGTTCCGGCCGACAGGCCGGTTTATGGGCGGTCATGGTGCTTACCGGCCGCCGATGGGCGACGGTTCGGACTCGGCGGTGCTCTCGGGGCGCTCGGGCGCCACGGGCTTCAGGGAGTCCGGGATCGCGGAGGGGTCCGCGTAGAAGATCTTCGTCTTGAGCACTGCGCGCGTCTCGGCGGCCAGCCACACCAGGGTCAGGCCCAGGATCGTGAATCCGAAGGACCGGAAGTGGAACAGCGTGGTGTGTTTGAACGCGATCATCAGCACGGCCAGGAAGACGACCTTGCCGAGATAGGTGAGCATCGCGTAGCCGAGCAGCATCTCCGGCTGCTTCTGGGCGACCTTGCTGATGATGACGATCGTCACCGAGAAGAAGGCCAGCACGATGACGCTGCCGAGCAACGCCCCGATGAGGCCTTTGCTGCCGACCAGCACGGCGCAGAGCACGACGGCGACCGCGCCGGCAGCAGCGGTGGGTACCGCTGCTCCGCGCAACAATCGGGCGTCAATGGCCTGCATGGCTTCCCTCAAGAAGTCTTGTAGGTCGAGCAGTACCGGGGGTCCGGCACCGCGTCGTGTCGGTTCGGGTTACGGGGGCGGTTCGGTTCTCTCACAACACCCTCATCCCCTTGTTCGTGAAAGCTATCACAAGCTCGCCTTCTACGCACGAACCGGTTTTCGTAAGCGCCTCGACCAGTGTTTTTGCCGATCCGCTCCGTCAGAGTGCGTACTTTTCCACCTGGGAGAACGCCGGCGGGGTGGACACGAGGCGACAGCAAGGGAGATGCCGGGTGTGATCAACGCGACAGCGTGCGCTGGCGCAGTCCGCCGTCGGGATCGGCGATATCGGTGCCGTCGGCGGCGTTCTCCGTTGATTTCGCTATGCCCGGGATGGCCGCCTCGACCGCCGAACCCTGCGAAACGGCGCCCTCGGCACCGTTACCGCCGGCACTCGCGCGGTGCCGCGCGGTGGGCGGGGAGCCGACCCGCAGGGCCTTGTCCCGCAGCCGATCCCGGTGGTCGCCGAGCCGGGGTCCCAGCAGCAACACCAGACCCACCAGCGTCATCCCTATCGCCAGGTAGACGATGGGCTGCCGGGACGGCGTCACCGCGAACAGCACCGTGACGAACGCGACCAGCAACGACCAGAAGTACATGATGAGTACCGCGCGGCGCGGGGAGTGCCCGATCTGCAACATCCGGTGATGCAGGTGGCCCTTGTCGGCGGCCAGCGGGGACATCCCGGCCTTGGTACGCCGCACCACCGCCATCACCATGTCGGCGATCGGCAGCAGGGTCACCGAGACCGGCATGATCAGCGGCAGGTACGCCGGCACCAGCTTGTGCACCGAACTGGTCTGGTTGACCGTCTCGTTGATCTCGGTACCCAGCTGGTAGGGGTCGATACCGCCCATGATGGTGATGGAGCTGGCGGCCAGCAGCATGCCCAGCAGCATCGAACCGGTGTCGCCCATGAACATCCGGGCCGGGGACCAGTTGTGGGCCAGGAAGCCCAGGCAGATCCCGACGGTGACGATGGAGATCAGCGCCGGGGCGGTGGCACCGGTGAGCTTGTAGCTGATGGCCAGCCGGTAGCAGTAGGCGAAGGAGGCCAGCCCGGCGATGCAGGTGATGCCGGCGGCCAGGCCGTCCAGGCCGTCGACGAAGTTCACCGCGTTCATCAGGGCCAGCACCAGGAACACGGACAGCACGATGGACAGCGTCGGGTCCACGGCCACGATGCCGATGCCGGGGATCACCAGCCAGCTGATCTGGATCCCCTTCACCACCATCACCGAGGCGGCGAAGATCTGGCCGGCGAACTTGGTCAGCGGGTCCAGCTCGAACTTGTCGTCCACCATGCCCAGCACCACCACCAGGAACGCGCCCCACAGCAGGGCCTGGATGGTGCTGGACTGGCCGTAGACGTTGCGCTCCAGCATCGGGAAGTGCTCGGCGGCGGTCAGCGCGGCGGCCAGCCCGACGAACATCGCCAGCCCGCCGACCCGCGGCGTCGGCGTCTTGTGCGCGTCCCGCTCCCGGATCTCCGGGACCAACCCCAGCCGGATCGCCAGCGCCCGCACCGGGCCGCCGAGAAGGAGCGTCACCGCCAGTGCCACCGTCATGGCGAGCAGGTACTCCCTCACGGGATCCTCTCCGCTTCTCTCGCTGTGCTGCTGGGACCGGGTAAGGCGGGGCGCCGATCGTCCCGTGCTCGGGTGTCACCGCTGTCGCGAGTCAACCCTACGCCGAGTGGCGGCAGGCGGTGCGTCACAACTGTGGAACGGACGCGCTCATCCGCAGAACTTCTTCTCCGCGGCGAACGGGTCGGCCGGGACGACCAGGGCGGTCCGGTCCATCGCTCCGGTGAGGTTGCTCCAGAACCGGCCGGGGGTCATGGGCTGTCTGGTCGAATCCAGCAGCTCCTTCAGCGAACCGCAGCTCATCGCGTGCCTCGCGGCCCGGACCTGGTCCGGGGTGGTGCCGTCCAGCACCACCTTGGTGTCCACGACCGCCGGATCGCCGTATTCGGCGAGGATCCAGGCCCACGGCAACTCCTTCTCGTGTCCGGGCCGCCCGGGCGTGGTGACCGTCAGGTGCGCGCCGAGCGGGTTCGCCAACCCCAGCGTGTCGACCACCTCGTCGCTCAGCGGCGTCTCGGCGCCGGCCGCGCCGAGCCGCCCGGCCGCCACGGCGAAGGAGTACGGCAGGCTCGGGTCGAGCGGGACGTCGATCCCGCCCTCGGAGGTCAGGACGCGCTGGCCGTGCGCGGCCCACGAAGCGATCGCTTCGCCGATTCCCCGCTCCCGGTTGGTGTATGCCGCCGAGGTGTCCGGATTGGTCCGTCCGGTCCACTGTTGGTAGCCGAGGCGCTCGTCTTCGGAGATGGCGTGCTTCTGGTCGTAGAAGTGGACCGAGTACGTCGCACCGCTGTACGCGGCCCAGACCGCGGTCGCGGTGACGGCCGGGACCAGGACCGCCGTCACCGGGACCAGGAAGACGGGGAGCACGAGGAGGAAGACGACGGGCAGGACCATGCGCGCGTGCATGAAGTCACCGCCGACCTTCACCACATAAAGGCCGAGCACCAGACCGGCGACGACCGGCGTCGCCAGCAGGATCGTGGTGCTGCGGGTCTTCAGGGCGCTCTTCTTCATGAGATGAGCGATGACGGCGATGAGCAGGATCGCCAACGGAATCCAGAGAAAGTAGCCCTTTAGCGTTTCCTCCACATAGCGCCATCCGCGGTTCCACTGCGAGCGGCTGGCGGACTTCGCCAGGGCCGGGAGCGGAACCAGCTCGCCGTAATAGCCGGCGCGGAAGACTTCGTAGAGGAGCGGAAGGGCTTCCGCCGTAACGAAAAGCAGGACGGTACGGCGCAGGCCGGGACGGATGAGGAACCACGCCGCGACGCCGAAGACCGCTTCCAGGAGCGCGAACTCGGGGCGGACCAGCGGGGCCAGACCCAGGTAGAACGCGATCGCGTACTGACGCTTGGTCCCGGGCGACTCGGCGCACCAGGCGACGAGGAGCAGCCAGGACAGGCCCAGCCACAGGATTTCGAGGCCGGTCTCCAGGCCGGAGGTCGCGTAGTCCCAGAACGGCGATACGCCGAGGAGGACCAGCGCACCGCCGGGGAGCAGCAGCTGGCGCGGTCGCGCGCTGAGCCGCGCATGGAGCCGGGCGGTCGCGAACAGGGCCGCGAGCACTCCCCCGATGGCGCACAGCAGGCCGCCGAAGACGGCCACCCGGGCCACGTCGATGCCCGAGCTACCACCGATGGTGAGCAGCACGGTCCACAGGGTGGAGGTGTCGGTCTCGGCGCGCTCGTGGGGCGAATAGAGCGGGCCGTTGCCGGCCAAAATCTGGCGCACGGTGCGGACGGCGATCATGCCGTCGTCGGCTATCCAGCGGCGCCGGTAGGCCAGGGCGGCGTAGGTGAGGGTGGTCGCCGCGATGAGGACGAGGGTGACGGGGTGGTAGCGGCGCTGGATGGCGCCGACCGCGCGGACCGGGTTGACGGTGTCGAGGAGGGGG
>NZ_JAAFYZ010000125.1 GCF_018274385.1 Catenulispora pinistramenti | reverse complement strand
TGTATAAGAGACAGGGCCCAGTGGTCGTCGACGCTGGTGTCCTCCTGGACGACGCTGGCAGAGTAGCCGGATGCGTGCCTTCTACGACGAACTGGCCGATGACTACCACCTGATCTTTCGGGACTGGGACGCCAGCATGGAGTATCAGGCTTCATCGTTGGCCGCGGTGATCGAGGCGGGCATCGGCGTCGGCGGTACCGCCGACGCCGATGCGGCCCGGCGGATCCTGGACTGCTCGTGCGGGATCGGGACGCAGGCCATCGGGCTGGCGCGGGTGGGCGACGCCGAGGTGATCGGCACGGACCTGAGCCCCCGTGCCGCGGCCCGCGCGTCGCGGGAGGCCTCGGCACGGGGCGTCGGGCTGCCGACCGCGGCGGCGGACATGCGGGCGTTGCCGTTCGGCGACGGGGCATTCGACGTCGTGCTGAGTGCCGACAACTCAGTGCCGCATCTGCTGACCCCCGACGCGCTCACCGCCGGGCTGGCCGAGATGCGGCGGGTGCTGCGTCCCGACGGTCTGCTGGTGCTGACGGTGCGCGACTACGACGAGCTCCGCGCCCAGCGCCCCGCGTCGACTCCGCCGCAGGTCTCCGAGCACGAGGCCGGACGCGCCATCGCCTTCCAGCTGTGGCACTGGCATCCCGACGGCGAGCGCTACGACCTGGAACATTTCCAGCTGGTGCCGGCGACGGCGTCCGGCGGCCAGGGCTGGGATGTGCGGGTGCGGCGGGCCACGTACTGGGCTTTGACGCGGAAACAGCTGGCGGAGTTCGCGGCGGCGGTCGGTTTTCGGGACGTCACGTGGCAGGAACCTTCGGAGTCCGGCTATTACCAGCCGGTGCTGACGGCGCGGCGCTGAGCGGGGCCTTCACCCGGCTTCGCCGATCTTCCACTCGGCTCACCCCACCCAGAACGCCTTCCGCACCCGCAGCACCCAATCCTGCGCCGCGGCGGTGTCCGGCTCCGTCGGCAACACGCTCCGCGCCGACGCGAAGCGCTCCTCGGCTTCGGCCATGAACGGGCGCACCGCCTCGGGATCGGCGGCGACGCGTTCGCCGAACGTGCGGTAGCGCTCGGGATCGGCCAGGCGGACGGTGACGTGGCCGGTGGTGTAGAGCTCGTGGCCCTGGTCCACCAGACGCATGAGGTGGCGCGCGTGCTTGGCGATCTTGCGATGGGTGGCGCTCGGGTCCCGGGACAGGAGTTTGCGGAACTGCTGGGTGGCGTAGCCGAGGTAGGCGTCGTGGACGCGGGGCGCGGACAGGAACGCGGTGCGCAGGGCGATCGCCTCGTCGCCGAGAGGCGTGCGGCGCTCGTACAGGTCGTCGGGGAGCCACAACAGTTCCGACGCCGTCGGGTTGCCGCCGAGCGCCAGCCGGGCCAGCTTCGCCGCCTCGTGGAACGTCACGTCGGGCTTGGAGGTGACGTGGCTCTCGCGCGGGGTCTGCAACCCGAGCAGGGACAGCGTGGGGGCGGCGAACATGCCGAGGCGGTCCACGTCCGAGCCGGGGCCGGACAGGCCGTACGCCGTGGAACCGATGATGCCGGAGAGCAGGACCGTGCCCGGCTCGAAGGCGTCGAAGTCCGGCTTGGTGTCGACATCGACATCGACATCGACATCGACATCGGCGATGGCTTCGTCGCTCTGCGTCATGGCAGCCCCCCCCGAAAGTAGAGAATTCAGCTCACGACAATACGTCGGCGCGGCCCGGGAAGGTTCCCGAGCCGCGCCGTTTCCGCACTGATTGAGGACCCTGGTCTCAGGGCACCTACTTGGCCGTCAGCGTCACCGTCAGGATGCTGCGGTACGAGGCCGGGTCGTTCGCGCCGACCGTGTACTGCGCGCTCGGGTCGGTGCCCAGCACCGTGCCCGGCTTCGGCAGCGGCTTGGGGGTGCGGTAGCCGGCGAACACCATGGTCGCGGTCTTGCCGTCGCGGCCGAGCACGACCTGCGGGCCGTAGATGCGGCCGCTGTAGTACTGCGCCGGGCTGGTCTTCGGGAACGCGGTGTCCACCGACAGCAGCGGGTTGGTGAAGCCGTCGACGATCTTCCAGTTCACGCCGTCCTTGCTGGTGGCGTAGCCGATGTAGTGGAAGCCGTCGCTGTCGCCGTCGTAGCAGTTGCCAGCGCCGTAGAACAGGCCGAGCGTGCCGTCGGGGTTCTTCACCACGGTGCCGGACGGGCTGAGGAACCGGGTCGCGGTCGCGCCGGTGCCCTCGTTGTCACCGAGGCCGTTGACCGGTCCGTTGTCGGTGAAGTGGATGCCGTCGCGGGTGGTCGCGGTGCGGACCGTCGAGCGGTCCTCGTTGTTGCCGTAGTAGGGCGCCTTGTTCTTGCCCTCGCCGATCTGGTTCAGCGTGGCGAACGGCACGGCGCAGGCGTTGGCCTGGTCGGCGCTCTTGAAGTAGTCCAGCTGCTTCTCGACGTAGAGGACCGTCGCCGAGTGCCCGTCCTTGCCCGGCAGCACACCCAGGATGCCGTCCGGGGAGATCAGGCCGGTGGTGGCCTGGGTGTCCGCCGGGACCACCGGGTAGGTGACGGCCGCCGCGCCGCCGGCCGCGGTGCCCTTGCCGCCGGTGCAGCCGGTGAAGGCGGTGTCGGTGGAGTCCGTGCAGTGCACGTCCTGCAGCCCGGCCGAGGTCTGGATCCGGACGGTGCCCGGGATCTCGAACGCCGAGGTGTCGGCGGCCGGGATCGTGGCCGCCGGCAGGGTCACCGCGGCGGTCAGCGTGGTCTTCGCACCGGTGCCGACGGCCTGCGCGGCGGGCAGCTTGGCCAGCGGGTTCTTGGCATCGGCGTCGATCTTGTGCACCAGCAGCTGCGAGCCGGGGGTGTCGGCGGTCGGCCGGGTCAGCGTGTACAGGAAGTCCTTGCCGTCCACGTGCAGCACGGTCGGGTGGCCCTGGCCGTCGTCGTTCAGCGCCGGCGAGGGGCACTGGCCCTTCTGTGACTCCAGCGCCTGGCCCTGGTAGGTCCAGGTCTTGCCGCCGTCGTCGGACTCGGCCGCCAGGACCGCCTCGTCGGTGTCCTTGGGGCGGTAGTCGAAGAAGCCGCGCAGGTGCTGGCCGCTGCCGGTGACGTTCGGGAAATAGGCCGGCTGGAACAGCTCGGTGCCCGGATTGCGCGTGACCTTCCCGGCGGCGTCGCAGTAGCCGGCGTCCGGGGACCCGTACGTGGCCGGGGTCTGGCCCAGCGTCCACGGTCCGCCCTTGAGCGAGGCCGGCGTGACCTGGCCGGACAGCGTCCAGGTGGTCGGCTGCCCGCCGTGGTGCCGGCCGGCCGCCATGGCCGTGGCCGGGACCAGGAGCGCGGAGCCCCCGGCCAGGGCGAGCGCCGAGACCGCGAGGCGTCTCTTGGACGCTAGGTAGATTCTCATGGAGCGGAGTTCTATAGGGCCGGGTCGGAGCAGGGGTGAACAGCGGTTATATCTGATGCGTATTCACGTGAACTCTTCGCCATGAGCGCTGCCCGTGATCTCTTCTCCCATGAACTCTTTACCCGCAAGTGATCATGTTGCTAGGAAGGGATCATGCAGATTCGACTTGGCGGCCGGGCGGACGTCCCAGTGATCCTGGCCTTCGGCGACGAGGCCGTGGCGTGGATGAACGCGCGCGGGAACACGCAGCAGTGGGGGACCGAGCCATGGAGCGAGGGGAACGGCGACCGCGAGGCCGACTTCCTGAAGCGCGCGGACTCCGGCGGGATGCGGATCCTGGAGGACGAGGACGGGACGCCGCTCGGGGCGATGGTGATCACCGAGGAGCGCCAGCCTTATGTGCCGGACGCCGAGGAGCGGGAGTTGTATGTCAACTTCCTGATCACCTCGCGCAAGCATGTCGGGCGCGGGCTCGGGCGGGTGCTGATCGAGCGGGCCGAGCAGGAGGCGGCCGAGCGGGGGATCGATCTGATGCGGGTGGACTGCTGGGCCGGCGGGGGCGGGAGCCTGGTGCGGGCCTATGAGGGGTATGGGTTTACGCGGGTGCAGGAGTTCACGGTGCAGACGCGCCGTGGGGAGTGGCCGGGGATGCTGTTGGCTTTGCGGTTGTCGGAGTCGGATCCGAAAGACTGAGCCAAAAGACTGAGCGGTCTGCGGCGGCCGTGGGTGCGGGTCAGGTGATCCGGGCGGCGATCAGGCGGGCGCAGTCGGCGGCCGACGTGTCGGTGCTGTCGATCTCGAGGTCGTAGCGCACGCCTTGGTGGACGATTTCCGCTTGCCGCGCGGCCATTCCCGGCGTGCGGTCGCCGCGCCGGCTTTCGCGGCTTGCGGCGACCGCGCTGTCGCAGTGCACGCCGACGCGCAGGACGTCGAGCCCGGCCAGGGCCTGTTCCCAGCGTTGCTGCGAGGCCGCTCCGCCGAGGAAGACGTCATCGACGATGATCCGCGCGCCGGCCCGGGCCGTGGCCACGACGCCCGCGGTCCAGGCGGCTTCCAGCTCCCGGAAGTCGGCGCCCACGCTCACTTCGCCGTCCGGGCCGAACTGGATGCCGGTGTTGGAGCTGGTTTCGGTGCCGGCGTCGGAGTCGGAGTCGGAGTCGGGGGCGGGGTCGGCAGTGAGCATCCTCGGCGGCAGGGCGTCAACGAAGCCGTCGACACTGAAAGCCAGCCACGGCTCGGGGCGCAGGTCCTGGAAGCAGCGGACGATGCTGGTCTTGCCGGAGCTGGAGCCGCCGTTGAGGATGATCGCTTGAATGGGCACCGGGTCACAGTAGGCGGTGGTGCCGCGATTCCGAAGCGGATTAGCTCTGCCAGCGGTTTAGTCCGCCGCGGTCCCGTGCCGTCCGGCCCCGGCCGCGAACCGCTGTGCCCCCGCCACCGACTCGACCAGCGACACCTGCCCGTGCCGCAACTCGTTCCGCAGCGCGGCCTCCTCGTCCAGTCCGTCCTGTTCGAGCACTGACATGCGATCCTCGCGCAGGCACAGCTGCGGCAGCG
The DNA here is from genome assembly GCF_018274385.1 of Catenulispora pinistramenti. Taxonomy (GTDB): domain Bacteria; phylum Actinomycetota; class Actinomycetes; order Streptomycetales; family Catenulisporaceae; genus Catenulispora; species Catenulispora pinistramenti. Next base: position 24,759 of record NZ_JAAFYZ010000125.1, on the reverse strand, counting down.
CGGCGATCTCGGCGGCCAGCGCCTCGGCGGCCGCCCGCACCGTCCCATCCGGCACCACCCGATTGGCCAAGCCCCACCCCAACGCCTCCTCGGCAGGCACCCCGCGCCCGGTCAGGATCATGTCCATCGCCCGACTCCGCCCGATCAGCCGCGGCAGCCGCACCGTCCCGCCGTCCACCAACGGCACCCCCCACCGCCGGCAGAACACACCGAACACGGCGCTCTCCTCCACGACCCGCAGATCGCACCACAACGCCAACTCCAGCCCACCAGCCACCGCATGCCCCGCAACCGCCGCGACCACCGGCTTCGACAACCGCAACCGCGAAGGTCCCATCGGCCCGTCCCCGTACTGCGCCATCCCGGCCGGCACCGCCCCGCCGGTCAGAGCCTTCAGATCGAACCCCGCGCAGAACGTCCCCCCATCGCCATACAGCACGGCGACATGCGCATCCGCATCCTCCTCGAACTCCTGGAACGCCGCCAACAACGCAGCAGCGGTCGCCGGATCCACGGCGTTGCGCACCTCGGGCCGATGCAGGACGACGGTGGTGACCGGGCCGTTCTTCTCGACGCGGACGGCGGGGGGCTCAGCGTTCATGGAGGCAGTCTGGCCCGGCGGTCCGCGGTTCGCCATAGCCGTCAGACACGCCGCGCCGGCTGATCGGACTTGCCAGGTACTGGTACGGCCCCACCGAAGTCGGTCATATCCCTTCTGGCGAACCTCTCCAGCCGGGGGCTCCAACAGCTCAGCTCTTGACCCAGGGCCCGAAGCCGCTGGACTTGAATGCCTTGTCCGAGGCGGAGATCGTCACCGTCGCCTTGGCCCCGGCGTCGACGTTGTCGTTGGCGAGCACCGAGTCGGTGCCGCCGAGCGTGTCCTTCTCGCGCTCCCAGTAGCCGCCGAGGCTGGCGGTGGCGGTGGCGGTGTAGGTGCCGGGCTGGATGTCGACGCCGACGATCAGTGTGCCGCCGCCCAGCTTGCCGCCGGTGAGAGAGGGGCCGGCAGCCGGCACCCAGCCGCCGAAGCCGCTGGACTTGAACGCCTTGTCGGTCGGCAGGATCGTGATGACCGCCTGTTCGCCCTGCGCGACGTTGTCATTGGCCAGGACCGAGTCGGTCGTGCCGCTGGTGTCCTTGTCCCGTTCCCAGTACCCGCCAAGGGTGTCGGTCGCGATCGCTTTGTAGGTGCCGGGCTGAATGTCCTTGCCGACGATCAGAGTGCCACCGCCCAGGCCCTTGGCCGCCGCCGGAGCGGAGGCGGTGGTCTTCGGTGTGGTTTTCGGGCTGGTCGTCGGGGTGGTCTTCGGGGCGGAGCCGCCGGCTGCGGAGGCGGTCGTCGACGTGTTGTTCACACCCGGGCCGGCGCTGCCCGTCTTGCTCTGGCATCCAGCGGCCGAGGCCGCGACGACCGCCGCGAGGGCGAGGGCGCCGAACGCGTTCTTCACGTCACGGGACATCTGTGTACTCCTTGAGTGGGGACAACAACTGTGAACGAGAGAAGATAATCACGTCACTGTGAACACTGTCAACAGTAATCTGTTGTGATCGCCTATCGCTATTGTGAACACTCTCCGACTAGGCTGGCCCCGTGACCGACGACGCCGAAGTGACCGCTGCCCAGATCGCCCGTCTGGCCGGCGTGGGCCGCGCGGCTGTGAGCAATTGGCGCAAACGCCACGCCGGCTTTCCCGCACCGGTCGGTGGGAGCGAGACCAGCCCGACGTTCTCGCTGGCCGCCGTCGAGCAGTGGCTGCGCGCCGAGGGCAAGCTCGGGGAGACGCCCGCCGAGGAGTTGTTGTGGCGCGCGGTGGACGGCACGGGCGGGTCCGGTGACGCGACCGCCGCCGCGCTCGGCGCGCTCGGAGACTTCCTGGGCGGCGGGACGAGCGCCATGGTCGATCCGGAGGTGGCCCGGCAGGCGACCAGGCTGGCCGAGGACGGGGGCCGGAGCGCGGTCTTCGAAGGCCTGCTGGGGCGGTATCTGGACATGTACGCGCGCGACCTGGCCACCGGGAGCGTCACGGTGTCGCTCGCCAAGCTGATGGCCGCGCTCGCCCTGCCTTCGGCGGGTCGGCGTCCCGGTCCGGATCCGGTGACGGTCTACGATCCGTCGTGCGGCTCCGGTTCGCTGCTCGCCGCCGCCGCGCGGTTGCTCGACGGGGACTCGGATCCGGCCGCGGGCGATGGTTCAGCCGTGATTCTGCTCGGCGAGACATCTGATGCGGCACTGGCGTCCCTGGCCAGGACGGGCCTGGCGCTCCTGTCTCCCGAGGCCGAGGTCGACATCCGTGCCGGCGAGGCACTGCTCAGCGACGCCTTTCGCGATCGCGCGGCCGACGCCGTCCTTTCTCAGCCGCCGACCAATCAGCGCGGCTGGGGCGTGGACACGCTCGCCTACGATCCGCGCTGGGAGTACGGCATGCCGCCGCGCGGCGAGCCGGAACTGGCCTGGGTGCAGCACGCGCTGGCCCGGCTTCGGCCCGGCGGAACGGCCGTGTTGTTGTTGCCGCCCTCGGTCGCCGCGCGGCGCCCCGGTCGGCGAGTGCGGGCCGAGTTGCTGCGGCACGGCGCGCTGCGGGCTGTCGTCGGGCTTCCGCCTGGATCCGCTGCGCCGCACGGATTGCCGATGCATCTGTGGATCCTGCGACGGCCCGACTTGTCGTCTCCGGCGCCGAGCCGTGTGCTGTTCGTGGACGAATCCGACGCGCAGCGCTCCGGCCCGACGCCGAGCACGCGGACGTCGGAGCGGATCAGGGACGCGTGGCTTTCGTTCGACGCCGATCCGGACGCGTTCACGGCCACGCCCGGCCTCAGCGCGGCGTCGCCGATCATCGACCTGCTCGACGACGCCGTCGACCTGAGCCCGGCGCGCCACGTCCCCCACCCCGACACCGGCCTCGGACGCGCGCACCTGGTCCACAGTCGCGCGACCGTCGATTCGGAGCTGGCGCGGCTCGGTGCCCTGCTTCCGGATCTGGGACCGGAGCGCGAGCCGAGCGCGGGTCCGCCGTGGCCGATGACGACGCTCGCGGACCTGGCGCGCAGCGGGGCGTTGGCGTTCGTCGCGGAGGCGGTGATCGAGGCCGGAGACGTGGTGGTGCCGTTGTTCGGCGGGGCCATCGGGCAGGCGGACGTCGTGGGTGCGGGGGACGCGATGGTCGGAACGGTCGCCGCACGGGGGGTCGCCGTCCTGCGGACTGATCCGACGCAGCTGGAGGCTTGGTTCGTGGCGGGTTTCCTGCGCAGCGACACAGCGGCGCGGCAGGCGGTCAGCCACGCCTCGACGGTCAGCCGCATGGACGTCCGCAAGGCACCGCTCCCGCGGCTGCCGCTGGAGAGTCAGCGTGCTTATGCCGCCGCGTTCCGGCGGGTCGCAGAGTTCACCGACGCGCTGCGCCTGGCGACCGGGCTCGGGGAGCGGCTGGCGCAGGGGGTCACGGACGCGCTGGCTGAGGGGACGGTGCTCCCGCAGGCGTGAGGGTGCCTCTCGCGGCGGGAACGACAGCAACGGCCGTGGCGGTGCACGGTGGTGACGATGTGACATCGAGTACTGCGACGCCTTGGTGAGCGGCCTGGAAGCCCGATACGCTTCGACGTGCCATGATCACGCCATCGCCGCCGCGTCGCCTGCGCGCCGTCACCCAGCTCCGGCCCTCCCAGGCCGCGGCGCTGATCATCCGCGTGCTGTGGGCGTTGGTACCGATCGTTTCCGTCGGGACAGCCGCGTGGGTTCCGTCCATGGTGTTCGCGCTCCGTCGCCCCCGCAAGCGCCGGGCGAAAATCTGGTTCGCGGTGTTCCTGACCGGGGTCGCCGGGTTCATCACCTTGCTGATCGTCGTTCCGGGCGACCGCAAGTCCAGCGGCGGCGGCGCGCAGTTGTTTGCGGGAACCTATACGGTCGTGTACATCCTGGGCGCCAGTGTTCACGCTTTCATCGCCAGCAAGGACCCGCGACCGTTGCGCGAGCGATCCGGCGCGGGATCGGCGATGCAAGGCTATAGCCCGACGCCCTGGCAACCGACGCCCTGGCAACCGACGCCCTGGCAGCCGACGTCCTGGCAGCATCCTCAGTATGGTCAGCTGCCCCAGTTCGCCCCACAGATGCACGACGGTCAGCAGCCGCCTGTCGGCTACAGCCCGCCGCCGGCCTGGCCGGCGCCGACGCGACCACCGCTCGACGACACGGCGGCCGAGGTGCAGGCGGAGCTCAGAGAGCTGCGAAAAATGCTCGATGAGGGCCGCGCATGACCCAGGGCCGGCTGATCGCCGGACGTTACCGCCTCGATGTACCCCTGGGCCGCGGCGGGATGGGCGAGGTCTGGCGTGCCTACGACGAACGCCTCGACCGCCACGTCGCCGTCAAGCTCATCTTCGCCGCGCAGACCGGTCGGCTTTCAGCCGACGCCGGACTCGCGCGCCGCTTCGCGCGGGAATGCCGAGCCCTGGCCCGGGTCGATCACCCCGGCGTGGTCACGATCCACGACGCCGGCCGTGACCCGGACCGCGACGGCGGCGAGCTGTTCCTGGTGATGCAGCGGATCGACGGCATGAGCCTGGCGGACTTCATCGCCGAGAACGAGGACATCCCGTGGGCCCACGCGGCGGCGCTCGGCGCCCAGATCGCGACGGTGCTGACCGTCGTCCACGCGATCCCGGTGGTGCACCGGGACCTGAAGCCGAGCAACGTGATGGTGCGGCCGGACGGCACCGCGGTCCTGCTCGACCTGGGCGTCGCGGCCGTGTTCGACCCTGATCTGAGCAAGCTGACGCGCACCGGCGAGTCCCTCGGCAGCCCTGGGTACATGGCGCCGGAACAAGCGTCGGCCGGACTGGCCGGACCGCAGAGCGATCTGTACGCGCTGGGCTGCGTGCTGCACGAGGTGCTCACCGGCGAGCCGGTGTTCAGGGCGCCGACGCCGTACGCGCTGTTCGCCAAGCATGCCGGGGAGGCACCGACACCGGTGCGCGCGCACCGTCCGGACCTACCGGAGGCGCTGGAGCAGCTGATCTTGGAGCTGTTGGCGAAGCAGCCGCAAGCCCGGCCGGGGTCGGCGCGCGAGGTGCATCAGCGACTCGTGGCGATGCTGCCGCGACCCGAGACGCGGGCGACGGACAGTCCGTTCAATCCGCTGCGGCCGTTCCACGTCCCGATGGCTCCGCCTCCCGACCCTCGGTCCAGCGGCGGCGGGCCCGGCCTCGGCGGTGCGAGCGCACCGCCCCTGGTCCCGCCGCGGCCTGCGCAGGTCGATCTCGCCACGGCGCTCGCGGAGGCCGAGAAGCTGATCGGCGAAGGGCGATACACGCCCGCGGTCCAGATCCTCGCTGTGGCGCTGGCGCAAGCGGAGCGGACCCACGACCCGCACGGTCCGGTCGTCCGGTCCCTGCGCAAGCAGTACGCGAGGATCCTGCTCCTGGACGGACGCCTCGGCCCGGCGCAGACCGAATTCACCCGCCTGGCGCGGGTCGCCGCCGCCGATCACGGCCGAGACAGTGCCGAGGCCTTGAACTTCCGCCTCCAGGCCGCACAATGCCGGGAACAAAGCGGCGACGTCTCAGGCGCTCTGGCGGAGTACCAGTCGATCCTGCCGCTGCTGCTTCAGCTCCCGAATCCGGACCAGCAGCGGGTGCTGATGCTGCGAGACCGGATCGGCCGGCTGCTCATCGCCGCGGGCAGGTCGCGTGAAGCCTGGCAAGTGCTGCTCGGCGTGCTGCAGGAGAAGGAGCGGTTGCTCGGGCCTCAGCATCCTGACTCTGTCGTGCTTCGCGGGACGCTGGCCCAACTCGCCCAAGGCCCGTCCGGTGGTTAACGACGTGCCGGTCGGGATCCGTTCCAGCACAAGACCCCCGGCCGGTTTCCCGGCCGGGGGTCGTACTTAGGTTCTGACCTGGGCTAGATATGCCGCCGCGACTGCACCACCCGGAACCGGCTCGCCACATAGGCCAAGTCCGAAAGCGCCGCGTTGGCGGCCGGGTTGGCTCCGGTGGCGTGGAAGTCCGAGAAGGCCGCGCTCTGGTTGACGTACACCCCGCCGGTGAGGTTGACCGACAGGTTCACGCCGGCGTCCAGGGCCGCGTCCTCGGTCTTGGCGATGACGTCGTCGTCCGTGGAGTAGACCGAGGCGGTGATGGCGCCGTGGTCTCGGACTGTCTTGCGGAAGGTGTCGATGGCCTGGTCGGTGGTGTCGGCGGCGATCAGGAAGCTGATCGGGCCGAACCATTCGCCGGTGTAGACGTCGGTGTCGGTGCTGTCGATGGCGGCGATGAGGGGGGTGCGGACCTCGGCGTCGGGGTACTCGGTGTTCTTCACGGTGCGGGAGGCGAGGATGGTCTTGCCGACCGATTCCGCCTGCTTCAGGCGGTCGGTGACGCCGGGGTTGCAGACCGCGCCGAGGAGGGCGTTGGCGCGGGCGTCGTCGCCGAGGAGCTTGTCGACCGCGGTGGCCAGGTCGGTGGCGAAGTCGTCGAAGGACTTGTGCTCGCCGCCGGCGGTGATGCCCTCGCGCGGGACGAAGACGTTCTGCGGGGTGGTGCACATCTGGCCGCTGTAGAGGGAGAACGAGAACGCCAGGTTGCCCAGCATCCCCTTGTAGTCCTCCACCGAGTCCACGATGACCGTGTTGATCCCGGCCTTCTCGGTGTAGACCACGGCCTGCGGGGCGTTGCGCTCCAGCCACACGCCGAACTCCGTGGAGCCGGTGTAGTCGATGACGCGGATCTCCGGGCGCGTCGCCAGGGTCTTGGCCAGCCCCTCGCCCGGCTTCTCCACCGCCAGCGCCACCAGGTCCGGGTCGAAGCCGGCCTCGGCCAGCGTGTCGCGCAGCACCGCGACCGAGATGGCCAGCGGCAGGATCGCGTTCGGGTGCGGCTTCACGACCACCGCGTTGCCGGTGGCCAGCGAGGCGAACAGGCCCGGGTAGCTGTTCCAGGTCGGGAAGGTGTTGCAGCCGATGACCAGCCCGATCCCGCGCGGGACGGCGGTGAACTTCTTGGTCATGTGCAGCGAGGGCTTCGGCCCCTGCGGCTTCTCCCACTCGGCGGCCGCGACCTGCGCGGTCTGCGCGGCGTAGGCGTACGCCACCGCCTCCAGCCCGCGGTCCTGCGCGTGCGGCCCGCCGGCCTGGAACGCCATGCCGAAGGCCTGGCCGGAGGTGTGGTGCACGGCGTGCGCGATCTCGTGGGTCCGGGCGTTCAGCCGGGCCAGCGCCTCGATCAGCACCGTCGCCCGCGCCTCGGGGCCGGCGTCGCGCCACTTCGGCATCGCCCGCTGCATCGCCGGCAGCAGCACGTCCAGGTCCGGGTGCGGGTAGGTGACGCCCAGCGCCACGCCGTACGGCGACTTCTCGCCCCCGACCAGTTCGTCGGTCCCGGGCTGGGCCAGCGGGAACGGCCGGTTCAGGTAGCCCTCGTAGGCCGCCTTGCCGGCCGGCCCGGCCTCCTCCCCGTAGGCCTTGGGGATCTCCGGGTAGGGCGTCCAGAAGGCGCGTTCGCGGATCGCCTCCACCGCCCGCCCGAGGGTTTCGCGGTGGCGGACGGTGAATTGCTCGGCCGTGGCGGTCATCATCGACTCCCGGGATGCTGGTGTGGCGGCCCTGACGGGTTCTAGAGTAGACCGAACGGTCGGTCGGTTCCAGGGTGGGCCACCGCCCGGCAGCCGCGGCCTGGGAAGGAGCGAACGTCGATGGTGGGGACCACGGTGGGGAGCGAGTCGAGCGGGTCACTCGTCGGAGTGATCGGCGCCGGCACCATGGGCGCCGGAATCGCCCAGTTGGCCGTACAGGCCGGGCACACGGTAGCGGTCTACGACGCGGTCGACGGGGCTGCGGCGCGGGCCGTCAAGAGCATCGGCAAGCGCCTGGATTCGCTCGCCGCGAAGGGCCGGATCGACGCTGAGGAAGCTCAAGCGGGCAAGGACCGGCTGCGCGCGATCGAGGCACCGGCCAAGCTCAAAGACGCCGTCCTGGTCATCGAGGCGGTGGTCGAAGACCTCGGCGTGAAGCAGAAGCTGTTCGCCGAGCTGGAGGGGATCGTCGGCGTGGACTGCCTGCTGGCGACCAACACCTCCTCGCTGTCCATCAGCGCCATCGCCGGCGGCCTGCGCGAGCCCGAGCGCCTGGTCGGCATGCACTTCTTCAACCCGGCGCCGCTGATGCCGCTGGTCGAGATCATCGACGGCCTGGCCACCGCCCCCGCGATCAGCGCGGCCGTCGCCGCCCTGGCCCAGGCCTGGGGCAAGACCACGGTCCACTGCCGCTCCACCCCCGGTTTCATCGTCAACCGCGTCGCCCGGCCCTTCTACGCCGAGGCCCTGCGCGCCTACGAGGAGCAGGCGGCCGACTTCGCGACCATCGACGCGGTCCTGCGCGAGAGCGGCGGCTTCAAGATGGGCCCGTTCGAGCTGATGGACATGATCGGGCTCGACGTGAACCTCGCGGTCTCGACCTCGGTCTGGGAGGCGACCGGCTACGACCCGCGCTACACCCCGGCGTGGACGCAGAAGGAGCACGTCGCGGCGAAGCGGCTGGGGCGCAAGAGCGGGCGCGGGTTCTACGAGTACGGCGAGGGGGTGGAGAAGGCCGCGCCGCGCTACGAGGACCCGCTCGGTCTGGACCGGTATCCCGCGCCGAAGCTCCACCGCAGCCACGGCAAGACCGCGACCTCCTACGGCGACGGCCGGATCCTGCTGGACATCGTGATCGATCCCGACGGAATGTCGACCGTCGCGATCGCCCCCGCCGCCGACACCCCGAACGTGGAGCTGCAGGAGACCATCGCATTCCTGCAGGGTCTGGGGAAGCAGGTCGTGGTCCTGGAAGACGTCCCCGGCCTGGTCGTGACCCGTACGGTCGCACGCCTGGTGAACGAAGCCGTGGACGCGCTCTATCGGGGCGACGCCGATGAGGAAGACATCGACACCGCCATGAAGCTCGGGGTCAACTACCCCAAGGGTCCGCTGGAGTGGGGCGCCGACCTGGGATTCGGCTACGTCTGCGAAGTCCTCGACAACCTCGAGGACGTCTATCGCGACGGCCGCTACCGCGCCTCGCCGTTGCTGCGGCAACTCGCTCACGCCGACCGGCTCATGGACGCGCCGCTCAGGCGCGCACCCGGCGCCGCGCTGATCGAGGAACTCGCGAAGGACTCCGAGGCCGACACGCTGTTCGACGACTTCCTGAAGGAACACGACCTCTTGAAGGAACCCGACCTCCTGAAGGAACACGACCGTACTCAGAACGACCCCGACAAGGACCCAGCATGACCGACGCCTACCTCGTCACCGGCACCCGCACCCCCTTCGGCCGCTACGGCGGCGCCCTGGCGTCCGTCCGCCCCGACGACCTCGCCGCGCACGTCATCCGCGAACTGCTCGCCGGCGTCCCGCAGATACCGGGCGAGGCCGTTGACGAGGTCTTCCTCGGCGACGCCAACCAGGCCGGTGAGGACAACCGCGACGTGGCGCGGATGGCGTCGCTGCTGGCCGGGCTGCCGGTGACGGTGCCCGGCGCCACGGTCAACCGGCTGTGCGGATCGGGGCTGGAGGCGCTGGTGCAGGCCGCGCGGCAGATCCGGCTCGGCGAGGCGGACCTCGTCGTGGCCGGCGGCGTCGAGTCGATGTCGCGGGCGCCGTTCGTGATGGGCAAGGCCGACACCGCCTTCGCGCGCAGCGCCGACGTCTTCGACACCACCATCGGCTGGCGGTTCGTCAATCCCCTGATGAAGAAGCAGTACGGCATCGACTCCATGCCGGAGACGGCCGAGAACGTCGCCGAGGACTTCCACGTCGGCCGCGAGGACCAGGACGCGTTCGCGGTCCGCTCCCAGGAGCGCGCGCTGCTGGCCCAGGAGAACGGCCGGCTGGCCAAGGAGATCTCGCCGATCAGCATTGCGCGCCGCAAGGCCGATCCGGTCGTCGTCGACCGGGACGAGCACCCGCGCCGCACGTCGCTGGAAGCGCTCGCGAAGCTCGGCACGCCGTTCCGCGAGGGCGGCACCGTCACCGCCGGCAACGCCTCCGGCGTCAACGACGGCGCCGTGGCGCTGCTCGTCGCCTCCGGGCAAGCCGTGGAGCGGTACGGCCTGACGCCACTGGCGAAGGTCGTCACCTCGCACACCGCCGGCGTCGAGCCGCGCATCATGGGCATCGGCCCGGTCCCGGCCACCCGCGGCCTGCTGGAGCGGGCCAAACTCGGGATCGGCGACATCGACGTCGTCGAGCTGAACGAGGCCTTCGCCGCGCAGTCGTTGGCTGTCTTGCGGGAACTGGGACTGCCCGATGACGCCTCCCACGTCAACCCCAACGGCGGCGCCATCGCCCTCGGGCACCCGCTCGGGGCCTCCGGCGCGCGGCTGGCCCTCACCGCGGCCTTGGAACTGAACGAGCGCCAGGCCCGCTACGCCGTGGCCACGATGTGCATCGGCGTCGGGCAGGGGATCGCCGTGCTGCTGGAGCGTGCGGCGTGAATCCGCTCCCGGAGATTCCCGCGCCGGCCCACGACGACGCCGAGCGGATGTCCGTCGAAGAACTCAGGGCTCTGCAAACCGAGCGCATGGCGTGGACCCTGAACCACGCCTACACCAACGTCCCGCACTACAAGTCAGCCTTCGATGAAGCCGGCGTGCACCCGCGCGACTTCAAAAAGCCGGCCGACCTGAAACACTTCCCCTTCACCGCGAAGAAGGACCTGCGCGACAACTACCCGTTCGGCATGTTCGCCGTGCCGCGCGAGCAGGTCGCCCGGATCCACGCCTCGTCCGGCACCACCGGCAAGGCCACCGTCGTCGGCTACACCAAGACCGACCTGGAGAACTGGGCCTCGGTCGGCGCGCGTTCGCTGCGTGCCGCCGGCGTCCGGCCCGGCGACCGGGTCCACGTCGCCTACGGCTACGGCCTGTTCACCGGCGGGCTCGGCGTGCACTACGCCGCCGAGGCGCTGGGCGCCACCGTGATCCCGATCTCCGGCGGGCAGACCGCGCGGCAGGTGCGGCTGATCCAGGACTTCGAGCCGGACGCGATCTGCGTGACGCCGTCCTACCTGCTGGCCATCATCGACGAGATGGTGAAACAGGGTATTGACCCGGCCGCCACCTCGCTGCGGGTCGCGGTGCTCGGCGCCGAGCCGTGGACCGACGCCATGCGCGCCGAGATCGAGGAGCGGCTCGCCGTGCACGCCGTGGACATCTACGGGCTCTCCGAGGTGATGGGCCCCGGCGTCGGCAACGAGGACGTCGCCGAGAAGGACGGCACCTACCTGTGGGAGGACCACTTCTACCCGGAGATCGTTGATCCGGGCACCGGCGAGGTGCTGCCGGACGGCGCGCAGGGCGAGCTGGTCTTCACCTCGCTGACCAAGGAGGCGATGCCGGTCATCCGCTACCGCACGCGCGACCTGACCCGGCTGCTGCCCGGGCTGAGCCGGCCGATGCGGCGGATGGAGCGGATCACCGGACGCAGCGACGACATGATGATCGTGCGCGGCGTCAACGTGTTCCCCAGCCAGATCGAGGAGGAGCTGCTGACGATCGCCGGGCTCGCGCCGCACTTCGTCTGTGTGCTGACCCGCCCGGGACGGCTGGACGAGTTGTGCGTGCGGGTCGAGGCGCGCGAGGCTTCGGTGGACCGGGACGCGGCCGCCTCGCGGCTGGCGTTCGGCGTGAAGGAGCGGTTCGGCGTCACGGTCACGGTCGACGTGCTGGACCCGGGGGCGCTGGAACGTTCGCAAGGCAAGGCACAACGGATCCTCGATATGCGAGGCGGCGAAAAATGATCTACAACAGGTTCCGATGAATTCTCAGAACACGCAGAGCTCGCAGCGAGTCCAGGACTCCCAGCGCGCCCAGACCGGCGCCGCCGCGCGGCGCGCCACCTACACACCGGACTCCCTGCTGGAAGTCGCCGTCACCGTGTTCAACGAGCGCGGCTACGACGGGACCAGCATGGAGGACCTGGCGCGGGCGGCGGGGATCACCAAGTCCTCGATCTACCACCACGTCAAGGGCAAGGAGGAGCTGCTGACCCGCGGCGTCAACCGGGCCCTGGACGCCCTGAACGCCTCGCTGGACACGCTGGAGGCGCTGCCGGACGGGGAACTGGACCGGGTGGAACAGGCGGTGTTTCGCGCGGTCCAGATCCTGGTCGATGAGTTGCCCTATGTGACCCTGCTGCTGCGGGTACGCGGGAACACCGAGGCCGAGCGGGCCGCGCAGGCCTCGCGGCGGGCGATCGACCAGCGGCTGGCCGGGTTCGTGGAGCGCGCGGCGGCGGCCGGGGCGCTGCGTACGGATCTGGATCCGCGGCTGGCCTCGCGGCTGGTGTTCGGGATGGTGAACTCGGTCGTGGAGTGGTACCGGCCCGGGCCCGGCCGGTGGTCCGCGGACGACGTCGCGTCCGCGGTGACGCACGTGGTGTTCGACGGGCTGCGGCGGCGCTGATCGGCAGGGCCGGGAGACTGATCAGCGCCGCCTGTGGCCGGTCGGTCCGCCGAGCCGCTGAGCCGCCGTGGCCTACTGTGGTGGCCAGTCGAGCTATCAGGACCCTGTGCTATCAGGACCCTGTGCTATCAGGACCCTGTGCTATCAGGACCCTGTGCTGTTAGTTCGCTGTCAGCTCCTGCTACAGGTAGGGCCGCGTGATCAGTTCGATCCCGTGGCCGGCCGGGTCCAGGAAGTAGACACCGCGCCCGCCGTGCTCGTGGTTGATCTCGCCCGGGAGCCGCATCTGCGGATCGGCGAAGTGCTCGATCCCGGCCTCGCACAGCCGCTGGTAGGCGCGGTCGAACAGGTCGTCGTCGAGCAGGAAAGCGTAGTGCTGCATCTGGATCCCGACCGGCGGTTCGGCGAACTGCAGCAGGACGCCGTCGGCGAGTTGGATGTTCGCGAACGGGCCCCAGGACGGCGCCTCGGCGGCTTCGAGGAGTTCGCGGAAGAAGCGTGCTGATTCGGTCCGGTTCTTGGACGCGATGATGGTGTGGTTGAACGACGCGGGCATGTGACCTCAAGGGATTCGGGTTTCCAGCGGGACTCGTCGGCAGGTGCACGAGTGCTGGGAGGTCCGCGTGCCACGCGTAAGGGGTGCCGGCTCCGCACCCACGGCGTGCTCAGCCAGCCACCGGGTCGCCGATCCGTGCGTGGCCCAGGGCCGGTCCGGTGTTCACGCGATCCACGGTACTGGATTTCTCACTAAGTTTTCAGCCCGCAAGACCTTGTCGCCCGCGGGCAGATTCGGGAAGATCTGCGTTAGACGTGGTGACTGAAGGAAAGTACGCGACATGATCGATGAGCTCGCGCCGGTCGGCACCATCGCCGACCTCTTCGAACCGGAACCCGCGGCCTGGGGCCTGCGCGGGGACCCTTACGTGTGGCGGTCCTTGCGGACGATGCTGGCGAAACAGATGCTGCCCACCGCCGAGCGCGACCTGGTGGAGATCCTGCGGTCCTCTTTCCGATGGCTCACCGGCAACACCTTCGACGACCCGACCACGGACCGCATCTACCGCGAGGAACTGGCGCGCGGCGGGATGACCAGCGGGCAGGTCGATCTCGAGGTGTGGCGGAACGTCCTGATCCCGCTGCTGATCGAGCGCTGGCGCATCCTCGGGCCGGCCGCACGGCCGCAGCCGGAGGCGGTCGTGGCTCAGGGACCGATGGCGGCTCGCACTTGGGCCACGGTCCACGCGGGGGCTGCGGCTCAGGGACCGAGCGTGGGCCAGGGGCCGACCCTGGCTCAGGGCCCGACCTCCCACAGCAGCCGGTAGTACTCGGTGCGCTCGGGGTCCGGCGCGATCCCGTACGCGTCCAGCAGCGGCTCCTCCCAGCCGTCGCCGTAGTTCCACGTGGTCGACCACGTCGCGATCGCCAGGTCCGACCACCGGTCCGCGACGCCGAGGTCGCCGAGGTCCACGTGCCCGGCGAACCGGCCGTCGGCGGACAGCAGGGTGTTCGGCGCGCAGGCGTCGCCGTGGCCGACCACGAGCTTGTCGACCGGCGGGAGGTCGGCGACCCGCTTCAGCGCGTCGGCGTAGCCGAGTCCGGCGAAATCGGTGTGCAGGGTGCGCTGCGCACGCTGCGCGGCGTTGTGTTCGGCCTCGGCGACCCGCTCCTCGGCGGAGGCGCTGAACGGGCACTCGGCGACGGGCAGCGCGTCGTGGAAGACGCGCAGGGACTCCCCGATGACCCGCACGGCTGTCGCAGGGTCCTGTTTCCAGCGCTCGGTGACCGCCATCTCGCCGTCGAGCGCGGCGGTGATCAGCCAGGTGCCGTCGGCGTTCGCCGCCTGTTCCAACACCCGCGGCACGAGTACGAACGCCCCGGCCCACCGCATCCGCGCCGCCTCGCCGGCCAGGTCCACCTCGCTGCCGACCGGGGCCCACTTCGCGTAGCGGGCGTCTGGCCCGGAACCGAGCCGGAAGGTCGAGGCGCCCTCGTTGTGCCAGACCGGGACGATCACGCGACCGGCCCCGGCCTCGCGGATCGGATCCGGGACCGGGAGGTCGGGTGGCGGGACGTTGTCAAAGCTGAGCGAGGTCATTCAGGCAGGATGCCAGGGCCCGCGCGCCGGGGCCTGGGATTTTCCGCCTCGCCCCGCCTCAGCTCAGCGCGCCGCCCTGCGCCACGCCGTGCCGCCCCCCGCCTCAGCTCGGCTCCACGGCCAGCCGGTACCCGCGCTTCGTCACCGTCGCCACCACATCCGCGTGCTCCCCGAGCGACGTCCGCAGCCGTGCGACCGTCGCCTCCACCGCGTGCTCGTCCCGCCGCATCCCGGTCCACACCCGGCGCAGCAGCTCGGCCCGGCTCAGCACCCGGCCGGGCTGCCGGGCCAGCTCGCGCAGCACGCCGGCCGGCAGCGGCGACAGCGGGACCGGGCGGCCGTCGATCAGGACCGCGTTGCCCTGCACCACGATGTCGCGGCCGGGCGTGTTCAGGCGGCGGCGGACGCGCGGCGGGAGGTCCTGGGTGATTATCCGAGCCAGTGAGCCCAGGCGGCCGCGGTCCGGCCAGACCGGGGTGATGCCGTGCGCTTCCAGCGGCGCCGCGCAGACCGGGCCGATGCACGCCGCCAGCACGTCCGCCTGCATCGCGTCCACGACCCGGGTCAGGCTGCCGTCGTTCTCCGCCGCCGCCAGGAACGCCGCCGCGCCCGGGGCCGAGGTGAACGCCACCGCGTGCACCTGCCGCCGCACCACCGCGTCCACCAGGCGGGCCACCGCCGCCGTGTCCTGCGGCGGTCCCCACTGGTACACCGGCACCGGCACCACCTCGGCGCCGGCGCCGCGCAGCGCGTCCAGGAACGCGGTGTCGGCGCTGCCGTGCAGCTGCACCGCGATCCGGGAGCCGGCCAGGTCCTGGGCCAGCAGCCAGGCCAGCAGCTCGGTGGAGGACTCCGACGGCGGCGAATAGGTTTCGCGCATCCCACACTGCCGGATCGCGTCGGTCGCCTTCGGCCCGCGCGCGGCCAGCGTGGCCGTGGCCAGCACCGCCGACAGCGGCTCGGCCAGACCCCAGCCCTCGGCCGTGGAGATCCACGCCCGCCAGCCGATCCCGGTGGTCGCCACCGCGTAGTCCAGCGGCCCGCGCAGGCACTCCTCGGTCGCGGCCCGCAGCACCCGGTCGTCGGTCAGCGGGATGACGCGCATGGTCGGCGCCGTCATGACCTCCGCCCCACGCCGCCGCAGCATCGCCCCCAACTCCTCCCGGCGCCGGTCAGAGGTGATCGCTACGACGCAGCCGACCAGGGGTTCGGGGAGCGCTCCGGCCTGCGCGGCGATCGGCACACCCGTCGGTGAACCCGGTGTGTCCGATTCGATTGTCGTGGTGTCCATGCGCCGCACTATCTCCACGCCCGATTACGGTGGTGTTGCCGACCGGCTACGGGGTGGTAAGACGGTCCGCGCTCGCGTTTCGCACCCGCGCCGAGGCCGCAGTGAGCGCGGCTCGGAGGCGGCTCGGAGCTGGAGTCGGCGACCCGGGCCGAAGCCTGGACTTCGCCGCCGACCGGCTGGCCGCGATCGGCACCGAGCACGCACGCGACGCGGTCGGCGTCTTCGGCGGCGGTGCTCTGACCCACGAGAAGGCGTACTCGCTGGGCAAGTTCGCCCGCGTCGTGTTGCAGATCCCGCACATCGACGACAACGGCCGGTTTCTGCATGAGCACCGCCGCGGCCTCGCAGCGGGCCTTCGGTGTGGACCGGCCGGCTGATCGTCGTGGGCCCGGTCCCCGGCACGGATGCCGCGCTGGCCGCCGGGCTGCTGCCCGTCTTGATCGCCGAACATCTGCTCGACGAGGCGTTCATCGCCGCCCGGACCACCGGATGGCGCGGGTCGAGGCGCAGCGGTGCTGGACCGAGCGGGTCCAGGCGGAGTGCGGGGTGCCGGCCGGGGACGTCAGGGCGGCGGCCAGGATGTTCGCCGGCGTTTCGGCCAGAGCTGAAGACAAGGCCGAAAACCCTTACGGTGCCTCAGGAATGGTGCTCACCGCTCGCGGCACCGAACGGCAGGCCGACGGGGCCCCCAGCGCCGTCGGCCTGCTGGCAGCCTCCGAGGCTGCTCGCTCGCGGTGTTCGTGACCGGCTTCGTGCTGTTGTTCGGGGGGCGCTGATCGGATCGGCGGGGGCCGTTGGGGCGTTCGGGGGAGTGCTGGTGGACATCACGGTCCGGGAGGCGGCGCCGACGATCGGGTGAAGCGCGCGGCGTGACGGCGGGTTCTCCTTGCGACACAAGGAGAAACCGCCGTTTTGCGTGCGCCCGGTGTGGCATCGTGGAGGGTCGGCAGGTTCCGCGACGCCCGGACGCCCGGGTGGTCAGACGGATTTCGCAGCAGGCCGCCGGTATAAGTACGCTGAGCTATCGTTCGGTTGCGCCCTTGAAAGGCGACAGCATGCACATATCGGCTCGATCCCGCGGACGGCGATCGTGACCGGGAAGCCCGTGAAGCGGCCCGAGGATGACACCTCGGCGCGGCGCACGCTCATGAGCCTGGGTTCCGCGGCGATCGTTCTGCTCTGCACCGATCCCTTCGTGCACGGCGCGGCGCAGGTCGCGTGCTTCAGCGCGACCAGTCTCTGCGCGATCGGCGCGCTCACCCAGCTGGCGCACGTGGACTGGCTCAGCCTCGGTAAGGCGCGCAGAACGCAGGCGTCTTCGGCTGACTACGAAGGGCTGCCACAGCCGCTGCTCATCGAGCGGCTGGCCGGGGCGAACCGCAGGGTGCGGATCGTGGACACGATCTGTGCGGTCGCGACCGATCCGGAGAACGGCCCGCGGATGTTCGAGATTTTGGCCGATCGGCTGGCGCGCCATGGCGAATTCGTCCTGGAAGCCGCCTTTCTCTGCCCGCTGTCGCCGTCTATGAAAGAGCGTGCCAAGCGTCTGAACCGCACTGAGACGCAGCAGGAGCGGATCGCCGAGAGTACCCTCGGGAAGTTCGAGGTCTTCGTGGCCGGTCTGCCGGCCGCGCACCGCGCCCGGGTCTGGATATGGCTGTACAAAGAACCGCCGTCCTACGCGTCCTACCGGGTCGACGACTCGAACCTCGTGTGCGGGTTGGTGGGGGACCAGCGGTCGCAGGACGCCCTGTACGTCGACATGGCGCCCGGGTCTTTGCACTCGCGACAGTGCGACGGGGACTACGACGAGATCCGGCGGAGCGGTCTGCCGCTGGCCGAACACCGCACTGGGACGCTGGTGGTGCACGACCCCGCCGGCGACCGGGAGATCGAGGGGGTGCGCTTCCTGCGGCACCGCGGCGAGGTGTTCGTGGCCGTCACCGATCGCGATGACCGGGCGTTCGTGGCGAACTGCGACTCCGTGACGTGGCGGCACTGCGGCGAGCAGAGCACCTGGTCGCCGAAGGCGGTGGACCCGCGTACCCAGGACCACTTACAAGCCGAACTGGACCAGGCCTGGGAAGTGAAGTACCACACGCCCGACCGTCCGCCCTTCTTCCTTCTTGGAACAGTGCCCTGATATCCGCGCGGTCGGGCAGGGAAATTCCTAGGAGCGTGCCTTGTGCCGCGTTGGCGACTAACATCCCCCAGTACCGAACCCTTATCAGGGCTCGGTCACAGGCGTGGGGGTGGCGCGATGAGGCGGGGCTACAGCCCGGTCGAGATGGCGACGGCCGCCGGGATCACCGCGGCCACGGCGTTCTTCACCGCTGCCACTACGTGGCGCGGCCAATGGAGCGTCGCGTCCGCGTCGATGGCGTCCCTGCTGTGGGCGTCGATCGCGGCGCTCGCGGTGCTGGCCGTGGTCGCGCGTCGGCCGGCCCACCGGCCCACGACCGCCGTCGACACCTGCGTGGGTCAGGAGTTCCCGGAGTTTCCGACACGGCGCTACCTGCGTGCGGTGGAGGAGGCCAAGCAGCTGGTCCGGATCCAGGACGCGTGCATCGGCTTCCTGCTCGAGCCCGAGCTGCGGGAGCGTGCCGTGGTCGCGTTCCGGCGGCTGTTGCAGGACGCCGGCGGCCGGGTGGAGATCGTCCTCATGGAGCCGCAGGCCATCGAGGTCGGGTTGCGTGCCGAAGCGCTCACCGCGGCTTTTGAGAACCCGCAGGATTACGTGGAGCGGGTGAAGGCGAATCTCTGCCACCTCTACCAGTTCCGCAAGACCCTGACCGAGTCCGCCCGCTCCCGGTTCGAGGTGACGCTCGTGTCCTGGCTGCCGGGCGTGACCTGCTACCAGGCCGACGATGTCCTGCTGACGGCGGTGTTCCCGTTGTATCGCAGGTCTGACGACGCGCCACAGATCTGTGTGGCGGAGGATTCACCACCCGGCCACGTGGTCAGTGAGGCGTTCCGCTTCCTGCGGGACCAGGTCGGGCACGGGTTCGAGGAGCGCATGCTGCTGGCGGTCGCCTCCGGCGACGTGGACCTCGATGCGGACGCGGCTGCCGGGAACGGGTGTCGGATGCGGTATGTCGGCCCGGACAGCGATGACTGCGTGTATGTGCTGGCCGGGGATTGCGCCATCGCCGACGGCGAGCGGGTCGTCGCCGACTTGCCCGACGACGACGGCGACTCGGTTCGGCGGCGCTACGAGGCCCGGGTGTTCGAGCGTTCCGAGCCGCGCTTCACCCGGGTGGCCGATGAGCTGGTGAGCAAGTACGGCGACGAGATCGCTGAGGAGCGGGTCCTGGCGCTGCTGCCGGCTTGACTCACTCGTCAGACTCACTTGTCCTGCTCCTGGGCTCCAGCACCAACTCCGGGTCGCCTGGCAGCGCCGGCAGGTGGTCCGTCTCGTCGAAGACCAGCAGGGTGCGGGTGGAGCGGACGCCCGGCATGTTCTGGATGTGCGCGAAGACCAGGTCCCGCAGCGTCTTGTTGGAGGCGCTGCGGACCAGCAGCAGGACGTCGAAGTCGCCGCTGACCAGCGCCACGTGCTCGACCCAGGGCAGGGCGGCCAGGCTGTCGCGGATCTGCCGCCAGCTGTTCTGTTCGACCTTCATGGTCAGGTAGGCCGAGGTGCTGAAGCCGACGCGTTCGGGGTCGACCTGGATCGTGAAGCGGCGGATCACCCCGTCGTCGAGCAGGCGTTTCACCCGGGTGTAGACGTGGGCCCGGGAGACGTGGACGGCGGCGGCCAGGTCGCGCATGGACATCCGGCCGTCCTGCTGGAGCAGGTGGACGATTCGGCGGTCGGTGTCATCCAGGGTGGACGGTTGGTTCGGGTTGGCGGCACTCATGCATCCAATTGTCTCCGATCTTGCGTGCTTACTGGTCAGGCGGTGTCTGCCGAACAAAGAATCGGCATCACACAGCCGAAGCACTTCCGACACGTGTCAATGGAGACGACGTGACCGTTCTAGCCACGCCCGACAAGACCGGGTCGGGCTTTCCCCTGGGGTTCGACACGATCTTGGACCCCTCGCCCCTGCAGTACCTCGACGAGCACGGCGCGCTGTCCGGCGCGCTGCGTGACGACGCCCTTGAGCTGGAGCCGAAGGAGCTGCTGGCGACCTGGCGGGCCATGGTGATCGGCCGCCGCTTCGACGTGCAGGCCACCACGATGGTCCGGCAGGGCCGGCTGGCCGTCTACCCCTCCTCGTTCGGCCAGGAGGCGTGCGAGATCGGCGCGATCCTGGCGCTGCGGTCCACCGACTGGTTCTTCCCGACCTACCGCGACTGCGTGTCGCTGGTGACCCGGGGCATCGACCCGGTGCAGACCCTGACCCTGCTGCGCGGCGACTGGCACTGCGGCTACGACCCGCAGCAGTGGCGCACCGCCCCGCAGACCACGCCGCTGGCCACCCAGGGCCCGCACGCCGCCGGGCTCGCGCTGGCCGCCAAGCTGGCCGGTGAGGACACCGTGGCGCTGGCGTTCTGCGGCGACGGCGGGACCTCGGAGGGGGACTTCCACGAGGCGCTGAACTTCGCGGCGGTCTATCAGGCCCCTGCCATCTTCTTCGTGCAGAACAACCAGTACGCGATCTCGGTACCGCTGGCCAAGCAGACGCACGCCGCCGCGCTCGCGCACAAGGCGGTCGGCTACGGCATGGCCGGCGTGCGGGTGGACGGCAACGACGTGATCGCGGTGCGGCACGTGGTCGCCGAGGCCGCCGAGCGGGCCCGGCGCGGCCAGGGGCCGACGCTGATCGAGGCCGTGACCTACCGGATGCAGGCGCACACGAACGCCGACGACGCCAGCCGGTACCGGGACGAATCAGAGGTCGAGTACTGGAAGGTGCGCGACCCGCTGGCCCGGTTGCAGACGTACCTGCGGGCCGCGGGTCTGCTGACCGACGAGGTGGTGGCCGAGGCGAATCAGGCCGCTGAGGACCTGGCCGCCGAAATGCGGGCCCGGCTCGGCCAGGAGCCGGAGGTGGACCACCGCGAGCTGTTCGCGCACGTCTACGCCGAGCCCACGCCGCAGCTGCTGGAGCAGGCCGCCGCGTTGCAGGCCGAGCTCGATGCCGAGCAGCTCGACGCCGAACAGAGTGACGCCGAGAGCGAGGCCGGCCGATGACCGCGACCCTGGACGGTGCGACCAACACCGCGATCCCCCTGGCCAAGGCCCTGAACCAGGCGCTGCGCGACGCGATGGGCGCCGATGACCGGGTGGTCGTCTTCGGCGAGGATGTCGGCGTACTCGGCGGCGTGTTCCGCGTCACCGACGGCCTGACCCGCGAGTTCGGCGAGAACCGCTGCTTCGACACGCCGCTGGCCGAGGCCGGCATCATGGGCACCGCGATCGGCATGGCGATGTACGGCTTCCGGCCGGTGGTCGAGATGCAGTTCGACGCGTTCTCCTATCCGGCGCTGGAGCAGATCTTCTCGCACCTGGCGAAGATGCGGAACCGGACCCGCGGACAGCTGCCGCTGCCGGTGGTCGTGCGGGTGCCCTACGGCGGCGGGATCGGCGGCGTGGAGCACCACTCGGATTCCTCCGAGGGCTACTTCGTCGCCACCCCCGGCCTGCACGTGGTGACCCCGGCGACGGTGTCGGACGCGTACACGCTGCTGCGCGCGGCGATCGAGTCCGACGACCCGGTGATCTTCATGGAGCCCAAGCGGCTGTACTGGTCCAAGGACACGATCGACGCGCTGGCCGCGAGCGGGTCGGGGACCGGGCAGGCGACCGGACAGCGGATCGGGCAGGCCGCGGTACGGCGTCAGGGTACTGATGCCACGCTGATCGCCTACGGCCCGACGGTGCAGACCGCCCTGGAGGCGGCCGAGGCCGGCGCGGCCGAGGGCTACGACCTGGAGGTCGTGGACCTGCGCTCGCTCGTGCCGTTCGACGACGCGACCGTCACCGCCTCGGTGCGCAAGACCGGGCGCGCGGTGGTGATCCACGAGGCCGTCGGCTTCGGCGGGACCGGCGCGGAGATCGCGGCACGGGTCTCGGAGCGGTGCTTCCACTGGCTGGAGGCCCCGGTGCGCCGGGTGACCGGCTTCGACATCCCGTACCCGCCGCCGAAGCTGGAGCGGCACCACCTGCCGTCGGTGGACCGGATCCTGGACGCGGTGGCGTCCTTGCAGTGGGAGGACCGGTGAGCACTCGCGAGTTCCTGCTGCCGGACCTCGGCGAGGGGCTGACCGAGGCCGAGATCATCGCCTGGCATGTGGCGGTGGGCGAGCACGTCGGCGTCGACCAGGTGGTGTGCGAGGTCGAGACGGCGAAGGCCTCGGTGGAGGTGCCGTGCCCTTACGTCGGCGAGGTCGTTGAACTGTACGGGGCGGTCGGGGACGTCATCGACGTCGGGAAGCCGCTGATCAGCATCGCCACGACTGCTGATAACGGGCCCGACAAGCTGGGCCCGGCGCCGGAGGAACCCGCCGACCGGGCACGGCTTGATGCCGAGGCCCGCAACGGTGCGGCGAAGGCCGGGGCTGCGAAGTCTGGCGACTCGAAGTCTGGCGCCACGAAGTCCGGGGCTGTTCTGGTCGGGTACGGGACCACCGAGAGCACCGGGGTTCGGCGGCGGCGCGTGGTGAGCGGGTTCGGCGGGCACGCGGCCGCGCCGCCGCGCGTGCACGTCGCGCCGGTTGTGGCCCCCGCAAATGGGACTGCTCCCAATCGCGCCGGTGCTACTCCCGTTGCTGAGCCGGAGTCGGAACCGGCAGGACGCAAGAACGGCGGCCGGATCGCTGTCGTGTCGCCGCTGGTGCGCCGGCTCGCCAAGGAGGGCGGGCTCGACCTGGCTTCCGTGCGCGGGTCCGGGCCCGAGGGGCTGATCATGCGCCGGGATGTCGAGGCGGCTCTTGCCGCGCCTGCCGTTGCTCCGGCCGTTGCTCCGGGATCTGCCACCTCTGTCACCTCTGCTGCCACCGGTATCACCGAACGCGAGCGCGTTCCGTTGCGTGGTCTGCGCAAGACGGTCGCCGACAAGCTGTCCCGCTCCCGTCGCGAGATCCCCGACGCGACGACGTGGGTCGATGTCGACGCGACCGGCCTGATGGAGCTGCGCGCGGCGCTGAACCGCGACGCGTCCGAGCGGAAGATCAGCCTGCTGGCGGTGCTGGCGCGGATCTGCGTCGCGGGTCTGGCCCGCTACCCGGAGCTGAACGCGACGGTCGACGTCGAGCGGCAGGAGATCGTCCGCTACTCCGACGTGAACCTCGGCTTCGCCGCACAGACCGACCGCGGTTTGGTGGTGCCGGTGGTGCACGGCGCCGACCGGATGTCGACCGAGGAGCTGGCGGCCGAGTTCGAGCGGCTGACAGCGGCGGCGCGCTCCGGCTCGCTGCCGGTGGCGGACCTGACCGGCTCGACCTTCACGCTGAACAACTACGGCGTCTACGGCGTCGACGGCTCCACCCCGATCCTGAACCACCCCGAGGCGGCGATGCTCGGCGTCGGGCGGATCGTGAAGAAGCCGTGGGTGGTGTCCGGCGCGGGCGGCGACGAGTTGGCCATCCGGCAGGTGACGCAGCTGTCATTCACCTTCGACCACCGGGTGTGCGACGGCGGCGTGGCCGGCGGCTTCCTGCGATACGTCGCGGACTTGGTCGAGGAGCCCGCGCGGTTGTTGCGGGGGCTGTAGCGCCAGTGGGGCCTGACAGTAATCCCTGTCAGGCCCCATATTCACATCAGGAAGAGAACGCCGCAGCGGCCAGCCGGTTCGCGTTCTCCAGCCCGGCCTCGGCCGCGACGTCGGTGACGCCGGTCGAGACGACGCCGACGTGCCGCAGGTCGCGGGTGGCGAACATGGCGGTGAAGTAGCCCCTGTCCTCGCCGGTCTTGCCCCACAGCACGGTGCCGTCGGGCAGCGTGTCGGCCCCGATCCCCAGGCCCAGGCAGGCCTTGCCCTTCTGCGGGCCGGTTTGGCAGTTCCCTGTGTCGCCGGTGTAGGGGAGCAGGTCCCCCTGGGGGTCGCGGGGGAGTGTGAACATCTGCGCCAGCTGCGCGGACGGCAGTAGGCGGCCCTGGAACAGTGCCCTGATGAAGCGGTCGAGGTCGCCGGTGGTGGAGATCATGCTCGACGGGTTGCCGCCCTGTGCGCTGACGTCAGTGACAGTGCCCTGACTCGTGGTGAGGTAGCCGTGCATGTAGGGCGAGGGCATCCGCGGGGCGCCTTGCGGGACGAAGGTACCGGTCAGGTGCAGCGGGCGAACGATGCGCGCGTTGACCTCGTCGCTGAAGGAATGCCCGGTGACGTGCTCGATCAGCAGCCCGATGATGAGGTAGTTCAGCGAGTTGTAGTTCTGCGCGGTGCCCGGCGCGAAGATCGGCCCGGGACCGGGCCGGCCGAGTGGATGCAGCGTGGAGTCGATGATCTGGCTGAAGTCCTGGTACTCGAAGCGCTCGGCGATCATCTGGTCGACACTCGGATCCGGGCCGCCGGCGCCGTCCGGCAGTCCGCTGGTCATGTTGAGCAGCTGGCGCAAGGTGATCGGCTGGAACGTGACGGCGGGCAGCAGCCCGGGCAGGTAGTGCTGCACGCTCTGGTCCAGATCCACGCGATGCTCCGCAGCCAGCTGCAGCAGCACGACGGCCGAGAACGTCTTGCTGATGCTGCCGACACGGAAGTGCGCATCCGCCGAGACCGGCTGCCCGGTCTGCGCGTCGCCGGAGGCGCCACGCCAGGTCTGGCCCTCGCTCTGCACGAACGCCACCGCGCTGGCCGCTGCCTCGCCGGGACGCTCGGCGATGGCTTGCTGGAGCGCGGCGGGGTTGAGGGGTGGGGTGGCGGCGCGCGGGTTGGTGGCGGCGCGCGGGTTGGTGGTGCGAGGCGCGGCGAAGGCGGGGGTGGCCGACGAAGGCGTGGCGAAGGCGGGGGCGAGGGCGGCTAGTGAAGGCGTGGCGAAGGCGGGGGCGAGGGCGGCT
>NZ_JAAFYZ010000124.1 GCF_018274385.1 Catenulispora pinistramenti | reverse complement strand
CTCTCGGAGGCGGCGGCCCGGTCGGAATCAGCTGCGGGCTCGGTGGCGGGCTCGGGCTCGGGCTCGGGCTCGGGCTCGGGTTCGGGTTCGGGCTCGGGTTCGGGCTCGGGCTCGGTTGTCGACGCCTCCGCCTTGGCGGCCTCGGCCTCGGCCTCGGCCTCGGTCTTGGTCTTGGTCGCCTCAGCCTCAGCCTCATCCTCAACGGCCTCGGCACCGGCCGCGTCGATTTCCGGCGCGTCCGGCTCCGACTCGGCAGCCTCAGCCTTCACGGCCTCCGACTCGGCAGCCTCGGCCTCCACGACCCCAGCCTCCGACCCGGCGTCCTCGGCCTCAGGCCCGTCCTGATCCGCCTCGCCCGCTTCGGGCGGGACCGTCACAGCCTCGGCTGCCTCAGGCGCGGTGCTCGGCTGCCCCTCGTCGGGGTCGGCGTTCATGACAGTTCCCTTACTTCCCCCGCCGCACACGGGCACCTCGACGACGTGACCGGGTCCCTGACCAGACCCAGCTAATAGCGGCCCCAACCCTACCGTCGATCGCGTCGCCGTTCGAATACCTGTGTAGCTCCCGCTGATACTCGGGATTCGCGAAATCGAACCTTGACCCGGCATCTCCCCGCGAAACGCCTAAGCCTTCCACCCCACCCGCTCCAGCATCCGAGGCGCGACGACCCCAGTCGCCGTGGCCGTCGCGGCCGAGGCCAGCACCGTCCCCCAAGCCATCGGCCCGAGCGGCGTGCAGCCGAAGAACTGGCTCACGCCCGGCGTCTCCACCACCGCGATCAGCGCGACCGCCGACACCGCCGCCGTGGCTATCACCAGCGGGCTGTGCCGCGCCGTCAGCAGCGTCTGTCCCAGCTGCGTGCCGACCAGTGCGCCCAGGCCCATCGTCTCCGCGCGGCGCGGGCGGCCCGACACGCGGCCGATGCCCCAGGCCAGGCCCGCGCCGAGGGCTGTGGCGCCGCCGCGGACTGCCAGCGTGCGCTTGAATTCCGAGTCCCACAGGTCGCTCACCGGGCCTGATGCGAGCGGGTCCTCGCCGCTGTTCGGGCGGGCCGGGGCCAGGGCGACGGCGAGGGCCGGGAGCATGTCCGTCAGCATGTTGACGAGCAGCAGTTGCCTGGTGCCCAGGGGCGCGCGGCCGGAGATCGCGGTGCCGAGGACGGTGAAGGCGACTTCGCCCGCGTTGCCGCCGACCAGGATCGACGCCGCGTCGCGGACATTGCCCCACAGCGTGCGGCCCTCGCGCAGCGCGTCGGTGATGCGGGCCGGATCGGGTTCGGCCAGGACCAGGTCGGCCGCGGCTCGTGCGGCCGCGGAGCCGTGGCCGGCGATGGCGATGCCGACGTCCGCGAGCCGGATCGCCGCCGCGTCGTTGGCGCCGTCGCCGGTCATCGCGACGATGCGGCCGGCCTCGCGCAGGGCCTGGACCACCCGCACCTTCTGCTCCGGCGACACCCGCGCGAACACGGTGGTGCCGGTGACGCGCTCGGCGCGTTCGCGCTTGCTCAGCCGGTCGAACTCGGCGCCGGTGAGGACCAGCTGCGCCTCGGGGATGCCCAGCTGTTCGGCGATCGCCACAGCCGTGTTGGGGTGGTCACCGGTGATCATCGTGACCCGGACGCCGGCCGCCGTCAGGTCCGCGACCGCCCGCTCCGAGGTCGGGCGCGGGGTGTCGGCGATGGCGATGAAGCCGATCAGCGTCAGGTCGGTGACCAGCGTGGCGACATCGAGCTCTGCGACGTCCTCGATGTTCTCCACCACCGGGTGCGACTCGGCGATCGCCAGCACCCGCAAGCCCTTGCGCGTCAGCCGGATCGTCGCCTCCACGGCCTCACGGCGCCGGGCCGCACTCAGGGTGTTGATACCGCCGTCCCGCGACCGCACCTGCGTGCACGCCTCCAGCACCGTCTCCGGCGCGCCCTTCACCGCCAACGTCAGCCGCGTGCTGTTGGTCCCGATCGAGGCCGCGTACCCGCGAGTGGTCTCGAACGGCAGCTCCGATATGAGGTTCCACTTCTCGTCCCGCCCCAGATGCCGGTGCGCGGCCTCCACCACCGCCCCGTCCGTGGCGTGCGCGAGCCGCCGGGCCGCGCCTTCCTCCACCGCCGGGCAGGCCCGGGCCGCGAACCGCAGCAGGCGACTGCCTTCCTCGCTGTCCAGCGGCAGGTCGCCGTCGAGGTCCGCGAGCCGCGTGACCGACAACTTCCCCTGCGTCAGCGTGCCGGTCTTGTCGAAGCAGACGGTGTCGACCCGGCCCAGCGCCTCCAGCGTGCGCGAGGAGCGCACCAGCACGCCGCGCTGCGACAACCGGCGCGCGGCGGCGAGCTGGGCGACCGTCGCGACCAGCGGCAGCCCCTCGGGCACCGCCGCGACCGCGACTGCCACCCCAGAAGCCACGGCCCGAGGCAGCGGCACGCCGCGCAGCCCGGACAGCCCGGTGACCGCGATCCCGCCGACTCCGGCCGCCGGCAACGCGATCCGCGTCAGTTCGGCCAGCCGGGCCTGGATCCCGGCCGGCGGCGGGGCCGAGCCCGCGACCGCCGCGGCCCGTCCGGACTCAGTGTCCTGACCCACCGCCACGACCAGTGCGTAGCAACTCCCTGCCAGGATCGTGCAGCCCTCGTAGAGCATGCACGCCCGCTCGTCGAGGTCCGCCCCGGGCGTGGCGGCCGGGAGCTTGGCCACCGGCAGCGACTCGCCGTTCAGGCTGGACTCGTCGACCTCCAGATCCAGCGCGGTCAGCAGCCGCACGTCGGCCGGGACCACGTCGGTAGCCGCCAGCTTGATGACGTCGCCGACCCGCAGCGTGGTGGCCGGCACGTCGAGCGCCGAAGCGTCATCGAGCCCCGCGAGCCAGCCCGCACCCGAACCGGAATCAGCAGGCTGCCACTGGACCTGATGCGCCAGAATCTGCTCGCCCATCAGCAGCCGCCGCAGCGCCTGCTCGGCCCGCATCCGCTGCGCCCCGCTGATCACCGCGTTGCCGGCCATGACCCCGGTCACCAACAGCGCGTCCACCCCGGAACCCACGATCGCCGAGGCCGCCGCACCCAGCGCCAGCACCGGTGTCAGCGGATCCCGCAACTCCTCGGCGACCGCGCCGACCAATTGAGCGGTCTGCGACGCCAGCGGCAGCCCGCCGAACATCCGCGCCGTCTCCCGCCCGGCGTCCGCGACCGCCGCGAACCGTCCGCGCGGCGCCACCTCCGCCGGCTGCTCCCGGCGCGCCCGCTCCACCCGATCGAACGCCTCACGGGCCGTCAGATCGTGCCAGTTGCCCCGGATCGACGGCTCCGGCGGCGACTGCCGGGCCACGCGCAGCGCGCTCAGCGTCCCGCCGAAGATCGCCGCCGCCATCGCGCTGTGCACCGGGCTCAGCGTCAACGGCCGCGCGGTCCGGCGCCGTCCGGTCACCGCCAGCAGCGCACCGAGCGCCGAGCCGCCCAGCGCCAGTCGCGCCGATCGCTCGCTGACCTGCCGCGCGGTGCCCACCGAACGCAGCACCCGCCACGGCTGGCTCAGCCCCGGGCCGCACAGCAGCTCCGCCGACCAGCACACCGGCCGGCCCTCGGCGACCACCGCGACCCCGATATCGGCGGCGCGCAGCGCCTCGTCATCGGTCCCTGATATCGCCAGCACGCCGCTGCCGCCGAGCTGCATCAGCCGGATGTAGTCCAGCAGCGGCGCGCCCGGTGCGACCACCTCATCGGCCCACGGCAGCAGATCGGAGACGCTGTCGTGCTCGGTCAGCACCACGTGCGAGGCCGCGTCCCGGGCCGCCGCCAGCAGGGCATCGGCCAGCGGGTCGGTCTCCACGCCGATACGTACCCGGCCCCGGCGCGTGCCCTCGGGATCCAGCACGTCCAACGTCAGCGCGACCGGTCCGCCGATCGTGCCGTCGAGCGCGTCCTGCGGCTTCTCGAAGCTCCACTCGCCGACGGTCCACGGCCCGGAGCCCACGAACCGCGAAGTGCTGGAAGTACTGGAAGTACTGGAAGTACTGGAGGACGCTATGGACGACGCTATGAGCGCCTGTTCGGTCGCGGCCCAGATCTCCCGGTCGGTGGTCGCCGGATCGGTCGCCACGGCGCTCAGGATGCGCGGCCGGTCGGTACACAGCGTCGAGGAATCGATGGCCACCAAAGAGATCCGGTCCAGGCGGCGCAAGCTGGACACGTCCATCGGGACCACGCCGTGCCGCGACAGCTCCCAGTCCAGCATCGAGGCGAACGCCTCGCGGCCGAGCCGGGCCGCCTTCGGCATCGTCGCGAGCATCAGATCGCCGGCGCGCCCCGGATCCCGGGTGGCGGCCAGTACGCCGCCGGCGCCGAGCAGCGAGGCCAGGGCCGCGCGGTCGCCCAACTTCTCAACGGGTCCTTCGGGGAGCGGGACCGGACGAACAGAGCGGCGCGGGACCTCGCTCGGCAGACCGGAGCCGTCGCCGACCAACTCGCGTTCCCGGCGGCGCCAGACCGCCTGCCGGGCCCGGGCCTCGGCGAACCGCAGCGCGTGGTGCGTGCTGTCGATCAGGATCGGCTCAGGGCCCTGAGCCAGCGCGTTGAGCGTGCTGTTGCTGACCGCGAACAGCGCCTCGGTGTGGGTGCGGCCGATGCGGTCCTCGACGAGGTGCCGGATCCGGGGCGTGGTCTCGGCGATGAGCAGCGGGACGCGCAGCGCCTGGGGCACGGCCGGGAGGCGCATGACGCGGCCCGCGACCGCGACGCTCAAGCCGACCGCGTCGGCGGCGAGCGCGATGACGGCCATGTTGACCGGCGCGTCGGCCGAGGGGTGTTCGGGCTTGGCGCGGGAGAAGGTCTCCTCGTCGGTGTCGTGCGCTTCCTCGGCCGCCTCGATGACCTCGATGATCGCCTCGACATCGAGTTCCTGCTCGTCGAAGTCGATCAGGATGTGCTGGGTCACCGCGTTGATCTCGGCCCAGCGCACACCCTTGAGCTCACGCAGCGCGCCGGTCAGGTGCGTACGCAGCGCGTGGTGCCGGGCGCCGGACCCGGTCAGGCCCTTGACCTCGACGTGCGCCCGGCCGTCGGCGGACCAGACCCGGCGGCCCGCGCGGGTCGGACCGGTCGCGGCGAACCCGGCGACGGCCTCGACCGCACCGAGGGATCCGCTGGCCAGCGTCCCCACGGCGTCGACCGCGCCCATGGTGGACGCGGCGGCGAACCGTACGGCGCCGACGGCGACTCGGTCCATCCCGAACAGCATCTCAACTCCCGGATTCGTCACACGGTTTTCACCCTGACGTTGGGCGGCGTATGAACTGGCTATAAGTTGGTGAGTCTACGGCGCAAATCACGACTCACTGAATGAAGGGGTGAAAAGCAGTGGCAGAGGCAAAGGATCAGACCACGGCGAAGCCGAGAACGCGCACCGCCAAGACGGCGGCGAAGGCGACGGTGGCCAAGACCGCCGCGAAGCCGACGGTCAAGGCGACAGCCAAGACGCCGGCGGCCAAGGCGGAAGCCCAGCCAGAGGCCAAGCCAGAAGCCAAGGCCGCGCCCGAAACCACGGCGACCGCGGCCCGAACTGCGACCGAAACCGCGACCCCGGCTGAAAACGCGACCCCGGCCAAAACCGCGACCCCGGCCAAAACCGCGACCCCGGCCAAAACCGCGACCCCGGCCAAAACCGCGACCCCGACCCCGTCTCCGAGCGTCTCCGAGCCGGCCGCCACCCAGACCCAGACCCAGACCAGCAAGACGGAGGCCGAAAAGCCGGTGCGGTCCACCCCGAACGCCGACGAGACCACCCACCGCGTCTCGGTGACGATCCCGCTCGACGGCGCCGTCGTCGGCATGGCGGTCAAGGCCGCGACCCTGCCGCTGACCGCCGCCAAGAAGGTCGCGCAGAACAAGAACGGCATCCCGGCCTACGTCGCCGTCGGCAGCCTGGCTGTGATCGGCGCCGTGGAGTGGCCCGTCGTCGCGGTCGGCGGTCTGGGCCTGGCCGCGCTGCGGCGCTGGGGCCCGCTGAAGCCGACTCAGAATCAGGAGCCTGCCAAGAGCGCGTAGTCGTCGCTCCGCCACCCCACGGCGGAGCGCCCACGTCCGCCGCGCGCGATTTGGTCGATCGGCGCTGGAGATCTGGCCGTCCAACGTTCACCCGCACCAGGTGGCCGCCGAGCGCCGGGGCGTCTGTACTGCTTCGTAGAACAGCGAAGCGGAGAGGACGCATGTCGATCACCATCACCTTCCCCGCCACCATGGGTGACGTGACCCGCGCCGTCTCCGCCCTGGCGGAGCCCTGCCTGGTCGCGGCCGCCGCTCTGGTCGGCGCCGGACCCCTGGCCCAGGTTCTCCTCGCCGGTGCCGTCCGCCTGACCCGGGGCGTGGACGTCGAGATGCGCGACGGTGAGATGCACATATCCTTCGATTGACGGCCGTGGCCCCTATCCTTCATCTCAGGTTGTGCGCGTCCTCGCGTTCTCACAATCCGAGTTCCATCTGGCGGCCTCATCGTGAGTAACGTGCGTATAGCCGTCATCACCGAATCGTTCCTCCCCCGGGTCAACGGGGTCACGAACTCGGTTTGCCGCGTCCTGGAGCAGTTTGCCGAACGAGGGCACGAAGCGCTCGTCATCGCGGCGAAGCCGGGACCAGAACGGTACGCCGGGCACGAGGTGGCCTCGGTCGGGGGCTTCGCCCTGCCGGGATACCGGTCGTTCGTCCTCGGGATGCCGATGGCGCGACTGGTCGGCAAGCTGCGGGAGTTCCGGCCCGACATCGTCTACCTGGCCTCGCCGGTCAGCCTCGGCGCCGCCGGCGCCGCCGCCGCGCGCAAACTGGGCATCCCGTGCGTCGCGGTGTTCCAGACCGACATCGCCGGATTCGCCCGGCGCTACGGGTTGCGCGGCACGGACAAGGTCATCTGGTCCTGGCTGCGGCGGATCCACTCCCAGGCCGACCTCACGCTGGTGCCGTCGACCGCGACCCTGAAAACCTTGGCCGACCACGATTTCCCACGCTTGGCCCTGTGGCGTCGCGGGGTCGACGCCGACCGCTTCCACCCCCGCTACCGCGACGAACGCCTGCGGCACGAGGTCGCGCCGAACCGGGAGACCGTCGTCGGATACGTCGGCCGGCTGGCCCCGGAGAAGCGGGTCGATCTGCTGGCGAATCTCAGCGGGCTGCCAGGCGTGCGGCTGCTGATCGTCGGCGACGGCCCGGCCGAGGCCAAGCTGCGCTCGGCGTTGCCGAACGCGACCTTCACCGGCTTCCTGGACGGCCTGGAGCTGTCCCGGGCCTACGCCAGCCTCGACGTGTTCATCCACACCGGCGCCAACGAGACCTTCTGCCAGACCGTGCAGGAGGCGATGGCCAGCGGCGTCCCGGTGGTGGCACCGGCGGCCGGCGGCCCGCTCGACCTGGTGACCCCGGGGCACACCGGGCTGTTGTACGACCCTGATTCAGTGTCCGAGCTGCGGTCGGCGGTGATGCGGTTGAGCGCCAACCGCGACCTGCGTTCGCTGTACGGGCTCAACGCGCGGGCCGAGGTGGAGGCCCGCACCTGGAACGCGGTCAGCGACCAGCTGATGGGGCACCTGAACGCGGCCATCAGCGGCCACCGCGTGCTCACCGCCGGGTCGGAGCCCGCCACGCTCCCCGCCAACGCCGCGATCGCCACCACGATCACCACCACGGTCGAGGCCAACGCCGCCGCGGGCAAACTCGCCAGGGGAGTCACGGGTCAGGGATTCCCGGGCACCCCGGCCACGTCCGGCGAGGCCACCCCGGCCAAGACCGGCACCGGCTTCGAAACGGCGGCGTGAATGCCGCCCCGCCCGCAGTTACTCGTCTCCATCCACGACATCGCGCCGGCCAGCGCCGCGGCCACCGAGCGCTGGCTGGCCGATCTCGACGCCCGCGACATCCCGGCCACGCTCCTGGTGATCCCGGGGCCGTGGCGGGGTTCCCGGCTGAGCCAGAGCCCTGATCTGGTCGCCACGCTGCACGCCGCCGCCGCCCGCGGCCACGAGTTGGCGCTGCACGGCTGGGCCCACCGGGCCGGTCCCGACGGCGCACCGTGGCGCCGGGCCGCCGCCCAGCTCCTCGCCCGCGGCGCGGCCGAGTTCGCGGCGCTGGACGTCGCCGAGGCCACGGCCCGGCTGTCCGCCGGGCTGGCGGAACTGGCCGCCCTGGACATCGAACCGGTGGGCTTCCACCCGCCGGGCTGGCTCGCCTCGCCGGGCGCGTTCACGGCCCTGCGGCGAGTCGGGCTGCGCTACACGAGCTCGCACCTGTTCGTGCACGACCTCATCACCGAACGGCGCCACACCCTCCCGGCGCTCTCGCACCGCCCCGGCGGCGCCGGCGAGCTGTTCGCCGCGCGCCTGATGCGCAAATCCGCGTCCGCGATGGCCCGGAACGGCCACTCGTTCCGGGTCGCGCTGCATCCCGACGACCTGCGGCAGCCGGCTCTGCGGGCGACCACGCTCGCCGTCATCGACGCGGCGCTGGCCGCCGGGTACCGGGCCGGTACGTACTCCGGGCTCGTGATGCGCGGCGCAGCCGTCCCGATCCCGTGAGGATCGTCCAGCTCGCGAATGCCTACAGCCCCACCTCGGGCGGCCTGCGGACGGTCGTGGACACGCTGGGCCGCGGCTATGTGGCCGCCGGGCACGAGCGCGTGCTGGTGATTCCCGGCCAGCGCCACTCGCGCGAGCAGGGCGACGAAGGGCTCGTCGTCACGTTGCCGAGCGTGCCGGTCAGCGGCGGCTACCGGATGATCCCGCGGTTCTCGCCGGTGCGGGACCTGCTGGAGGAGTTGGGGCCGGACTCGGTCGAGGTGTCGGACAAGGCGACGCTGGCCGCCGCCGGTCCGTGGGCCCGGTCCCGGGGCGTCGGCGCGGTGCTGATCTCGCACGAGCGGCTGGACGCCGTAGCCGCCGCTCGGTTTCCGCATGCGTGGCGAGCCAGCCACCGGGCGCTGGGACCGGCGCTGAACCGGCGGTCGCGGCGGCTGGCGACCCGGTTCGACACGATCATCGTGGCCTCGTCGTTCGCCGGGCGGGAGTTCGACGGCACCGGGGGATCGCTGTGTGAGATCCCGCTGGGGGTCGACCTGGAGATCTTCCGGCCTTGCGCGAGTTCACCGGCCTCGTGGCCCGAAGTGCCGCGGGGGACCGAGGAACACCCCTGGCGCCTGGTCTACAGCGGCCGGCTGTCCGCGGAGAAGAACCCCGCGGTAGCCATCTCCACCCTCAGGGCCCTGATCGCCGAGGGCCTGCCGGTGCACCTGGACGTCTACGGCACCGGGAACCAGCGTCAGCAGTTGGAGCGCGTCGCCGCCGACTTACCGGTGACGTTTCACGGGCACCTGACCAACCGGACCGAGCTGGCCGCGCGGATCGCGGAGGCCGACGTCGTCCTCGCCCCCGGACCCGCCGAGACCTTCGGCCTGACGGTGCTGGAAGCGCTGGCGTGCGGCACGCCGGTCGTCACCGCGGACACCGGCGGCGCCGGCGAACTGCTCGCCGCGGGTGCCGGTCTGACAGCCACTCCGACCGGCGCGGAGATGGCACGGGCCGTCGCCGGGATCCTGGCCTGGCCGGAGTCCGAACGGCGCGCGGCGGCGCGGCATCGTGCCGAGCAGTTCCCGTGGTCGGCGACCGTCGCGTCGATGATCGACGTCCACGCCTCGCTGGCCGCTCGCGAGCGGAACCTGAGCCGGCGCAAGCGGCGGGGGTTGCGGCGGCGCAAGGTCACCGAGTCGGCGGCGAGGTAGGGCCTCGGGGCCTCGGCGTTCCTGCTCGCTCTTCGGCTCGCTCTTCGACCGGCCTTTCGGTTAGCCCTTTTGACCAGCCCTTCGGCTGGAGTTAAAGAGGCGCCCGCAAACCCTTTAACAGCACCGAAATCAGCCGCCGAGGGTCGTAACGCGAGTCGGCTTCCCGCCCGATGCACAGGTTGCCGACGCCCCGCATCAGCTCCAGCGCGCTGAGTTCCGTCTGGACGTCACCGGCATCGATCGCGGCCGTCAGCAAGGCCGCGCACACCGGCTCCAAGCGGTCCAGGAAGTACGTGTGCAGGGCTGCGAACGTGCTGCTGTCGGACTGGAGCGCGTCGGCCAGGCCGTGCTTGGTGACGAGGAAATCGGTGAACTGGTCGATCCACTGACGCAGCGCGTCGAAGGGCGTCTCGGCGGCGGCCAGCAGGGTCGGACCGGCCTCGGCGCAGGCCTCGATCTGGTGCCGGTAGACGGCGGTGATCAGGTCGGCGCGGGTGGGGAAGTGGCGGTAGAACGTGCCGACGCCCACCCCCGCCCTGGCTGCGATCTGCCGGATCGGGGCGTCCACGCCGTCGCTGACGAAGACCTCGGCGGCGGCCGCGAGCAGCGTCTTCTCGTTGCGGGCCGCGTCGGCGCGCTTGGTGCGGGCCGGCTCCTGCTCGGTGGGCACAGGGTTCCTTCCGACATAGCGGTGGCGCGGTGGCTGCGCCGGGTGCGGTTGACAAAGTGGAACATGGTTCCGGATACTAAATGGAGCGACGTTCCGCTTTTCAGTCTAGCCGAAGGGGAGTCCTCGCTATGAGCACGCTCCACGTCCCTGACGTTCCCGTTTTGTCCTATAGCCCGGTAGTGCTGCCCGTTCCCGGGCGTCCGGTCGATCTCCGGTTGCGGGTCTCGGCGCCGGCCGAGGGCACCGGCCTTCCGGTGATCCTGCTGTCCCACGGACATGGTGGATCGAACAACCTGTCCTCGCTCAACGGCTACGGGCCGCTCGCCAATGCCTGGGCGGCGCAGGGTTTCGTGGTCATCCAGCCCACCCACCTCAGTTCCAAGACCCTGGCCGGCGAAGTCGGCGACCAGCCCGGCGCGCCGCTGTTCTGGCGGTCGCGGGCCGAGGACATGACGCACATCCTCGACCGGCTCGACGTGATCGAGCGGACCGTGCCCCAGCTGGCCGGACGTGTCGACCGGGCAAAGGTCGCCGTCGCGGGTCACTCGCTGGGCGGCTTCACGGCCAGCCTGCTGGTGGGTGCCCAGGTCACGGACACCGACACCGGCGAGGTGGCCGATCTGGCCGAGCCGCGGATCAAGGCGGGCGTGCTGCTGGCCGCGCCGGGGCGCGGGGGCGAGGCGCTGAACGGACCGAGAGCGGCGCTCGTGCCGTTCACCAGCTCGGTCGACTTCGGCACGATGACCACGCCGGCCCTGGTCGTCGCCGGCGACAAGGACGACTCCCGGCACTTCACCGACGTCGGCCCGACCTGGCACGCCGACCCCTACACCCTGGCCCCCGGCCCCAAAACCCTGCTCACGCTGTTCGGCGCCGAGCACGGCCTCGGCGGCATCGCCGGCTACGACGCCGCCGAGACCACCGATGAGAACCCTGAGATGGTCGCGGCCGTGGGCCGGCTGACAGCCTCCTACCTCCGCTCGTCCCTCTTTCCCGGCGACGACGCGTGGCAGACCGCCCGCGACGCGCTGACCACCGGCACGAACGCGTTCGGCCGCGTCGACAACAAGTAATCAGTAATCCAAAGCGAGGAAACCTCCTTCATGAACATGTCGAATCTGGACACTGCGATAGGCGCCGTCACCCCGATCGTCTCCGTCAAGCCGGTCGTGCTGGCCGCACCGGAACGCGGCGACGATCTCCAGGTGCGGGTCTCCGCGCCGGCGAGCGGATCCGCGCTGCCGGTCGTGGTCTTCTCCCACGGCTTCGGCGGATCGCTGGACCTGTACGCTCCGCTGGCCGACTTCTGGGCCGGTCACGGCTTCGTCGTGATCCAGCCGACGCACCTGGACTCCCGGACGCTCACCGTCACCCCGGACGACCCGCGCTACCCGGACATCTGGCGCGTGCGCATCGACGACCTGACCCGGGTCCTGGACCACCTCGACACGCTGATCGCCGCGGTGCCGGGCCTGGCCGGGCGGGTCGACGTCAACCGGATCGCCGTCGCCGGCCACTCCTGGGGCGCGCAGACCGCCAGCACGCTGCTCGGCGCGGGTGTCCTGGACGCCGCGGGCGTCCCGGGCGAGGACTTCGCCGACAAGCGAGTGACCGCCGGCGTCCTGCTCTCGATCACCGGAACCGGCGACAGCCTGTCCCCCTTCGCGGCCGAGCACTTCTCCTTCATGCGCCCGGACTTCGCCGATCTCACCACCCCGGCCCTGATCGTCACCGGCGACCACGACGACTCCCAACTCTCCACCCGGGGCCCCGACTGGTTCACCGACGCCTACCACCTCAGCCCCGGCGCCCACCACCTGCTCACCCTGTTCGGCGGCGAACACTCCCTCGGCGGCATCGTCGGCCACTCCGTGACCGAGACCACCGACGAGAACCCCGAGCGCGTGGCGCTGATCCAGCGCCTGACGACGGCCTACCTGCGGACCGCTCTGGGCGTGGACGCCGAGAGCTTCGCCGCGGCACGCGACGCGGCGGCGCGGAACGCCGGCGAGGTCGGGCGGCTCGACTCGAAGTGAGGCGCGTCAGGGCTCGATGAAGGCGCGCGCGGCTTCGAAGAACTCGCGAGGCCGACCGCCGCCGACGGCCGGATAGCTGGCCGCAGCTGGGAGACGATCCTGCTGCGGCCAGCCGCCGATAGGGCTAACAGCCGCTGTCGGCGATGACGTAGTAGCCCGGGCTCGTCTGCTTCAGGGTGTGGGTGACGAGCACGTTCCACAGGCCCATGGCCTGGTTGGAACCGTCGGCGTAGGTGAGGCCCGCCGCGACATAGGCACGGCCCGCGACCGTCTGGTCGTAGTTGCTCGCGGTGAAGCATTCGGCCGGCGCCGACGAGGACGACGACGTGGGTGGTGTGGACGGCGTAGTCGACGGCGTTGTGGTCGGTGGCGTCGTCCCGGAGTTCAGGCCCCAGAACGTCGCCGTGTAATACGTCGAGCAGATGTAGCTCAGGAAGTACGCGCCGGTCGAACCACACTGCGCGGTCCCCGAACCCGGATCCACCGCGAGCCCGTGTCCCATCCCGCTGATCGAGTACAGCTCGACGGCCGGATTCCCGTTGGCGTCGTTGTAGACCGACTCTGTGGTCCCGCCGCTCAGCGTCT
The DNA here is from genome assembly GCF_018274385.1 of Catenulispora pinistramenti. Classification (GTDB taxonomy): domain Bacteria; phylum Actinomycetota; class Actinomycetes; order Streptomycetales; family Catenulisporaceae; genus Catenulispora; species Catenulispora pinistramenti. Next base: position 16,990 of record NZ_JAAFYZ010000124.1, on the reverse strand, counting down.
GCGTGCTCGACGCGGTCTGGCTGATGCCCCACACGTTCGTCCACTGGTCGCGCAGCTCCGTGGCGTTGACCGGGTAGACGGTGTAGTCGGCTGTTCCCTGCCAGATCGCGACGCGCGGCCATGGCCCGGTGTATCCGGGGTCTGAGTTGCGGGCCAGGTTGCCCCACTGCGCGGGGGTGAGGTTCTGGCTACTCGTCTGACACGAAGAGGCGGCGGTCTCAGTAGTGGCGCACTGAGCTGGCAGCCCCGAGTCGATCGCCCCGCCGGCGAAGACGTCCGGGTAGTCGGCGAGCAGATCGGCGGTGAGACCGGCGCCGGCGGAGAGCCCGGTGACGTAGACGCGGTGCGGATCCGAGCCGTAGTGGCTCTCGGCGTAGGAGACCATCTCCGCGACCGACTCGGCTTCGCCGTTGCCACGGGTGTCCTTGGTCGAGTCGAACCAGTTGAAGCAGGACAGGGCATTGTTGGCGCTGGACGTCTGCGGGAACACGACCGCGAATCCCCACTGGTCCGCGAACTGGGACCAGCCGGAGTGGTCGTAGTAGTCGGTGGCGGTTTGGGTGCAGCCATGCAGCGCCACGACCAGCGGCGCGCCTTGCGCCAACCCCTGTGGGACGTAGCTGTACATCGCCAGGTTGCCGGGATCGGCGCCGAAACCGGTGACCTGGTTGAGCGACGAGGCGGCATGCGCGGGCGGGGCGCCGGAGGGGACGAGGGTGAGGGCCGAGGCGGCCAGGGTGAGCACCGCCGCCGCGAGCGAGGCCAGTACGCCGCGCCGTCGGCCGGACGGTCTGGCAGCGCTTGATGCAGAGACAGTGCTTGATGGAAAGGCAGTGCTTGATGGAAAAGCAGTAGTGGTGCGGGCCATTGCGAAACCTCCCGTTCACCGTTGGGGTGACGGGACCGTACTGCCGCTGATGCCCGCGAACGATGTCTGTGCGGCCCACAATCGCGGGGCGCGCAGTGGGATCGCTTGGCTTGGCTTGGCTTGTAGTCGGTGCTTCTAGCCTGAGTTAGAGCCTTGTCAGGCAACCTTTGCCCGGGAGCTCGCGAGGTAGTTCGCGACGTGGTTCGTGACGTAGTTCGTGACGGGGCACGGGGGCATGGGGCGCGCCGCGACGGCTGTTCGGGGTTCGGGTTCTTTTTCGGGGGTCCGGAGTTTGCTGGGGGCTGGAGTTTGTGGGTCGGATTGCGGTTGGGGTGTGGGTTCAAGGCTTTTTACGGCCTTCGGTCATAGTTGTGCCGGTTCGGGGTTCGGGTCGGTGGGTGTGTTTGTCGGCTGCCGGTTCGCGCGTTCACAACCCCGCCCCACCTCAGGCCTCTTCAACTCCAGCAAGTCAGGACAAGGGCACAGTCAAAATCAACAGCAAGATCAAGAACTGTGGTGAAGGGCCGGGCCTCCGGCGGGCCTCGGCAACCTCAGGGAAACTAGCGCGGTTCCCTCGGGTGCCTGGGTGAGTCTCAGCGGCGGCGGTACCTGAGGTGGTGCGGTCCGTTCCCCACGGTCGCGTCGTCAGCCCGGGGGGTACAGCACCGGTGTCCGGGGGTAAAGTCCGCGCGCGGCGGTCGGGCGTGTGAGCTGCGGTTTTTGATAGCGCGAACTTGACCCCCGGCCACCGGCACTGTAGGCGAAGCCCTGCCGACGCGACCGAGGGGAACGAACCGAAAACCAGCCGGAGAAGTGCAAAACAGGGGGTGCGGGTACCGGCGGCCCGGCGAGTCCGGCCGCCGGTTCAGGATGCTGACATCGCGGCGGTCCCGAGGTGCGCATTCTAAGCTGGCGGGTGCGGGCACTGGTGTGAGCGCGGGTGTGGCGCGGGTGCTGGGACTGGTGCTGGTGCTGGCTCGCCTGGCTGCCAAGATGGCCACCGCCGGATGGCAGATTGGTCTGGCCATCAAGGCATGCCGCGCCTACCGCACCCGGGCATATTTCTTGACCAACCGACCACCGGCCCGCCGCCACACCCTCACCGGCAGCCGCATCGCAGACCCGCGTTGTCGGTCCCTGCGATTGCCATTCTTCCGGCTGGTTTTCGGTTCGTTCCCCTCGGTCGCGTCGGCAGGGCTTCGCCTACAGTGCCGGTGGCCGGGGGTCAAGTTCGCGCTGTGCGAAACCGCAGGTCAAATGGCCAACCGTCGCGCGCGGACTTTACCCCCGGACACCGGTGCTGTACCCATCGGGCTGACGACGCGACCGTGGGGAACGGACCGCACCACCTCACAGGCCGCCGCCGCTGAGCCCTGACCCGGCCACCCGAGGGAACCGCGCTAGTTTCCCTGAGGTTGCCGAGGCCCGCCGGAGGCCCGGCCCTTCATCACAGCTTTTGACTTTGATCTTGCTTGTGGCTCTTGATCTTGCTCTTGATCTGGCTTGTGCCCGTGCTCTGACCTGCTGGAGTTGAAGAGGCCTGAGGCGGGGCGGGGTTGTGAACGCGGGAACCGGCAGCCGACAAACACACCCGCCACCTCGAACCCCGAACCGGCACAACTATAACCGAAGGCCGTAAAAAGCTTTGAAACCCACAATTAAACAGCAACCCGGCCCGCAAACCCAAGCCCCTGCAAGAAGATCCGAACCCCGAACCGGGCATAGAAGCCCAGTTCACCGTGCTGCGCCACTTCGCCACATAGAGCAGGGCGGCAGGACCCGCCGCTCCATCATCTGGCCACTATCTGGCCAAGCCGCCAAGCCGCCAAGCCGCCAAGCCGCCAAGCCGCCACGTAGACGGCCGCCGCCCACGCCAAATCAGCGCAAAGCATTACCAGGTATCACCAAGCATCAACGATCGGCGCCAAGGCAAACACTTCCCGTTGCCTGATCCGACACTAGGCAGTCTTCTTCCCCACCGCGGCGTAGGTGATCTGCTGCCGGTCCTTCGGCACCGGGCCGTTCGGACGCCACTCGGCGAGCAGCACCAGGCCCGGGTCGACCAGTTCGACGCCTTCCAGCAGTGCCAGGACCTCCGCCGAGGTCCGCACGCGGCACGGCATCGATGAGGCCTGATACGCGGCCTGTACCGCGTCGCCGATCTCGGGGGCGAAGTCCGGGGTGCCGTGGCTGATCGCCAGATAGCTGCCCGCGGGCAGGGCGTCGAGTAGGGTGCCGATCAGCTCGGCGGGGTTCTCGTGGTCCGGCATGAAGTGCAGGATCCCGATCAGTAGTACCGCGACTGGCCGGGTCAGGTCGATGACGTCGGTCAGTGCCGGATCGGCGAGCAGTTTCTCCGGCTTCCGGGCGTCGGCGTGGATGAAGATGGTCCGGCCGTGGTCCTGGTCGGCCATCAGGACCCGGGCGTGGGCCAGGACGATCGGGTCGTTGTCGATGTAGGCGACCCGGGCGTCCGGCGCTATCTTCTGCGCGACCTCGTGCGTGTTCTCCTGCGTCGGCAGCCCGGTTCCGATGTCGATGAACTGCCGGATGCCGGCCTCGGTCAGGAACCGGACTGCTCGGCGCAGATACGCACGCTGTTCCCGGCAGGTGTCCCGCATCCCCGGGTTCCCCTTGAGGATCCGCGCCGCGGCCTCCCGGTCCGCCGGGAAGTTGTCCTTGCCGCCGAGGAAGTAGTCGTACACCCGAGCGATGTGCGCCACCGAGGTGTCGACGGTGGTGGGCAGCCAGTACCCGACCCCCTCCACTGCCTGCTGACGCTGGGCATTCTCGGTCATACGCACCTCCACCCTCGACGGCCGGCCCCGCGTCGGCCTGTTGGGGAATCAGGATACTGTGCCGCGGATCACATTGTGTGGGCGGTGTCTGAGGCGACGTCTACGACCCACGTCACGCCGAAGCGGTCGGTGAGCATTCCGTAGGCGGGCGCCCACGGCGAGGGCTTCAGCTCCTGGAGGATGGTCGCGCCCGCGCAGAGCCGTTCCCAGACCGGCGTCACGTCCTCGACGCTCTGGCCGCGCACCGATTCGAAGAACGGGGCGACGCCCTTGTCGTAGGGGCGGTCGGCCGGGACGTCGAAGGCCATGATGGCGAAGCCGCTGGGGGCGCTGACCTGGCCCCACATGATCTGGTCGGCCTCTTCGGGACGCTGCGCGGCGTTCATCATGCCGTAGGTGATGACGGTCAGCTCGCCGTCGAAGACGTCGCGGTAGAACTCCAGCGCCGCCCGGGCATCGCCGCGGAAGTTGACGTGGGTGGTGGATTTCAGGTTCATGGCAGCCACCTTCGCAGCAGTAGCGGCCAGGTTGTGTCCGCTTCTCGGGGCATGATGGACGACATGCCGAAGACCTCCGCACGGTTGTTGTCCCTGTTGTCGTTGTTGCAGGTGCGCCGGGATTGGTCGGGCGCGGACTTGGCGACGCGGCTGGACGTGAGTCCGCGGACGGTGCGGCGTGACGTCGACCGGCTGCGTGAGCTCGGGTATCCGATCGCGGCGGTGAAGGGGCCGGACGGCGGCTACCGGTTGGGAGCCGGGTCCGAGTTGCCGCCGCTGTTGTTCGACGATGACCAGGCTGTGGCGCTGGCCGCGGCGTTGCAGACGGCGGTCGTCGGGGGCGGCGGTCTGGAAGAAGCGGCGTTGCGGGCGTTGAACACGGTGCGCCAGGTCCTGCCCTCGCGGTTGCGGCGCCGGGTCGACATGTTCCAGGTGACGGCGATCGAGGGGCCGGGCGAGCCGGTCAGCATGAACGTGCTCATGGCGCTGAGTACGGCGATCCACGCCCGCGAGGTGCTGCGCTTCGACTACGCCGATGGCGATGTCCCACGGCGCGCGGAGCCGCACCACCTCGTCACGCGTCGTGGGCGCTGGTATCTGGTCGCGTGGGATCTCGATCGCGACGATTGGCGGGTGTTTCGCGTGGACCGAATCAGTCCCCGTATTCCGACCGGCCCGCGCTTCACTCCGCGCGGACTGCCCGGCGGGGACGTGTCCGCTTTCGTCACGAGCCGCTTTCAGGGCTCTGACGGCGCCGGCGGCTGGCCGTGTCGCGGCGAGGTGATCCTGCACGCGCCGCTCAGCGCGGTGGCGCCGTTCGCCCGCGACGGTGTCGTCGAGGAACTGGGCCCAGACCGTTGCCGGCTCGTCTTGGGCGCCTGGTCGTGGCATGGCCTGGCGGCGGCCTTCGGGGCGTTCGACGCCGAGCTCGAAATGGTCGGGCCGCCGGAGCTGAAAGCCGCGTTCGGATTGCTGGCGCGGCGCTACGCTGCTGCGGCAGAGGGGACACCGTGATCGTAGAAGCTTTGAACGAGATCGACCGGGCGGAACGTTGGCGGTAGGGACTGCGAATAGCGCTGGGGACTGCGAACAGCGGTAGGGACTGCGAACAGCGGTAGGGACTGCGAACAGCAGTGAGGCCCGGCCGGCGCATCGCCGAGCCGAGCCCCACCACCGTCAACATGTCAACATTCAGAAAGCAGGCTCCTGATCTACTGGGAGAACACCTCCAGTTCCGAGAGCTGACCGGCCGGCCAGCCGGTGTTGGCGGTGAAGGTGAGCTTTACGTACCGCACGTTGGCGGCCGCGAAGGTGGCCGTCACCGTGTTCCCCGTGCTGGGATCGAAGGTGTAGCCCGCCGACGGGGCGAGGGTGGTGTAGTTGGTGCCGTCGGTGCTGCCCTGGATCTGGACGGTCTGGGTGCGGGTGGCCCACGCGGTGGCCGGCGGCAGGTCCATCACGATGCGGCTGACGCTGTGCGCGGCGCCGAGGTCCACCTGGAGCCACTGCGGGAAGGCGTTGTCGGTGCTCTCCCAGTAGCTGCTGGTGTTGCCGTCGACGGCGTTGCCCGGCGTGTAGTTCTGCGTGGTGCCGCTGGCGGTCGCCGGCTGGTTCAGGGCCAGGTTGCTGTTGGTGGTCGTGGTGCCGGTGCCCGACAGGGCGACCGTCAGGGGACTGCTGGGAGCGTTGCTGGCCACCGACAGGGAGCCGCTGGCGCTGCCGGACGCGGTCGGGGCGAAGGTCACCTGGACCGCGCAGGAGGCGCCGGCGGCCAGCGAGCTGCCGCAGTTGTTGGTCTGCGAGAACGGTCCGCTCGCGGTGACCGAGGAGATCGCGGCGGCGATGGTGCTCGGGTTGGACACCGTCACGGCCTGCGCGCCGCTGGTGGAGCCGACCGCTTCGTTGCCGAACGACACGTTCGACGGGTTCGCCGTCAGGGCACTGCCATTGCCGCTCGATCCGCCGCCGGGGAAGATCTGGAACTCGGACAGCTGTGCCGCGCTCCAGCCGGTGTTGGCGGTGAAGCTCAGCCGCACGTATCGGGCGCTGGTCCCGGTCGGCAGGCTGATGGACGCCGTGTTACCGGTCGAGGGATCGAAGGTGTAGCCGGCCGAGCCGACGATCTGACTGAAGGTGGTCCCGTCGGTGCTGCCCAGGACGGAGAGCGTCTCGGTGCGGGTGTTCCACGCCGAGGACGGCGGCAGGAACAGCTTGGCCGAGCCGATCGACTGCGTCGAGCCCAGATCCACGGTCAGCGTCTGCGGATAGGCCGCGCCGTCAGAGCTCTCCCAGTAGGTGTTGGCGTCGCCGTCGGTGGCGTTGGACGCCACGAAGGTCGACTCCGTGCTGCTCGCGGTGGCCGGCTGTCCCTGTGCCAGGTTGGTCGTGGAGCTGATGCCGCGCCCGGTCAGCGCCACGCTCAGGTTGCCGCCGGGGGCGCTGGTGGCGACGGTCAGCGTGCCGGTGGCGTTGCCGCCGGTGGTCGGGGCGAACGTGACTTGCGCCGTGCAGGAGGCGCCGGCGCCGATCGAGCCGCCGCAGTTGTTGGTCTGCGAGAACGGCCCGGTGGCGCTGATCGAGGAGATCGGCGCGGCACTGGTGCCCGGGTTGGTGATCGACACCGACTGCGCGGAGCTGGTCGAGCCGGAGGCGACGTCGCCGAACGACAGGGCGCTGGGCGAGGCGTGCAGCGCGCCGGGCTGTACCGGGTCCGGGAACGTGGTGAGCACCGGGGTGGTGCTCCAGCCGGAGTTCCCGCTGCCCAGGTTGAAGGTGTAGGCGCCGGCGACGTTGCCCGGGTAGCTGTTGTTGTAGGTGCCCGAGACGCCGACCCCGCTCGCGGTCACGCCGCTGACGCTGGCCGCGCCGCCGGTCTCGGCCTCGAACACGGTGGTGCCGGTGTTCTGCACCTTCACGTTGCTGATGTTCAGGCCGTTGGCGAGGTGGCCGGTGCCGTCGCCGCCGACGATCTCGAAGGCCTCATAAGGGCTGTCGAGGATCGCGCCGCCGCTGTAGTTGATCGTGACGTTGCTGAAGTCCGAGTTGTAGGGGTCGAACTGGACGGCGCCCATCACGTGGCTCCAGTTCGGGTTGTAGGCGCCGGCCCGGATCAGGTAGTTGCCGGAGACCGTGATGGTGCCGGACAACGGGGAGAACGGCTGCAGGAACGCCTCGTTGGAGATGGCAAGGCCGCTGCCCAGCGCGTTGTCGTCGGCGATCACGTTGTTGGAGATCGTGTTGTTCGAGCCGCCGTAGTCGGCGATGCCGTTGGCCAGGGTCGGCGCCACGATCGTGTTGTTGGCGAAGGTGATGTTGGAGTCGGCGGTCGGGTAGGACCAGATCGCCAGGCTGTCATCGCCGGTGCCGCGCAGGAAGTTGTTCTTCACAGTGCACTGCGAGGCGTTGCCGTTGAAGTTCAGGCCGTCGGCGTCGGTGGACTCCACGACGGTGTTCTCCACGGTGCAGTTGCTGTTGCCGTACTGCAGCCAGAAGCCGACGTTGGTGTCCTGGATCCACAGGCCGTCCACGGTGAAGCCGTTGCCCAGCGAACCGTCGATGCCGTTCGCCGAGCTGTCGTCATGGCGTCCCACCGTGTTGCCCAGGATGGCGAAGCCGCTGAGGTTCACCGGCCCGGAGACGGCGCTGGAGTTGTGGATGAACATGTTCGACTTGATCTGCGAGTACCAGCTGCCCGCGCCGACGATCGTCGCCTTCTGGGTCTGGATCGGGTTGTTCACCAGGTACGTGCCCGGCGGGATCCACACCGACTGGTTCGCGGCGTTGGCCGCGGTGATCGCGCTGTTGAAGGCGTTGCTGGAGTCGGCGGCCCCGGTGGGGTCCGCGCCTTCGCTGACGACCGAGACCGAGCCGGAGGGCTGGGTCGCCGCGGCCGGCAGGTTGTAGAAGTCTGCGACGTCGATCGTGTAGGGCACCGCAGTGTCCGAGGAATCGACCTGCAGCTTCACGACGGTGCCCTGGGGCAGGGTCTGGTTGAACATCATCCGGGCGTCGTCGAAGAACTTGTGGGTCTTGCTGCCGGTGATGCCGCCGGTGCTGATGTAGCTGTAGGCCGAGGTGAGCGACAGCTCCTGGCTCTGCTTGGTGCCGTTGACGTACACCGACAGCGAGCCGGACGCGCCCTGGGCGAGGTTGTAGTGCACGTCGACGGCGTTGGCGGCGCCGGTCAGTGTGAACTGCACGTACTGCCCGGACCCGGTGAGCTGGACCGCCTCGCGGCCGGAGGCCTCGCTGGCGACGCTGCCCTGGGTGAAGTCCGGCCCGAGCAGGGTGCCGGTGTTCGTCGAGGCCTCGGCCTCGTACTCGGTGAACGGCAGGTTCGCACCGGTGCCGGAGGGCACGTTGAACGGGGATTGGGCCCAGTACGGCGGCGTCCCGGGGCCGTTCATGGCGTGTGCCGGCGCGGCGCCGAGCACCATCGTCACACCGGCGACGGTGCTCGCGGCGGCGGTCACCAGGGCGGCGAACCGTCTGCGCAGGGGTGGGGCGGGGAAGCGGTGTCCTCTGACACGCATGCGTCCTCCTGGGCGAGAGATGGATGTGCCTAGTGGGGTGGAGCGCAGGGCACATCGTTGCAAGGGCGACAGGCGAACGCAAGACTCTGACAGCACTACGAAATATCGCGTTCATTCAACGGAACTCATGGATCACGGTCTGGAAACGCTGGCCTGCGGGGAAAACGGTGGCCGGATGCCGGGCGATCGGGCCAGGCTGTTCCCATCGAGCGGAGGTCTCGACCATGACTTAGGGGGAGCGATGAGCACGGCCGACCGCGACTGGCGCGAGGACTATCCGCCGACGCTGAAGAAGGTCGCGGGCGAAGGCGTGTCCCAGGACTTGGTGTTCGACCCGGCGATGAAACAACATGCGCGGGCGTACCGGGCCGGCGATCCGCGGTTCGCCGACGCCGGACGCGGTGCGCAGTGGTACAGCACCCGCATGGTGGCGATGGCCGCGGCGCTGTCGGCGGTCGCCGAGTGCGATTTCGGGGAGCACCTGGTGCTGCGTGGCAGTGTGCTGATGAAACTGTGGTTCGGCGCGGACGCGCGTGAGCCGGGCGACCTGGACTTCGTCGTCGACCATCGCGACTGGTCCGCGACCGATGCGCGGACCGACGAACTCTTCGATCAGGTCGCGGCCGGCGCAGAGGTGGCGGCCGACCGCGACGGCATCGTCCGGGTCGACCGGCACGGCGCGCTCAGTGACGAGATCTGGACTTACGACCGCGTCCCCGGCCGCCGGCTGGTGTTGCCGTGGAGCGCCGAGGGCTGCCCGGACGGCACGGTGCAGCTGGACTTCGTCTTCGGCGAGGAGCTGCCGGAGCCGGCGAAGGCGAGCGAGTTCTGGTTCGCGGGCAGCGTTCCGACGACCATGCGTGCCGTGTCACCGGAGCTGTCGCTGGCGTGGAAACTGCTGTGGCTGGCCACGGACTCCTACCCGCAAGGCAAGGACCTGTATGACGCGGTCCTGCTGGCCGAGGCGGTCCACGTCCCGTTTCCGCTGCTGCGGGACGTCTTCGCCGCGGAGCCGTACGGGGAGTCCCGCATCGTCCACACTCTGACGGCGAACCTCCGGGACACCCAGAAATACGACGATTGGGTGGGCTTCCAAGAAGACCATCCGGACGCGGTCGGCGGTCCCGAAGCGCTGGTGCGGCGCCTGCTCACCGCCCTGGAGCCGACGTTCGCCGAGGCGCAGGCGGCCTCGGCTTCCTGACGTCCCGGCAAGGGGCCGACGCCACAGCCCCTTGCCCAACCACCCCGCCACGAACTAGTTTCGCGGCCACCGACGACGACCCCCTTCAGCCGGCGAGGAGCCGCGCATGTCCGTAGTCTCACCGCCGCCGCCCGTCCGCGCCCGGCCGGACCAGCGCCTGCGCGGCGGAGCGTTGGGGCTGCTGGACATCGCCGGCTCGACGATGGCCAACATCGGGCCGGCGATGAGCTTCTACTTCAGCTTCGGGTTCCTCGCCACGACCTCCGGGGTCGCCTCACCGCTGACGATCGCGGCCGCCGGGCTCGCCGTGGCGTTGCTGGGGAACACGCTGGCGCAGTTCTCGCGCGCGCATCCGTCGGCGGGGAGCTTCGTCACCTTCGTCGGGACGACGTTCGGCGGCGCGAGCGCAGTGGCCACCGCGCTCTTGGCGGCACTCGGCTACATCATCGGGATCTCGGCGGTGATCGCGGTCTCCGGCGGGTTCCTGGCCACGACGCTGAAGTACTACGCCGGGTGGAGTCCGCCGTGGATGGTCTGGACTCTGGTGCTGACCGGAGCCTCGGCGGCGCTGATCGTGCGCGGGATCGTGCTGTCCACCAAGGTCGCAGGGTTCTTCTTCGCCGTGGAACTGTTGATGCTGCTGGTGGTCTCGGTCGCGGCGATCGTCAAGCACGGCGGGCACCTGTCGGCCGCGCCGTTCCTGCCCAGCCACATCCGGGGCGGGATGTCGGGGCTGGCCGAGGGGTTCCCGTTGGCTGTGTATCTGTTCATCGGCTGGGAGAACTCGGCGGCGCTGGCCGAGGAGAGCGAGAATCCGCGGCGGGATGTGGGACGTGCGGTGTTCTCCTCGGTCGCGGTGATGTCGCTGAGCTACGTGCTGTTCGCCTACGCCACGGTCACCGGCTTCGGGTACGACGTGCACAAGGTGGGAGCGGCGGACGTGCCGTTCGTCGACGTGGCGCGCGGAACGCTGGGCGTGCTGGCGTTCCTGGCCTACGTCGCCGGCCTCACCTCGACGGTCGGCTCGCTCATCGCCGGTGCCAACTCCCAGACCCGGCTGCTGTTCAACGCCGGCCGGGAGCGGCTGCTGCCGGCGTTCCTGGGCTACGTGCACCCCACCCGGCGCACGCCGACCAACGCGATCATCACCTTCATCGCCGCCGCACTGCTGATCATCGGCGGCTGGGGCCTGGGCCACGTGGTGGGCCACCACGGCCGGATGGACGCGACGTCCTTCTTCGCCGAGGCCTCATCGATGGGCTCGATCCTGATCCTGCTGGTGTATCTGGCGGCGAACGTCGCGCTGCCGTTCTACTACCGCAGATACCGGCCGACCGAGTTCCGGGTGGTGCGGCACGTGGCACTGCCGGCGCTGGGGGCGGTGGCGATCGTCGTGCCGCTGTACTACCTGGTCAAGCCGGGGCAGCCGGCGCCATACAGCTGGTTCCCGTACGTCTCGCTCGCCCTGCTGGCCGCCTCCGTGGCCTACGCGGTGGTCCTCACCCGCCGCGACCCGGCGCTGGGGGAACGGGTCGGCGCGGTCGTCGCCGACGGTTATGAGGAATGAGTGAGCGTTTCGACCTGCACGGCTACCGCTCGCCCCGCGATTTAGAGTGTCTAGCGTGGCGAACTCCGCGGGTAAGTTCGGGCCCTACCCGGCGCCGGTGCCGCCCGCGCCGGTACGCGGCGCGGGCGCCAACACCGGCACCAACACCGCCCGCCTGCCCGTGCGCCACCAAACCGGCGCCGAACAGATCCGCTCCCGGATAGCGCTCCAGGTCCGACTCGGCCAACTGGCGCCCGGCGAACGCCTGCCGGACACCGGCGTCATAGCCGAAGACCTCAGCATGAGTGAGATGACAGTCCGCCGTGCGCTGGAGACCATGTGCCAGGACGGCCTCCTGGACCGTCGCCGCGGCCGAGTCGGCGGCACCTTCGTCGCACCGAAGTGGGACGCGGTGGTCGCGGCCTTCCGCGACGAGGAACAGGCCGCCGCACTGGAGGACTTCCTCCTCCTGTTGGAATGCGGCCTGGTCGCGCGCTCGGCGGACGAACTCCCCCCGGCCTGGGACACGGGCCTGCGAACAGTCGTCGACGAGATGAACGCCACCGCCGACCACACCGAACTGCTTCGTCTGGAAACCCGCTTCCACCTCAGCCTCGCCGAGGCCCTGGGCCACGGCATGGCCGGCGAGGAGGTCGCGGATCTGTTGGGGCGGGGCTGCCTGGTGGCCGCCGTGCCCGCGGCGGCGGAGTTGCAGGAGCGGAACAAGCACCATGCGGATCTACTCAGCGCGCTGGAACTGGGGAGACTGGACGCTGCGGTCGCGGCGGTGAAGGCGCATCAGGTGGATGGGGTGGGGCGGGGGTGAGGGCCGATCGGATCGGGCTGGCTGGCTGAGGCGCTGGCCTTTCACCACAGCCTCTAGCGAGCGCATGAGCCCTAAGCCCCTGGTGCTAGGCCCAAAGCCGCATACCCCTGGCAGTAGCGCCGTGTCATCGTGGTGACACGTCATCGAAGATCGCTGTCGGCCTGCGGGATGGCCCGCAGCCTGCGCTAACGCTGGGGATTCATGAGCACTCGGATGGGCGTCGCGGAAGCAGAAACCGAACTGACGTCCCCTACCGCCTCCTGGCGCGACCTGTTCCAACCCGGCATCGGCGTACTCGTCCTGGGCCTTCTGCTCCTCGAATTCGCAACGGCGATGCAGTACTTCGCAGTAGCCGTAGTGATGCCGCTGGTAGCGCACGACCTGCACGCCGAGCGCTCCTACGGCTGGCTGCTCGGCTCCTACGGCATGGCGATGATCGCCGCCGCGCCGCTGACTCCGGGAATCACGGCGCGTCTCGGGCGCCTGCGCACCGCGGGACTGGCCTCGGTCGTGTTCGTGGTCGGCGGGGTGCTCGCCGCGGTGTCGGCGTCCGCGGTGTTCTTCGTCCTCGCGCGCGTGTTCCAGGGGTTCGGGTCCGGGGTGCTGACCACGTTCGGGGTGAGCGCGGTCGCGCACTCGATCCCGGAGCGGCTGCGCAAGCGCGTCTACTCGCTGATCTCGGCGATGTGGCTGCTGCCCGCGTTCTTGGGGCCGGTGTACGCCTCGACGGTGTCGGACCTGCTCGGCTGGCGCTGGACGCTGACCTTGCTCCTGCCGCTCGTGGTCGTCGGCCGGGCACTCGTGGTCCGTCAGGCTGCCGGGATACGGCGGGCTGAAGTCGGCGCGCCCGGCGAGAACCTCGCGAACGGCGAGAGCCGCGCGACCGGCGAGAACCTCGCGCACGGCGAGAGCCGCGAGAACGCCGAAAGCGGAGCGCCCGCCACCCAACCCCCACCCCTAGTCCGGGTCCTGATCCTCATCACCGGCTGCCTCCTCCTGCTCGGCGGCACCAGCGTCAAAAGCGTCTTGGGCCAGGCCGTCGCCGCGTGCGGCCTGGTCCTCGTCGCGCTGGCGGCCCGCCGCCTGCTTCCGCTCGGCGAGCGCGGCCCGCGCCTCGCGGTCTTCGCGATGCTGACCCTCTCGCTGGGCTACTCGGGCCTGGACGCGATGGCGACCGTCATCGCCCGCAGCGGTTTCGGCTCCTCCATCGCCGCCGCGTCGGTGGTGCTGACCTGCGATGCGGTCGCGTGGTCGACGGTGGCGTTCCTGCAGCCGAAGTTCCACGAACGCTGGAATCTGAGCACCGGGACGGCCGGGGTCCTCGGCTCGCTGCTGGTCGCGATCCCGGTCGCGGCGCTGCCGGCGCTGCTGGCAGCGCATCTGTCGTCCGGCACGGCGATGCCGCTGATGTGGGTGGCGTTCCTGGTGTCCGGCGCCGGGATGGGCTTCATCTACACGAATCTGCCGGTCACCGCGGTCAGCGTGCGGGACAAGTCGACCACGGATTCCTTCGCCGCCGGGCTCGTGCTCGCCGAGTCGATGGGGGCGAGTCTGGGTTCGATGATCGGCGGCGGCCTGTACTCGTACGGGCTCCAGCACGGCATGTCCGCCTGGCACTCGCTCGCCGTGGCGGTGGCCGCACTGAGCCTGTCCCTGTTCGCGACCGCGTTCATCGCAGTGCTGATCCGCCGCCAGCTCGTCGTGGCACCGTCACTCTGACCGCGGGAACACGCGGCAGTTGGTGTGCAGGTATCGGGCCGTGCCGTCGGCGAAGTCGTAGAGCGCGACGGTCTGGGGGTCCTCCAGAGGATCGGTCGGCGGCATCAGAAAGTGGGTGTCGCTCAGCGGCAGGAGGTCATAGCGCATCCGCTCGGGCTTGCGGAGCATCGCGGCTCGTTGCGGGTCGATGACGTTGGTCAGGGAGAGCTTCCCGGACTCGGACGACACCTCGAAACGGGCGCCAGGTCGCTCGTAGACGCCTTCGTACCTGGCCGGTTCGAGCTTCAGCGCAGGGTTCGGCGTGGGAAGGTCGGGGATCGTGGCAGCGCCGAGGTCGGTCAGGATCCCGTTGAACACGCGGCGATAGAAGGCGTCCCTCGGCCCGCCGTTCGTCAGCATCACGATCGCGGTGTCCGAGTCCGGCAGGATGCGCAGGCGGCAGCTCTGACCGATGGTGCTGCCGTCGGAGGCGTAGACGGTCTGGCCGGCCCAGTCACACACGATGAGCCCGAGCGCCCACTCCGGCCCGAAGAGATACGGGTCCGGCACGGGTACCCGCGAGTGCATCAGCTCCCTGACACTCTCCGCCGACGCGATGCGCCGACCGTTGGCGGCCGTGCCCGCGTTGAGCAGGACCTGCGCCAGCGCGAGCACGTCCCGGACCGTCGAGGTGACGCCGCCGCCGGGCCCGAAGACGCGCGGCAGGTAGTCGATCGGCGTGAGGAACGGGCCCTCGTCCAGCGACCGGATCAGATGGCCGGTCGCGGCGCGGGTCCCGGCCTGAGTCGCCACTAGATCGGGCCGAGTGCCGGTATCGGCCAGACCCATGGGATCGAACAGCCGGTCGCGCATGACGGCATCCCAGGTCTTGCCGTCGGCCACCTCCAGAATCCGCGCCAGGATCGCGTAGCCGAGCGCCAAGCTGTACCCGTGGGTGTGGCCGAGCGGGAAGACCTGCGGCGCGTCGGCGATGGCGGTGACCACGCGTTCGTACACGTCATCGTCCTCGCCGGGATCGCCGTAGAGCTCTTCGATGCCGTTGGTGTGGTTCAGCAGGTGCCGAGGAGTGACCCGGGCACTGGTCTCGGGATCGGCGACGGCGAAGCCGGGGAGGTAGCTCCGCACCGGTTCGTCCAGGCTGGCTTTGCCTTCGTCGACGAGTTGGAGGAAGGCGAGCGCGGTCCAGGTCTTGGTCATGGAGCCGCACTGGTAGATGGTGTCGGGCGTCGCAGGCTCCTGTGTTTCCACGTTCCTGACACCGACCGCCGACTCGGTGATCTCTCCGTCATGCAGGACGCCGATCGCGGCGCCGGGGATCCCGTACTCCGCGAGAAGCTGACCGATCCGGCTTGGAATCTGCTGTGGCATGGTGCAAGAAGCTATGTTGCGTTCAGAGAACCGTCAACGAGAATGCGGGATGAAACAGCTCGTGGACGCCAATCGTTGCAACAGCATTGAGAACGAACGCAAGGAGGTCTCCGGTGCCGGGAGGCAGGCTGACGTATGCGGATCGCGGCCAGATCGCCGCGTGGCTCGCTGACGGGCTCGGGTACGCCGAGATCGGCCGCCGGCTCGGTCGGCCGACGTCGACCGTCAGCCGTGAGGTCGCGCGCAACGGCGGGTTCGGTGCCTACGTGGCCGACGACGCGCAGCGGACAGCCGGCGGCCGGGCCCGCCGTCGCAAGCCGGACCGGCCGGACGGGAGCGGGCCGGACGGATGGCCGGACGAGCGGGTACGCGGCTTCGCCGAGAGCTTCGCGACCGTCCTGGCCGGAACCGGCCTGCCGCGCATGACCTCGCGGGTGTTCGTCTGCCTGCTCACCGCTGACGCCGATGGTCTGACGGCGGCCGAGCTGGTGCGTCGGCTCCGGGTCAGCCCGGCGTCGGTGTCCAAGTCCATCGGCTATCTGGAGACCGTGGAACTGGTCGCGCGCAGATCGGATCCGGGCGAGCGCCGCGAGCGGTACCTGATCGGCGACGACGTCTGGGGCACGGCGTGGCGGGCCGACACCGGTGCCCACGGCGAAGTCGCGGCCGCGGCACAACAGGGCCTTGACATCCTCGGATCCGATACCGCCGCCGGCCTCCGGCTCGGCCGGATGGGCCGATTCTTCGGACAGCTCAGCGAGCAGATGCACGGCAGCGGCCTGGCGGAGGGTGCGGTCCACGACGCCCTGACACTGGTCGCCGCACTCGTGCACGCCGGTCGGCCGGTGGGCATCGCGGGACTGGCTGACGCACTCGCGTGGTCCGAAGCGCGTGTTCGCGCCGCGGTGGAGGCGAATCGGGGCCAACCGGCGATCGCGGATCCGCTTGTGCTGCAAGACATCGGGGCTCAGGAGTATGCGGTGGTCGCGAGGTCGGACCGCTTGAGCGCGGAACAGCGGGAAGCGATTGAGAAGGCAGGCGCGCAGGGATCGCCGCAGTCGCGTTGAGGTGCCGGCAGCCAGAACGGCTAGCAGTCAGCAGCCAGCAGCCAGCAGCAAGAGTGGCTAGCAACCGGCGGCAGCAGTTAGTGCCGTGTCAGGCAACGTTTGCCCTGGTGATGACTTGGCCTGGGCGGAGGTTGTCGGTGTGGCGGTTTCGCTGGATTGCTGGTGGGATGAGGTAGTGCGGTAGAGGGTCGGTTTGGGGATCTTCTTTGGGGGTTGCAGTTTGCTGGCCGGGTTGCGGTTGAGCTGTGGATTTCAAAGCTTTTTACGCCTTCGGTCATAGTTGTGCCGGTTCGGGGTTCGGGGTGGTGGGTGTGTTTGTCGGCTGCCGGTTTTCGCGTTCACAACCCCGCCCCACCTCAGGCCTCTTCAACTCCAGCAGGTCAGAGCAAGAGCAAGATCAACAGCCACAGGCCAGATCAAGAGCCAAGGTCAAGGTCAAGGTCAAGGTCAAGTGTGTCACGAACATGGATCGGAGCTGATGTGTAGGTAGTTGCTTCGTGATGTGGTGTTCCACGGGAGATGAAGGTTTTGTGGCCCTTCGGAGCCGTCCTCGCCGGGATGGCTTCAA
>NZ_JAAFYZ010000123.1 GCF_018274385.1 Catenulispora pinistramenti | reverse complement strand
GATCTACACAAGGCTATTCGTCGGCAGCGTCAGCTGTGTATAAGAGACAGCCGACGTCCTGCCCCTGGAACTGCACCCGATACAACTCGGCATAAAGCCCGTCAGCGGCCAGCAGCTCCTCATGCCGCCCGTGTTCCACGATCCGCCCGTCGTCCACCACCAGGATCTGGTCGGCGTCCCGGACCGTCGACAGCCGGTGGGCGATCACCAGCGACGTCCGGCCCCGCAGCGCCCGCGCCAGCGCCCGCTGCACCGCCGCCTCGCTCTCGCTGTCCAGGTGGGCCGTGGCCTCGTCGAGCACGACGACGCTCGGCGCCTTCAGCAGCAGGCGGGCGATGGCCAGCCGCTGCTTCTCGCCGCCGGAGAGCCGGTAGCCCCGGTCGCCGACCACCGTGTCCAGGCCGTCCGGGAGGGTCTGGACCAGGTCCAGGATCTGCGCGTCGCGGAGGGCCTCGATCAATTCCTGCTCGGTCGCCGTCGGGCGCGCATACAGCAGGTTGTCGCGGATCGTGGTGTGGAACATGTGCGCGTCCTGCGTCACCGTGCCGACCGTGGCGTGCAGCGATTCCAGCGTCACGTCGCGGATGTCCGTGCCGCCGATCCGGACCGTGCCGGAGAGCGGGTCGTACAGCCGGTTGGCCAGCGAGGTGATCGTCGTCTTGCCCGCGCCGCTCGGCCCGACCAGGGCCACCATCTCCCCGGCCGCCGCGCGGAAGGTCACGCCGCGCAGCACCTGCGCCGACGGCGCCTGGTCCAGCCGCGCCACCGACTCCAGGGACGCCAGCGACACCTCATCGGCGGTCGGGTAGCGGAAGGCGACGTCGTCGAACTCGACCGCGACCGCGCCCTCGGGCAGCGCGGCGGCGTCCGGCTTCTCCTTGATCATCGGCTCCAGGTCCAGGACCTCGAAGACCCGGTCGAAGGAGACCAGGGTCGACATCACCGTGATCCGGATGTTGGTCAGGGCGGTGAGCGGACCGTAGAGCCGGCCGAGGAGCGCGGCCAGGGCCATCAGGGTGCCCAGGGTGATGGAGTGGCTGATCGCCAGGCGGCCGCCGATCAGGTAGGTCAAGGCGGTGGCCAGTGCGGCCACCAGGGTCAGCGCCGTCATGAAGAACGCGCCGGTCAGCGCGATGCTGATGCCGGCGTTGCGCACCCCGGCGGCCTTCTCGGCGAACTCCGCGTCCTCCTCGGCGGGCCGGCCGAACAGCTTGGTCAGCAGCGCGCCGGAGACGTTGAACCGCTCGGTCATCATCGCCGACATGTCGGCGTTCAGCTGCATCTGCCGCCGGACCTGGCCCTGCATCCGCTTGCCGACCCGCCGGGCCGGGACCAGGAACACCGGCAGCAGGGCCAGCGAGAGGATGGTGATCTGCCAGGACAGGTAGAACATGGTCCCGGCGACCAGCACCAGGCTGATGACGTTCGACACCACGTTGGACAGCACCGAGGTGAACGCCTGCTGGGCCCCGATGACGTCGCTGTTCAGCCGGGAGATCAGGGCACCGGTCTGGGTCCGGGTGAAGAAGGCGATCGGCATGCGCTGGACATGCGAGAACACCCGCGTGCGCAGGTCGTAGATCAGGCTCTCGCCGATCCGGGAGGACAGGAACCGGTTCACCAGCGAGGCCACGGCGTCGCCGACCGCGACCGCGGCGATGATCAGCGCCAGCTTGGTGACCACGGCCCGGTCGCCCTTGAGCACCCCGTCGTCGACCAGCTTCTGGGCCAGTAGCGGCGGCAGCACGACCAGGACCGCGTCGACGATCGTGATCGCGAGGAAGATCCCGATCAACAGCCGATAGGGCCGCGCGATCGTGAAGATCCGCTTGATGGTCCCCGGGGCCAGCTTGTGGTTCAGGATCTCCTTGTCGTTCCGGCCTCGGGCGCCGCGCATCATCATCATGCCCGGCGAACCCATCCCGCCACCCATCGACACGCGCGTTCGTCCTCTCTCCACCGGCTTGGCCCACCGTGATAAATGCGCGGAGTTCTCCGCGGCATTCCCATAGCCTTCAGCCATGTTGAACCCCCCAGACGCGTTTTCAGAAGACGATCTGCGTCTGCTCTTGGCGAACAACTGGGGGCTGACCGCCGCGCAGCTGGAATACGTCCCGGTCGGGTTCGGATCGCACCACTGGTCGGTCCGGGACTCCCGCGGCGGGCGGTGGTTCGTGAACGTGGACGAGCTGGCCGCTTTCCCACTGGCCACCGACGACCCGTTGCGGAGCCTGCGCAACGCGCTGAGCGTACCGCGCGCGCTGGTCGACCACGGCCACCGGCTCACGGTCGCGCCGGAGCGGACCGGGGACGGCGCGGTGCTCGCCGAGCTCGGCAACCACGGCGAGCACAGCGAGCACGGGTTCGCGGTCTCCGTGTATCGGCGGCTGGACGGTGAGAGCTTCGAGTGGCAGCGGTGGGAGCAGACCGATACCGAGCTCACCGCTGAAGCACTGGCCGTAGTCACGGAGCTGCACAGCGTCCCGGAATCCGCCTGGGGCAGCCCCGAGACGGAGACCTTCACCATCCCGAAGAGGGCCGGCTTGGACGCCGCCTTGGCTGGAAAACGCCCCGATCCCGCGATGGGACCGTACGCCGACCGGGCCGCGGAGCTGGTCTCCCAGCACGCCCCGACGGTCTCCGCCTTGCTCGACCACTACGACCGGCTCGCCCAGACCGCCAGGGGCCAGCGCGACCGATTCGTCCTCACCCACGGCGAGCCGCATCTGGGGAACTACATGCGGGCCGACGGCCGGCTGCTCCTGATCGACTGGGACAGCGCGCTGATCGGGCCGCCGGAACGTGACCTGTGGAACTTCGGGCTCGGCGATCCGCGGTTCGGCGAGCTCTACCAGCTGCGCTGGGACCTCTCGGAGACCGCCGCCGACCTGGCCCGATTCGCGGCCCGGCACACCGACGGCGACAACGAGCGGGCCACCTGGACCACCCTGGTGGACTCCCTCGCCGCGCTGGAAACTACCGCCGCTAATATCGGAGCACCATGGACTTCACGACACTGAGCGCCCACCAGGGCAAAGTCATGGTCTCGGTCGGGGACTCCTTCACCGAGGGCATGTGCGACGACACGCTGCCGGACGGCTCGTTCCGGGGCTGGGCGGACCGGGTGGCCGAGCGGCTGGCCGTCGACGACCCGCACCTGCGCTACGCCAACCTCGCGGTGCGCGGCAAGCTGATCGGGCAGATAGAGCGGGACCAGGTGCCGCTGGCCGCGAAGATGGACGCCGACCTGATCACCCTGGCCGGCGGCCTGAACGACGTGCTGCGCCCGGGCTGCGATATGAAGGCGGTCGAGGCCGGCGTCCGGTCCTGCTTCCAGCAGCTGGCCACCACCAAGGCCACGATCGTCCTGTTCCACCCGACCGACCCGCGCCGCCGGATGCGCGGCTCGCAGCGGCTGATGCCGGCCGTCAACCGGCTGATCGAGCTGGTGGACGAGTTCGGCGAGGCACACGGCGCGGTGGTCGTGGACCTGTTCTCGGCCCGGGTCTTCGACGACCCGCGGATGTGGGCCGAGGACCGCCTGCACTTCTCCCCCGAAGGCCACCGCCGGGTCGCCGAGGCGGTGCTCCAGGCGCTCGGCGCGGAGCCCGGCTTCGACTGGCGCTCGGGGCTGCCGCCGGCCCGGCCGAAGCCGTTCTTCCAGGCCCGCCGCCAGGATCTGCGCTGGATGCGCGTCTACCTGCTGCCGTGGATCGGCCGCCGGATCACCGGCAAATCCTCCGGCGACGGCCGGCAGGCCAAGCGGCCCGAGCCCACGCTGGTGTCGGAGCTGACGCAGTAGCGGGAATCGGCGACGCCGCTGCCGTAAGGCCGCCTGCGAAGCCGCCTGCAAAGCCGTGACCGCCGGCCTGTGATCAGGGCCGGCGGTCCAGGTCTCGCGTTCGGGATATCGGGACCCGTATCAGGATTCGTATCGGACCCGTATCAGGACCTGTATCAGGACTCTCCCGTCCCGGCCAGGTCGTGGAACCGCCGGGTCTGAGCCGCCCGCTCCGCGGCCCGCTGCTCGTCATACGAACGCCCGGCCGCCGCCCGCAGCAGCGCCTTCGACTCCGTGACCGCGCCGCGCGGGGCGGCCAGCAGGCCGGCGGCCAGCTTCGCGGCCGCGGCGTGCAGTTCGTCGCGCGGCACGACGTGGTTGGCCAGGCCGATGCGCAGCGACTCCTCGGCGTCCACGTAACGCGCGGTGGCCACGATCTCCAGCGCCCGCGAGTAACCGACCGCGTCCACCAGCGGCTGGGTCCCGGCCAGATCCGGCACCAGGCCCAGGGCCGGCTCCTTCATGCAGAACAGCACGTCGTCGGCGGCGATCCGGATGTCGCAGGCCAGCGCCAGCTGGAAGCCGGCGCCGATGGCGTGCCCCTGCACCGCCGCGACCGTGATCAGGTCATTGCGACGCCACCAGGTGAAAGCCTCCTGATAGCCCGCGATGATGCGGTCCACCTCCTCATCGGAGGCGGTGGCGAAGGTCGCGAAGTTCTCGAACATCGACCGGTCCAGACCGGCGGAGAAGGACTTGCCCTCCGAACGCAGCACGACGACCCGCACCGTCCCCGGCAGCCCGGCGCCGATCGCGGCCAGCGCGGCCCAGAACTCAGGGGTCTGGGAGTTGCGCTTGTCCGGCCGGTTCAGCGTGACCGTCGCCGCCTCGCCCTCCAGCAGCACGTCGATGCCCGCCTCCGCGGCCTGGCGTGCGGTGTCTTCCCAGCTCATGCGCTCTCCTGAATCCGTGCGGACCGTGCCGAAGAGCGAGACTACCCGCGGGTAACTTGTTGCGCCACCGCGATGCCCGACAATGGAGGTGTCCCGGGCCGGCCTGGAGCGGCAAGGGGCGCTGTGGGAAAAGGAAGAGGGCGGGGTGCCCATCACGCACCCCGCCCCTTCGTCACCGGTCGGCTGCCCGATCTCCGCCCGGCTTACTGCTGCGAACCCGCGTTCGGGTTCAGGCGGTCTTCGCCTTGCCGCGCGTCGCGCCGCCCCGGCCCCGAAGCGTCACACCGGATTCACTGAGCATCCGGTGCACGAACCCGTACGAACGCCCGGTGGACTGGGCGAGGGCGCGAATGGACTCGCCCGCCTCGTACTTCGTCTTGAGGTCGATCGCGAGCTGCGACCGCGCGTCGCCGGTCACCCGGCTGCCCTTCTTGAGAGTCTCGGCCACACGTGCCTCCTGGAGTGGATGTGCGCTCTAGGTACACATGATCACCCCTCGCAGCGCTCTTGGCCACCGATTCGGCGATGTTGCCCATAACATCAATGTCACGTCGCCCGATCCGACCAGTAGATCACCCAGATTTGTCCGGTAATCGCATGATCCTGTTCCCGTGACGAATCAGCCCACGATGAAAAGTCCCGCCCTGGCGGAGTATGGCGAATCCCGGTGTCAGGCGGGGTGCCGGACGTGAACGATCGTCGGGTCCGGCGCTGGACGACTGATTCGCGGGGGGAACCAATCGTCTAGGCGAGCGACACCAGATCCAGATACTGCTCGCTCCACAGGTCCTCGTCGCCGTCCGGCAGCAGGATCACCCGCTCCGGATTCAGCGCCCGCACCGCACCCTCATCGTGGGTCACCATGATCACAGCGCCCTCATACGTCCCGAGCGCCCCCAGGATCTCCGCGCGGGAGGCGAGGTCCAGGTTGTTGGTGGGCTCGTCGAGCAGCAGCACGTTCGCCGTCGAGACCACCAGGGTGGCCAGCGCCAGCCGGGTCTTCTCACCGCCGGAGAGCACGGCGGCCGGCTTGTCGACGTCGTCGCCGGAGAACAGGAACGAGCCGAGCGTCTTGCGGACCGCCACCAGGTCCAGGTCCGGTGCGGCGCTGCGCATGTTCTCCAGAACCGTGCGCTCCGGGTCCAGGGTCTCGTGTTCCTGCGCGTAGTAGCCGAGCTTGAGGCCGTGGCCCTCCTCGACCTTGCCGGTGTCCGGCTGCTCGACCCCGCCGAGCAGGCGCAGCAGCGTGGTCTTGCCGGCGCCGTTCAGGCCCAGGATGACCACCTTGGAGCCGCGGTCGACGGCCAGGTCGACGTCGGTGAAGACCTCCAGCGAGCCGTAGGACTTGGACAGTCCGGTGGCCATGATCGGGGTCTTGCCGCACGGCGCCGGGGTCGGGAAGCGCAGCTTGGCGACCTTGTCCGCCTGGCGGACCTCCTCCAGGCCGGCCAGCATCCGGTTGGCACGCCGGGCCATGTTCTGCGCGGCGACGGTCTTGGTGGCCGAGGCCCGCATCTTGTCGGCCTGCGCGTTCAGCACGGCGGCCTTCTTCTCGACGTTGGCGCGCTCGCGCTTGCGGCGGCGCTCGTCGTCCTCGCGCTGCTTGAGGTAGAGCTTCCAGCCCATGTTGTAGTAGTCGATGGCGGCCCGGTTGGCGTCCAGGTGGAACACCTTGTTCACCGACGCCTCGACCAGGTTCACGTCGTGGGAGATGACGATGAACCCGCCCTTGTACGACTTCAGGAACTCGCGCAGCCAGACGATCGAGTCGGCGTCGAGGTGGTTGGTCGGCTCGTCCAGGAGCAGGACCTCGTTGTCGCCGAACAGGATCCGGGACAGCTCGACCCGGCGGCGCTGGCCGCCGGACAGGGTGTGCAGCGGCTGGCCCATCACGCGGTCCGGCAGGCCGAGGGCCGAGGCGATGGTCGCGGCCTCGGACTCGGCCGCGTAACCGCCGGCGGCGACGAACTCGTCCTCCAACCGCGCGTAGCGGCGCATCGCCTTCTCGTGCGTGGCCGCGTCGTCGGAGGCCATGCGCTTCTCGTTCTCGCGCATGCGGCGCATGATGTCGTCCAGGCCGCGCGCGGACAGGATGCGGTCGCGGGCGATCACGTCCATGTCGCCGGTGCGGGGGTCCTGCGGCAGATAGCCGACCGGGCCGGAGCGGCTGATGGTGCCGGCCGCCGGGATGGTCTCACCGGCCAGGGTCTTGGTGAGCGTGGTCTTGCCGGCGCCGTTGCGGCCGACCAGGCCGATGCGGTCGCCGGGACCCACTCGGAAGGAGGCCTTCTCGATCAGGATGCGGCTGCCGGCCCGGAGCTCGACGTCGGTTGCGGTGATCACAACGCACCATTTTACGGGGCTCGCGACACCCCTCCGGAACGCTTTTCGCCAAGCCCGCAGTTCAGATTGCGGGCGGTGTGACTCAGATCGCCTGAAGACCGGCTATCAGGCGCGAGCCCAGACCGCGGTCCACCCGCTTGCTGTCCCGCCAGCACACCGCGAACGAGCGGCCGGCCCGCCACGAGCTCAACGCCGTGCGGGTGTAGCCGACGGTCGCCGAGGGCAGGTCGTCGACCTTGAACCAGCCGAGCTTCTCGCACTTGCCGGGCTCGGCGTTCACCGGACCGCCGGACCAGCGGCTGGCCGCGAAGAACAGCTGCATGCGGGGATCGCCGTCGGCCTCGCGGTGGTGGACGGTCACCGCGTGCTCCAGGTCGGCCGGGTCGATCCGCACGCCCAGTTCCTCGCGCGCCTCGCGGACCAGAGCCTGCACGGCGTCCTCGCCGGCCTCGACGTGACCGGCGGGCACGTGCCACCGTCCGGCGCCCCACACGGGGCCCTTACGCAGACCGAGCAGGACACGCTCGTCGTCGGGCCGCTGCAGGATGAGGTGAACGGCGAGCAGACATGCCTCACGGCCGTTGTCGGTCGCCTTCCGGATCCCGGACACTGGCTCCCCCTTTGTACGCAACTCTTGACCATCTCGTTACTTGTAACAGGTACCAACCTACCCACACGTACCGCCGTCTACGCAAGACTTCGGCGCCTGCGAATGCACATGCATCCGCAGAAGTCGGCGGCCGGGGCGATCTCTGAACCCCTTTACCGGCAAGCAAAACCGCCCGATCCAGGACGGACCGGGCGGTGTATTAGTGACGCCCGCCTCAACGACGGGAAGACGACACTGAGGATGTCCGGCGCGGAAACCAGGCGCCGAAAACCAGAGGCAAAATCAGACGTTGAATCCCAGGGCCCGAAGCTGCTCGCGCCCGTCGTCCGTGATCTTGTCCGGACCCCACGGCGGCATCCACACCCAGTTCACCCGGAAATCGGCGACCAGGCCGTCCAGCGCCATCCGCATCTGGTCCTCGATGACGTCCTGCAGCGGACAGGCCGCCGAGGTGAGCGTCATGTCCACGACGGCGATGTTGGCGTCGTCCACCGTGAGTCCGTAGACCAGGCCGAGATCGACGACGTTGATCCCCAGTTCCGGGTCCACCACGTCGCGCAGCGCCTCGGTGACGTCCTCGACCGGCGCCAGTTCGGTCGTGCTCATGCCTTCACACCACTCTCTGTGTCATCCAATGCCTGCGCGGTCGCGTCCTTCCACGCCATCCACGACAGCAGCGCGCACTTCACGCGCCCCGGGTACTTGGCGACGCCGGCGAACGCCACGGCGTCCTCCAGCACCTCCTCATGCTCCTCGGCGAACTCCGGGCCGTCCAGCTTGGACTGCATCAGCCGCAGGAAGGTCTCCTGCACCTCGCGCGCCTGCTCGACGGACTTGCCGATCAGCAGGTCGGCCATGACCGAGGCCGAGGCCTGGCTGATCGAGCAGCCCTGGGACTCGTAGGAGATGTCGCTGATCACGTCGCCCTTGAGGTCCACGCGCATGGTCACCTCATCGCCGCACGTCGGGTTGACGTGGTGCACCTGCGAGGCGAACGGTTCCCGCAGCCCCTTGTGGTGCGGGTGGCGGTAGTGGTCCAGGATGATCTCCTGGTACATCGATTCCAGCTGCATCTCTGTGCTTACCTCCCGGCCTTCCCTGTGTTCGGCGGCCATGTCTCTCAGACTCCGAAGAACCGCTTCACCTGGTCCAGACCCACGATCAGGGCATCGACCTCGGCCGGCGTGGAGTACAGATAGAACGACGCCCGCGTGGTCGCGGGAATTCCGAACCGCACGCACACCGGCCGCGCGCAGTGGTGCCCGACCCGCACCGCGATGCCGTGCTCGTCCAACACCTGGCCCACGTCGTGCGGGTGGATGTCGCCGAGCACGAACGAGATGGCCGCGCCGCGGTCCTCGTTCGTGGCCGGGCCGATGATCCGCAGCCCCTCGACGTCCTGCAGGCGCCCCAGCGCGTACTCGGTGATCGCGTGCTCGTGCGCGGCCACCTTGTCCATGCCGATGCCGTTGAGGTAGTCCACGGCCGTGCCCAGCGCGATCACCTCGGAGATCGGCGGGGTGCCGGCCTCGTACTTGTGCGGCAGGCCGGCGTAGGTGGACTTCTCCATGGTGACGGTCTGGATCATCTCGCCGCCGCCGAGGAAGGGCGGCAGCTCCTCCAGCAGGTCCCGGCGGCCCCACAGCACGCCGACGCCGGTCGGGCCGAGCATCTTGTGCCCGGTGAAGGCGACGAAGTCGGCGCCGAGCGCCTGCACGTCCAGCGGCAGGTGCGGCGCGGACTGCGAGGCGTCCAGCACCACCAGCGCGCCGACCTCGTGCGCGCGCTTGACGATGGTCTCGACCGGGTTGACCGTGCCCAGGATGTTGGAGACGTGGACCAGCGAGACCACCTTGGTGCGCTCGTTGATCAGCTCGTTCACGTTCGACAGGTCCAGCCGGCCCTCGTCGGTGATGCCGAACCAGCGCAGCTTGGCGCCGATCCGCTCGGCGGTGAGCTGCCACGGCACGATGTTGGAGTGGTGCTCCATCTCCGAGATCACGATCTCGTCGCCGGGCCGGATGCCGTAGGGCGCCTCGGCCCAGCCCAGGACGTTCGCGACCAGGTTCAGCGCCTCGGAGGAGTTCTTGGTGAAGACGACCTCCTCGCGCGCGCCGGCGTTGATGAAGGCCGCCACCTTGTCCCGCGCGCCCTCGTACAGCGCCGTGGCCTCCTCGGCCAGCACGTGGATCCCGCGGTGCACGTTGGCGTTGTGCAGCGAGTAGTACTCCACGATGGAGTCGATCACCTGCTGCGGCGACTGTGAGGTCGCGGCGTTGTCCAGGTAGACCAGCGGCTTGTCGCCGTGCACCGTGCGCTGCAGGATCGGGAAGTCCTTGCGGATCGCGTCCGTGTCAAGGAACTGAGAATTAACGACCATATCGGATCAGGCTCCAGCCTTGGCGTAGCTTTCGTAGCCCTCAGATTCCAGCTTGTCCGCCAGTTCCGGGCCACCCGATTCCACGATGCGGCCGTCGGAGAAGACGTGGACGAAGTCCGGCTTGATGTAGCGCAGGATCCGCGTGTAGTGCGTGATCAGCAGCGTGCCGACCTCGCCGGACTCCCGGACCCGGTTCACGCCCTCCGAGACGGTCTTCAGCGCGTCCACGTCCAGACCGGAGTCGGTCTCGTCCAGAATCGCGATCTTCGGCTTCAGGAGCTCCATCTGCAAGATCTCGTGGCGCTTCTTCTCACCGCCGGAGAAGCCCTCGTTGACGTTGCGCTCGGCCATGGCCTTGTCCATCTGGATGGCTTCCATGGCGCCGTTGACTTCCTTGACCCAGGTGCGCAGCTTCGGGGCCTCGCCGCGGATCGCGGTGGCCGCGGTGCGCAGGAAGTTGGAGACGGTGACGCCGGGGATCTCCACCGGGTACTGCATGGCCAGGAACATGCCGGCCCGGGCCCGCTCGTCCACGGTCATCGCCAGCACGTCCTCGCCGTCCAGGGTGACGGTGCCGGAGGTGATGGTGTACTTCGGGTGCCCGGCGATCGAGTAGGCCAGGGTGGACTTGCCGGAGCCGTTGGGGCCCATGATGGCGTGCGTCTCACCCTCCTTGACGGTGAGGTTCACCCCGCGCAGGATCTCGCGCGGGCCGTTCTCGCCCTCGACCGTGACGTGCAGGTCCTTGATTTCCAGGGTCGCCATGACTCTCTACGCCTCCTTCACGGCGACGTACAGGTCATCGCCTTCGATCTTCACGGGGTACACCGGCACCGGCTCGGTGGCCGGCAGGCTGGAGGGCCGGCCGGTCTTCAGGTCGAACATCGAGCCGTGCAGCCAGCACTCGATCTCGCAGTCCACGACCTCGCCCTCGGACAGGGCGACGTTCGCGTGCGAGCACACGTCGTGGATGGCGTAGAACTCGTCGTCGTGCAGCACCACGGCCACCGGGGTCTCTCCGGCCACGACCGCCTTGGGCTGGTCCGGGGTGACTTCGGAGACGCCGCAGACGCGGACCCAGGTCTGTGTCTCGGTCATACGGCCGCCCCCGCCGTCACCGCGCCCGCGAGCTCTTCCTCGACCTTGGTCATCAGCCGCTCCTGGACATCGGGGATGCCGATGCGGCCGATCACGTCGGCGAAGAAGCCGCGGACCACCAGACGGCGGGCCTCGTCCTCACGGATGCCGCGGGCCTGGAGGTAGAACAGCTGCTCGTCGTCGAAGCGGCCGGTCGCGCTGGCGTGCCCGGCGCCGACGATCTCGCCGGTCTCGATCTCCAGGTTCGGCACCGAGTCGGCGCGCGCCCCGTCGGTCAGGACCAGGTTGCGGTTCAGCTCGTAGGTGTCGGTCTGCTCGGCCTCGGCCCGGATCAGGACGTCGCCGACCCACACGGTGTGCGCGTCCTGGCCCTGGAGCGCGCCCTTGTAGGTCACGCGGGACTTGCAGTGCGTGGCGCTGTGGTCGACCAGCAGCCGGGATTCCAGGTGCTGGCCGGCGTCGGCGAAGTAGACGCCGAGCAGTTCGGCGTCGCCGCCGGGCCCGGTGTACACCACCCGCGGCGTGAGCCGGACCAGGTCGCCGCCGAAGGTGACGTTGATGGACTGGAACCGCGCGTCCCGGCCCAGCTTGGCCTGCTGCTGCGACAGGTGCACGGCGTCGTCGGCCCACTCCTGGAGCGCGATGACGGTCAGGTCGGCGCTGTCGCCGACCAGGAACTGCACGTTCTCCGAGTACGTGGCGCTGCCCTGGTAGTCCAGGACCACCACGGCCTTGGCGAACGGCTTCACGTCCACCAGCACGTTGCCGAAGACGGTGCCTCCGGTGCCGGTCAGGCTCACCCGCACCGGCTCGGCGACCTCGGCCTCGGCCGGGACGGTGATGACGGTGGCCTCGGTGAAGCCGGCCCAGGCCAGCGCCGAGGTGCGGTCCACCGGGATGCCGGCCTTGCCCAGCCGGGCGTCGTCGCGGCCCACCGTCTCCACCACGACCGGCTCCGCAGCGGTGATCTCGACCGCGACCTTGCCGTCGGCGGCCGGGGACTCGTGCAGCCCGCGCAACCGTTTCAGCGGAGTGAAGCGCCAGTCCTCCTCGCGGCCGGTCAGGGCCGGGAAGTCCGCGGGGTCGAAGGAGGCGTGGCGCTCCACGCGCGCGTCGGTCGGCTGGCTCACGGCGCGGCCGGTGCCCGGGCCGGCGAGGCGGTTGCCCGCGCCGGGCTCGTTCACGGTGACGGCTGCGGCGGTCTTGGAGCCCACCTGGTTCTGCGGATCAGACATCGATGTCCCGTACTCGTGGCTAGAGGTTCGTTAGAGGTCTGTTTCGGAAAAGGGTGCGCGGGCGTCAGCCGACCGCGCCCTCCATCTGCAGCTCGATCAGCCGGTTGAGCTCCAGCGCGTACTCCATCGGCAGCTCGCGGGCGATCGGCTCGACGAAGCCGCGGACGATCATCGCCATCGCCTCGTCCTCGGTCATGCCCCGGCTCATCAGGTAGAACAGCTGGTCCTCGCTGACCTTGGAGACGGTCGCCTCGTGGCCCATGGACACGTCGTCCTCGCGGACGTCCACGTACGGGTAGGTGTCCGAGCGGGAGATGGTGTCGACCAGCAGCGCGTCGCACTTCACGGTGGACTTGCTGTGGTGCGCGCCCTCCTGGACCTGGACCAGGCCGCGGTAGGAGGTGCGGCCGCCGCCGCGGGCCACCGACTTGGAGATGATGGTCGAGGAGGTGTGCGGCGCGGCGTGCACCATCTTGGCGCCGGCGTCCTGGTGCTGGCCCTCGCCGGCGAAGGCGACGGACAGCGTCTCGCCCTTGGCGTGCTCGCCGAGCAGCCAGACGGCCGGGTACTTCATCGTCACCTTGGAGCCGATGTTGCCGTCGATCCACTCCATGGTGGCCCCGGCCTGTGCCGCGGCCCGCTTGGTGACCAGGTTGTAGACGTTGTTCGACCAGTTCTGGATGGTGGTGTAGCGCACCCGGGCGTTCTTCTTCACCACGATCTCCACGACCGCCGAGTGCAGCGAGTCCGAGGAGTAGATCGGCGCGGTGCAGCCCTCGACGTAGTGGACGTAGGAGTCCTCGTCGGCGATGATCAGCGTCCGCTCGAACTGGCCCATGTTCTCGGTGTTGATCCGGAAGTAGGCCTGCAGCGGGATCTGGACGTGCACGCCCTTGGGGACGTAGATGAAGGACCCGCCGGACCACACCGCGGTGTTCAGCGCGGAGAACTTGTTGTCACCGGTGGGGATCACGGTCGCGAAGTGCTCCCGGAACAGCTCCGGGTACTCCTTCAGGGCGGTGTCCGTGTCCAGGAAGATGACGCCCTGCTCCTCCAGCTCCTTGTTGATCTGGTGGTAGACGACCTCGGACTCGTACTGCGCCGCCACGCCGGAGATCAGCCGCTGCTTCTCGGCCTCCGGGATGCCCAGCTTGTCGTAGGTGTTCTTGATGTCCGCCGGCAGGTCGTCCCAGGACTCGGCCTGCTTCTCGGTGGAGCGCACGAAGTACTTGATGTTGTCGAAGTCGATCCCGCCGAGGTCCGCGCCCCACACCGGCATCGGCTTCTTCTCGAACAGCCGCAGGCCCCGCAGCCGCATGTCCAGCATCCACTGCGGCTCGTTCTTCTTCGCGGAGATGTCGCGGACGACGTCCTCGTTCAGGCCGCGGCGTGCCGCGGAGCCGGCGACGTCGGAGTCGGCCCAGCCGTACTCGTAGGTGCCAAGGCCCTCGAGCTGCTCGTGTGAGGTGGTGGTCATAGCGCGTTCCCTCCGGAAACCTCGTTGCTCTTGGTGCTCCCGGTGGCTGTAGCGGTCATCGGGATGAAGGTCGTACACACGCCGTCGCCGTGGGCGATGGTCGCCAGTCGTTGGACATGGGTGCCCAGCAGCTCGGCGAAGGCCTCGGTCTCGGCCTCGCACAGCTGCGGGAACTGCTCGGCGACATGGGCCACCGGGCAGTGGTGCTGGCACAGCTGCTCGCCGGCGGCGGGCGCCTTGCCGCTCTCGCGGAGCGTGGCGGCGTATCCGTCGTCGGTCAGCAGCTTGGCCAGCAAGGCCGGCCGCTCCTCGGCGGGCACGGCGTCCATCCGCTCCCGGAACCGGTCCGACAGCTCCGCGACCCGCTTGCGCGCGAACGCCTCGACCGCCTCGGCCCCCACGCTGTCGGCGAGGAACTTCAGCGCGTCGACGGCCAGTTGGTCGTACGCCTGGTAGAAGACACTGCGGCCGCTGTCGGTGAGCGCGAACACCTTCGCCGGACGCCCCCGGCCGCGCTGGCCGTAGGTCCGCTGCTGCCGCGCCTCCACAAGATTCTCGGCGAGCAGCGCATCCAGGTGACGCCGGACGCCGGCCGGCGTCATCTTGAGCCGCTTGCCGAGATCGACGGCGGTCGACGGGCCGTTCGCCAGGATGCTGCGCGCGACCCGATTACGCGTACCGACGTGCACGTCAGAAGCGTCGTCGGCGGGCGACGACGCACTCACGATCGGGTTCGGCACACTTTCCACAACACCAGTGTGCCTTTATTCGTTCCCGCGCACCAAGTAAGGGAGACCTAATAAGTCACGCGGATGTGACCTAATTCACGCGCGGGCGGCGACTCGGAGCGGGGCTCGGACGACGGCGCCTGGAGCCGAGCCTACGCCTGCGGCGCAGGTGGTTCGGCACGGGACCCGATCATCGGGCACAGGCGACCGTCCTGGAACATCCAGACCTGGAAGACGGTGTCATATTCGTCCCGCACGAACACTTGCAACACCTCGGGTGCGCGCCACGGGACGCTCGCGATATGGGCGAGCAGGCCGCCGATGTCCACATGGTTCAGCGTGCCCGCGAAGACCACGCACCCCGGAGCCTTGCCTCCGCCCCACTGCGTGCGCGGGCCAGTGGTCTCAGCGAGATTGCCGACCCACCTCCCCTCGACCGGGCCGCCGACGCCCCGGACCGGTGCCTCCTCGTCGATCCATCGGCTCAGTGCCTCGACAGTGGGCTGATCCGGGAAACCGACGGAGACCATGATGTCGGTGAGGTGACTCATCCCTGCTCCCCAGCCCTAGATCTCCGCGTGCCGCACCAAAGCCGCCGCGCCGATCAGCCCCGCGTCCCCGCCGAGCGCCGCCGGATGCACCGTCACGTCGCGCGTGAACGACAGCCGCGCGTACTCCTTCAAATGCTCGCGCAGCGGCCCGAACAGCACCTCCCCGGACTTCGCCACGCCGCCGCCGATCACCGCCGCCTCCATGTCCACCAGCGCGGCGGTCCCGGCGATGGCCGCCGCGATCGCCTTCGCCGAGCGGTCGTAGGAGGCCAGCGCGATCGGGTCGCCCGCGCGCGCCGACTCGGCCACCTCCGCGGCCGTGGCCTCGGACGCCGGGCCGCCGCCGGGGCGCTGCCAGCCCTCGCGCACCGCGCGGGCGGCGATCGCGGTGCCGCTGGCGATCACCTCGACGCAGCCGCGCGCGCCGCACGGGCACGGCGGGCCGTCGAGCTCCACGCACATGTGGCCGACGTGCCCGGCGTTGCCGCTGGGGCCGGGGCGCAGCTTGCCGCCGAGGATCAGGCCGCCGCCGACGCCGGTGGAGACCACCATGCACAGCACGTTCTCGCGGCCCTTGGCGGCACCGCGCCAGTGCTCGCCGGCGGCCATCGCGACGCCGTCGCCGGCCAGCGTCACCGGCCGCCCGGTGGTGTCGGCGACCCGGGCGGCCAGCGGGAAGTCGCGCCAGGCCGGGATGTTCAGCGGGCTGATGGTGCCCTTGGCGGCGTCGATGGGCCCGGCACTGCCGATGCCCACCGCGCGGGCCTGCTCCCAGCCCGGGTCCGCGGCCAGCCGCGCGAGCAGGTCCTCGACCGCCGACATCGGCTCGACGGCCGGGGTCGGCCGTTCGTGCCGGGTCAGCAGGAGGCCATCGGCATCGACCAACCCCGCCGCGATCTTGGTGCCGCCGATGTCGATGGCCGCGTACACACTTCCTCCGGGTGTTCGGGACGACGCTTGCTCAGGAAAGACGCTTGGTCAAGAAAAAGGTTTTGCTCCCGCCCGACGGGCGAGAACCGCCGAGCCGGGGCTCGGTAGCCCCGGCTCGGCGGCACCATGCTCAGTTCTCGGCTGACTCGGATCCGCCGGGACACCCGCTACCCGAGCGCCAGCTCGTCGATCGTGGCCAGCTCGTCGGCGGTGAACTCCGGCCCGGACACCGCGGCCACGTTCTCCTCCAGCTGCGCCACCGACGACGCGCCGATCAGCGCCGAGGTCATCCGCGGATCGCGGATCACCCACTGCGTCGCCATCTGCGCCAGGCTCTGCCCGCGCTTGCCGGCCAGCTCGTTGAGCCCGCGCAGCTTGGCCAGCACCTCCGGCGTCAGGTTGTCCTTGGACAGGAAGCGGCCGACCGAGGCCCGCGACCCGGCCGGGACGTTCCCGTCCAGGTACCGCGACGTCAGCAGCCCCTGTGCCAGCGGGCTGAACGCGATGCAGCCCATGCCGGTCTCGGCGGTCGCGTCCAGCAGCGAGTCCTCCTCGATCCAGCGGTTCAGGATCGAGTACGACGGCTGGTGGATCAGGGCCCGCACCCCCATCTGCCGCAGCAACGCCGCGGCCTCGCGCGTCTGCTCGGAGTTGTAGGAGGAGATGCCGACGTACAGCGCCTTCCCCTGCCGCACCGCCGAAGCCAGCGCACCCATCGTCTCCTCCAGCGGAGTCTCCGGGTCGAAGCGGTGCGAGTAGAAGATGTCGACGTAGTCCAGGCCCATCCGGCCCAGCGACTGGTCCAGCGAGGCCAGCAGGTACTTGCGCGACCCCCACTCGCCGTACGGCCCCGGCCACATGTCGTACCCGGCCTTGGTGGAGATCACCAGCTCGTCCCGGTACGGCCGGAAGTCCTGCGCGTACAGGTGCCCGAAGTTGACCTCGGCCGAGCCGTAGGGCGGCCCGTAGTTGTTCGCCAGGTCGAAGTGCGTCACCCCGAGGTCGAAGGCCCGCCGCAGCACCGCGCGCTGCTCGTCCAGCGGCTTGCCGTCCCCGAAGTTGTGCCACAGCCCCAGCGACACCGCGGGCAGCTTCAGCCCGCTGGCCCCGCTGCGCCGATAGGGCATCCGGCCGTCATAGCGGTCCGGCTCGGCGGCATAGGTGGGTAGGACGTTCATCTGGTTCAGGCCTCCGAACCGGTGGTGCGGGTGAAACGGAGCGTGACGAGCTGGAACGGCCGCAGTTTCAGGACCAGTCCATCGTTGTCTGTGGCCACGCTCACACCCTCTCGGGTGATCGGCCGCTCTAGCAAATCGCAGATCTCAAACCCCGAGAAACCGAAGCCCGGCGTGATGCGCGCCGCGGCCCGGCCGCCGTGCGACTCGTAGACGCGCAGGACGACATCGCCGCTGCGGTCGTCCGCGAGCTTGATCGCCGAGGCGGTGACGGCGTCGTTGTCGATGGTGAACAAGGGTTCGACATCGCGCTCGCCGTCCACACTGCGATCTGGGAGGTTGACCGCGAAACCCTCCCGCACCGCGTCGCCGATCGTCGCGCCGACGACCAGCGAGTGCCGGAATCGGTGGATACCCTGGTCGGTCTCCGGGTCCGGGAACCGCGGCGCGCGCAGCAGCGAGATGCGCGCGGTCGTGGTGGTGCCGCCGTCCGCGCGGACGGTCCTGGTCACGTCGTGGCCGTAGGTGGAACCGCTCGCCAGCGCCACACCCCAGCCCGGCTCCTCGAAGTGCACGAACCGGTGGTTGCAGGCCTCGAACTTCGCGGCCTCCCAGGAGGTGTTGGTGTTCGTCGGCCGGAAGAGGTGGCCGAACTGGGTCTCCGAGGCGTAGCGGTCGGCGTGGATGTCCAGCGGGAAGGCCAGCTTCAGGAACTTCTCGGTCTCGTGCCAGTCGACCTCGGTGCTGATGTCGAGGCTCTTGAGGCCGGCGCGCAGTGCCAGCCGCTGAGTCACCCGCGAGGCGCCGAAGCTCCGGACCACCCGCACCGCGGCCTGCGCCGGGTCGGACTCCGCGACCTCGACCACCTCGGCCTCGGTCAGGTCGGTGACCGTGTTGCGGTAGAACTCATCGACGTCCCAGGCGTCCCACATGTTGGGGAAGTCCGGATGGATCTGCAGCAGGTTCGCGGGCGAACCGGCGGGCACAGTCTCGCGGCCGTTCTCGATGTCGAACACCGAGACCACCAGACCGCGCCCGTCGATCTCGACCCGGACCAGGCCGTTGTCGAGCACGAAGCCGCCCGCCTCGCGCGGTACGGCCGCCACCGAACCGTCCGGGCCGGCAGCGGCCCGCCCGGCTCCGGCGGGCACTCCCGCGCGGGTGTGCGGCGTCGCGTTGAAAGCGATCGCGCGGTCGCCCTCGCCAGCTGCCGCCCCCAGCGCGCTCCCGATGATCTCGTCGAGTTCCGTCGCCAGCCGCGCGTAGGTGGCTTCCGCCTCGCGGTGCACCCACGCGATAGACGACCCGGGGAGGATGTCGTGGAACTGGTGCAGCAGCACCGTCTTCCAGATCCGGTCCAGCGCCGCGTAGGGATACTCGAACGCGTTCCGCACCGCCGCCGTCGTGGCCCACAGCTCCGCCTCACGCAGCAAGTGCTCGCTGCGCCGGTTCCCCTGCTTCGTCCCGGCCTGGCTGGTCAGCGTGGCCCGGTGCAGCTCCAGGTAGAGCTCTCCCACCCACACCGGCGGGTTCTGGTACTCGGCCTCGGCCTTGGCGAAGAACGCCGCCGGCTTCTCCCAGACGACCTTCGCCGACCCCTCCAAGTCCTTCATCCGCTTGGCCTTGGCGACCATCTCGCGGGTGGTCCCGCCGCCGCCGTCGCCCCAGCCGGTCGGGGCCAGCGACAGCGAGGCGCGGCCCTTGTCCTTGAAGTTGCGGGCGGCGTGCGCGATCTCGCTGCCCTTCATCGAGCAGTTGTAGGTGTCGATCGGCGGGAAGTGGGTGAAGATCCGGGTGCCGTCGATGCCCTCCCACAGGAAGGTGTGGTGCGGGAACTTGTTGACCTGGCTCCAGGAGATCTTCTGGGTCAGCAGCCACTTCGAGCCCGCCGCCTTGATGATCTGCGGCAGGCCGCCGGCGAAGCCGAAGGTGTCCGGCAGCCAGGCCTCGTCGTTCTCGACGCCGAACTCGTCCAGGAAGAAGCGTTTGCCGTGGACGAACTGCCGGGCCATCGCCTCCGAGCCGGGCATGTTCGTGTCCGACTCCACCCACATGCCGCCGGCCGGCACGAAGCGGCCCTCGGCGACCGCCTTCTTGACCTTCTCGTAGACCTCCGGGCGGTGGGTCTTGATGAAGTCGTACTGCGCGGCCTGGGACATCGTGTAGATGAACTCGGGCTCGGAGTCCAGCAGGTTGGTCATGTTCGCGGTGGTGCGGGCGACCTTGCGGACCGTCTCGCGCAGCGGCCACAGCCACGCCGAGTCGATGTGCGCGTGGCCGATCGCGGAGATGGTGTGCGCCGAGGGCACGGCCGGCTTGGCCAGCACGTCGGCCAACTGCTCGCGCGCGGCGGCCGCGGTGGCGTTCACGTTCTGCAAGTCGACGGTGTCCAGCGCCTTCTCCACGGCGCGCACGATGTCGTAGCGCCGCGCCGAGTCCTCGGGCAGCTCGGCCATCAGCTCGCCGAGCACCTCCAGGTCGGCGACCAGGTTCCAGACCGTCTCGTCGAAGACCGCCAGCTCCAGCTTCTCCAGCCGGTACTGCGGCTCGTCGCCGGCCGTCTCCTTGTCCCCGAGCAGCGTCGGCAGGAAGGGGTGGTAGTCCAGGATCACCGGGTTCGACGCGGCCTCGACGTGCAGCAGCACCTCCTCGCCGCCGACGGCCGCCTCGGCCACCCGCACCCACTGGTTGCGCGGGTTCAGGCCCTTCACCGGCGAGCCGTCGGGCCGGTAGACCAGACCCTCGCACTGGAAGCCGGGCATGTTCTTGTCGAACCCGAGGTCGATGATCGCCTCGACGGTCTTGCCCGCCCACTCGGCGGGCACCGTCCCGGAGACCGTCAGCCAGCTCGTCCCCCACGGCGCGCCCCACCGGTCGCCGACCGCGACCGGCTCGCGCGGCGCGGCCAGACCCTCGGCCACCGGGACCGGCTCGCCCGGGGCCACCCAGATCGACCCGGTCAACGGCACCGACGCCGGGTAGACCGCCGGGGTGATGCGCTCCTCCAGGACGCGCTTCAGGCGGTGTTCCACCAAGGACCGGTTATCGTGCATCGCTTTAGCTCCAAACGTCCTCGACGGCCAGCACCTCGGTGATGCCGCGCGCAGTCAAGTGATTCTTATCCCCCGAGAGCGCCGCGAGTACAGCCGTGGGCCGCGCACCTTGTGCCAATAGCCGCATGAAGGCTTCGTAGTACCGCCCGCCCGGAGCGCAGGTGGCCCGGACCGTGACCTCCTCCGGCAGGTCCACGACCAGGCCGACCGTCCGCGGCGCGGGCGGCGTCCAGGTCTCCCGGACCTCGCCGACGATCTTCGCCAGCTCCAGTCCGGCGGGCTTGGGCTCCCGGGAATTGGTGAGCAAACCCAGGCTGTACTCGAGCTCAGGGAAGTCTGCCAGGTCCTTGCTCACGTCGTGCGAGCACCACCACGTGACGCCCCACAGGTCCGGGCAGTCGAGCGCGTTAGCCACGGTCGCCCTGGTGAAGTCGGCAGCCCGGTCGGCCGGTATGTGCGGCTGCGGCGCGCCGACCTCCTGCAGCCAGACCGGCCGGTGCGCCTCAGCGGCCCAGGCCTTGGACAGCTCGATCATGTACTCGGCGTGGTGCGCCACGGCTGCGGAATCCGAGCCGTAGCGCTGCTGCGTGCCGTTGAAGACCCAGGAGTGGATCGCGGTCGCGGCCCCGTACCGGGCGGCGTGCGCCGGGGTGAACGGGTGGTCGTCGAGGTACCAGGCGGCGTCATAAGAGCAGTGCAGGTGCAGCTTGCCCGGGGCGCCCTGCTCGCAGGCGTCGAGCAGCCGGTCCAGCCAGGCCCCGGCCTCGGCCGGGGTGATGCGGTCCGGGTCCGGGTGCGGGTCGCCGGAGAACTGGTTGGTCTCGTTGCCGAGCGTCATCCCGAGGAAGTTCGGCCGGTCGGCCAGCGCCGCGGCCAGCGTGCGCAGGTACTCGGCCTCGCCGGCGACCACATCGGGATCGGTGAACATGTTCCGGCGGTGCCAGGTGCTCACCCAGGCCGGCTGGAAGTCGAAGCTGGACAGGTGACCCTGCAGGCCGTCGACGTTGACGTCCAGGCCGCGTTCGGCGGCGGCGTCGGCGAGCGCCACCAGCTGCTCGACCGCGCGCGGGCGGATCAGGGTGCGGTTGGGCTGGAACAGCGGCCACAGCGGGAAGACCCGGACGTGGTCCAGGCCGAGCGCGGCGATCGAGTCCAGGTCGGCGCGCACCTGGTCCAGGTCGAAGTCGAGCCAGTGGTGGAACCACCCGGCGCTGGGGGTGTAGTTGACGCCGAAACGGGGCGTGCGCTGGGTCTGCCCGGTGGGGGGCTGGGTCTGCTCGGTGGGCTGGGTCTGCTGTGTCGTCGTGGGCTGCGGGGCGGACAGCGGAGCTGCGGTCATGGCCGGGGCGGGCTTCCCTCGTGTGTGTTCGGGTGGAGCTGAGCTGGTACCGGGATGGGTGGGGGGACTCACCCCTTGATCGCGCCCTGGGCGACGCCTCGGAAGAAGTACCGTTGCAAGATCAGGAACAAGGCCAAGATCGGTAGCAGCGCCATCATGGTGCCGGCGGCGATGGTGCGCGGGTCGTGCGACCACTGGCCGTTCAGGTAGGACAGGCCGACGGTGAGGGTGAGCTTGTCCGGGCTCTGCAACACCAGCAGCGGCCACAGGAAGTCGTCCCAGGCGCCGATGAAGGCGAAGATCGAGATCACGCTCAGCACGCCCTTGACCGACGGCAGGCCGACGTAGCGCATCCGCTGCAGGACGTTGGCGCCGTCGATGATCGCGGCCTCCTCGACCTCCCTGGGCAGCGCCATGAACGCGTTGCGCATGAGCAGCACGTTGGTCATCGCGATCATGTCCGGCAGACAGACACCGAGGATCGAGTTGCCCAGGCCCATGCTGGTGATCATCTGGAACTTGGAGATGATCGTCACCTCGGCCGGCAGGATCAGCGTCGCGACGAACACCCCGAGCAGCAGCTTGCGGCCCTTGAACTTCAGCCGGGCCAGCACGTAGCCGGCCAGCGTGGCACCGATGACGTTGCCGGTGACGTTGATGACCGCCACGGTCAGCGAGTTCAGCGCGAAGTGCCACACCGGGATGGTGTTCTGCACCTCGCCGTAGTTGCCGAGCGTCGGGTGGTGCGGCAGCAGCTGGATGTTCTGCGTGTAGACGTCCTCGGCCTTGCTCTTCAGCGAGGTCGACAGCTCCCAGAGCATCGGGCCGATCGAGATCAGCAGCACGATGATCAGCGCCAGATAGCGGAAGAACAAGCCGTGCGGCGTCGGGGCGTCGAAGATGGGCGAGCGCCCCTTGCGGTCCGGATGCCGCACGGCGCCCGTCCCGCGGACCCGGCGCTTGCGGCCCTCGCGGCTGTCCTCGGCGGTGGTCGCGGTCACGACTCCTCCTGGTTGTTCTTGTTCAGGCGGGTCAGGAACAGCAGCGGGATGGCGGTGAGGAAGAACAGGAACACGCTGATCGCGCTGGCGTAGCCGAGCCTGCCGTCAGAACCGGAGGCGGCCTGCTGCACCAGCATCACGATCGACACGTCCTGGCCCCCGACCCCGCCGGTAGCACCGCCGAGGATGTAGAGCTCGCTGAACACGCGCATAGCGTTCACCGCGATCAGCACGGATATCAGGATCATGGTCCCGCGCACCCCGGGCACCGTGATGCTCCAGAACCGCCGCACCGTCCCGGCCCCGTCCACGGCGGCCGCCTCGTGCAGATCCCGCCGCACGCTGCCGAGCGCGGACATATAAAGGAGCATGTAGTAGCCCAGCCCCTTCCAGACCGTCAGCGCGATGGCGCTGAGCAGCAGCAACCACCGGTCGGTCAGGAACGGAACCGTCTTGTGGACGAACCCCATGGTCTGGAGCAAGTTGTTGAACAGGCCACGGTCGTCCAGCATCCACTTCCAGATCAGCGCCACGGTCACGGCC
Organism: Catenulispora pinistramenti; assembly: GCF_018274385.1. Taxonomy (GTDB): domain Bacteria; phylum Actinomycetota; class Actinomycetes; order Streptomycetales; family Catenulisporaceae; genus Catenulispora; species Catenulispora pinistramenti. The sequence continues at coordinate 6,880 of NZ_JAAFYZ010000123.1, read as the reverse complement.
GAGGCGATGACCGGGAAGTAGAACGCCGTCCGGAAGAAGGCGATGCCGCGGATGTTCCGCTGCACCAACAGGGCCAGCAGCAGCGGCAGGAACGTGAGCAGCGGGACGCAGATCACCATGAAGACGATCGTGTTGAGCACCGCGTCCCGGATGTGCGGGTCGTGCCATAAGAGCCAGTAGTTCTTAAAGCCGATGTAGTGCCCACCGGTCAGCTGGTGCACGTTCGTGAACGACAGCGTGATGGTGTTGATCGCCGGCCACACGCTGAACAGCGCGAGCCAGACCAGCGCCGGCAGCATTAAGAGCCACGGCGTGTAGAACCGGTGGGACCTCATCGGCTTCCTCGCAACTTCCTCATCAGGCCTTCAGGACTCGCGTCACTGCGTCAGCAGGCCGTTCGCCTGATTCACGATGTTGTCCAAGGCCTGCTTGGAGGTCTCCTTGCCGGTCATCGCCTTGGCGAATTCCTGGTTCAGGATCGTGTTCATCGCGTCGGTCCAGATCGGCGGCGTGAAGTTCACCGCGGTCTGCATGTCCTGGTACGCGATCACCGACGCGTCGCCCTGCGGCGTGCCGTCGCTCTTGGTGTACTGCGGGTCACTCGCGGAGGCGGCGGAGCCCGGCAGGAAGCCCGGGGCCAGCTTGACGAACGCGGTCTGGTTCGCGTTGTTCGTCACGTACTCGGCGAAGGCCAGGGCCAGCGGGAGGTTCTTGCTCTTGCTGGCGACCGACAGGCCCTGCACGTACAGCGGCGCGGTGTCCAGCGCCGGGGACGGAACCACGTTCGGGGCCAGCGTCGGGTTGTCCTGCTGCAGGCTGGTGATCAGGTTGCCGCCGCCGGTGGTCCAGGCCACCTGCTGCTTGCTGAACAGCGTGGAGTTGCCCTCGTAGCTGTTGTCCAGGACGTTCGAGGGCAGGTAGCCGGCCTTGTAGGCGGCGGTGTACTTGTCCAGCATCGCCGCGGCGGCCGGGGTGTTGAAGGCGAACTTCGTGCCGTCCGCGGTCAGCAGCTTGGTGCCGGTGTTGGCGATGTCCGACAGCCACGGGGCCCGGGACATCAGGTAGTCCTTGCCGTTCGACTTGTCGTGCATGATCTTCGCCTGCGCGACCAGGTCGTCGAAGGTCTTCGGCGGCTTGGTGGCGTCCAGGCCGTCCTTGGCCATCATCGTCTTGTTCCAGTAGCTGACGTCCGTGCCCAGGTACCAGGGGAAGCCGAAGTCCTGCGAGCCGCCGGAGACGTCCTGGTAGTTGTAGGCGGCCAGGCCGCTCTTGACGTAGTCGGTGGCCAGCGTCGGGACGTTCTGCTTCAGGTCCAGCAGGTTGCCGGTCTTGGCCACGGCGTGCGCGATGTCCGGCGGCAGGTTGACCACGTCCGGCAGGCTGCCGGTGGTGACCTGGCTGCTGACCTTGGTCGCGTAGCCGTCGCCGGGCTGGTCGACCCAGTTGACGTCGGTGCCCGGGTGCGCCTGCTTGAACGCCGCGATCAGGGTGTTGAAGTACGGCGTGAACTTGTCGTTCTTCAGCGACCAGGTCTGGAAGGTGATCGAGCCGGACAGCGCGGCGGTCGTGGAGACCGTCTTGTTCGCGTCCGTGGACGAGGACTTGCTTCCGACGCCGCAGCCCGCCAGCAGCGTCGCGGCGACGGCGATAGCGGATACCGCTGTGGTCCTGCGCATGGTCATGACTCCCGACCTTTTCGTGTGAGGGGATCGTGTTGGGGGGTCGTTCAGGAGTGCTCTCTCGTTCACGAGAGTTTTACTAAACCGCTCTAGTGAAACGGGACTATGCTCTGCGTCATCCGAGGTGTCAAGGGGTCCCCAGACCCCCACCGGGGAAGGGATACCGAACCGTGACCAGACCCACCATCGACGACATAGCCCGGCGGGCCGGGGTGTCGAAGAGCGCCGTGTCGTTCGCGCTGAACGGCAGGCCAGGGGTAAGCCCCGCCACCCGCGACCGTATCCTGGCGGTGGCCTCGGAGATGAATTGGCGGCCGCACAAGGCCGCCCGCGCGCTCAGCGGCGCCCGCTCCGACGCGGTCGGCCTGGTCGTCGCGCGCCCGGCGCAGACCATCGGCGCCGAGCCGTTCTTCGGCCTGCTGCTGGCCGGCTTGCAGGCCGGGCTCTCGGCGCGCTCGATCGCCCTGCACCTGATGATCGTCGAGGACACCGCCGCCGAGATCGAGGTCTACCGGCGCTGGACCTCCGAGCGGCACGTGGACGGCTTCGTCCTGGTGGACCTGCAACACCGGGACAAGCGGGTGCCGGTCCTGGAGGAACTGGGCGTCCCGGCGGTGGTGATCGGCGGCCCCGGCGGCCACGGCACCCTGCCCAGCCTGTGGGCCGACGACCGCGAGGCGATGCTGTCCCTGGTCGACTACCTCGCCGCCCTGGGCCACCGCCGGATCGCGCACGTCGCCGGCGACGAGGCCTTCCACCACACCCGCCGCCGGATCCGGGCCCTGAAGGACGCCTCCCGCCGCCTGCACCTGGTGGACGCGGTCTCGGTCCCCACCGACTTCAGCGACGCCCAGGGCGCCTCGGCCACCCGCGCGCTGCTGAGCAGCCCGAACCGGCCCAGCGCGTTGATCTTCGACTCGGACGTGATGGCGGTGGCCGGGCTCGCGGTGGCCGCCGAGATGGGCGTCGCGGTACCGGCCGGGCTGTCGGTGGTCTCCTTCGAGGACTCGCTGCTGACCCGGATCGTGCACCCGGCGATCACCGCCCTGGGCCGCGACACCTTCGCACTCGGCGGCCAGGTCGCGGCCATGCTGCTGGCGGCGATCGACGAGCCGGGGTCGGTGCGCGACGTGCAGGGCGCCACGCCCCGGCTGACGGTCCGGGAGAGCACCCGAGCCCCTTACACCGAACAGGAGGCATGAACCGGTTCAGCGATCAAGTGAACCGGTTCAGTAATGGCTTCGATATCAGCTCCGCTCACGCGGCCGGGGGCAGCCGGTCACCCGCGGCCCGACCGGGCCGGCGGAGGTGTGGCGCACATAACAGCCTTACCCGGCGCCGAGCACCACAGAGTGTCTTCGTAGAATCTCCGCTATGGGACAACCAGCCGTAGAAGTGACCGGCCTGGTCAAGAGGTACGGCGCCAAGACCGCGGTGGACGGCCTGGACCTGCGCGTGCAGACCGGGACCATCACCGCCGTGCTCGGCCCGAACGGGGCCGGGAAGACTTCGACCATCGAGTGCTGTGAGGGCTACCGCCGGCCCGACGGCGGCACCGTCCGCGTCCTCGGCCTGGACCCGGTCACGCAGGGTGAGCAGCTGCGGCCGCGGATCGGCGTGATGCTCCAGTCCGGCGGCATCTACCCCAGCGTGCGGGCGGTGGAGATGCTCAAGCACACCGCCAAGCTCTACGCGAACCCGCTGGACACCGACGCCCTGATCGAGCGGCTGGGCCTGGGCTCGGCCGGCCGGACCACCTTCCGGCGGCTGTCCGGCGGGCAGCAGCAGCGGCTCTCGCTGGCGCTGGCCGTGGTCGGGCGGCCGGAGCTGGTGTTCCTGGACGAGCCCACCGCCGGGCTGGACGTGCAGGCCCGGCACGCCACCTGGGAGCTGATCGAGCAGCTGCGGCGGGACGGGGTCACCGTGGTGCTCACCACCCACTTGCTGGACGAGGCCGAGCGGCTGGCCGACACGGTGGCGATCGTGGACGCCGGCAAGGTGATCGCGCACGACACCCCGGACGCGCTGAGCACGGCCAACGGCGCCGGGGACACCGAGATCCGGTTCACCGCTCCGGCCGGCCTGGACCTGGCCGGCCTGCTCGCGGAGCTGCCGGCGGGCCTGACCGCGGCCGAGCAGCCGCCGGGCGCCTACACTGTGGGCGGCGACGTCACCCCCGACGTGCTGGCGAAGGTGACCTCATGGTGCGCGGCCAAGGACGTGATGCCGCAAGGCCTGAGCGTGGGCCGGCGCACCCTCGAAGACGTCTTCCTCGATCTGACCGGACGGGAGCTCCGTTGACCACCACCGCTCCCCCGGACGACAGCCGCGTCGCCGTGGGTACCGCCCTGGACTTCACCCCGAAACCCGGCGCCGCCCCGGCCACCCGGATGATCCTCGCCCAGGCCGGGCACGAGGTCCGGCTGATGCTCCGCAACCCCGAGCAGCTGCTGCTGACCATAGTGATCCCGGCCCTGATGATGGTCCTGTTCTCCGGGGAGTCGCTGGTCGCGACCTCCGGCCCGGGCAAGCGCATCGACTTCTACGCCCCGGGCCTGTTCGGCGCCGCGGTGCTGTCCACGGCGTTCACCGGCCTGGCCATCGCCACCGGCTTCGAGCGCCGCTACGGCGTGCTCAAGCGGATGGGCGCCACCCCGCTGCCGCGCTGGGGGCTGATCGTCGCCAAGGCGCTGTGCGTGCTGTGCGTCGAGGTGATCCAGATCGCCCTGCTGTCGGCGATCGCCCTGGCCATGGGCTGGAAGCCGCACGGCGACCCGCTGGCGGTGATCGTGCTGGTGGTGCTGGCCACCGGCACCTTCGCCGGCCTGGCCATGCTGATGGCCGGCACGCTGCGCGCCGAGGCCACCTTGGGCCTGGCGAACTTCGTGTTCCTGCTGCTGCTGGCCGGCGGCGGGGTGATCATCCCGCTGTCCAAGTTCCCCTCGGGCGTGCGCCACGTGCTCGACGCCCTGCCGATCAGCGCCCTCACCAACGGCCTGCGCGACGTGCTCCAGCACGGCGCCACGCTGCCCTGGGCCAACGTCGGCATCCTCGCCGCCTGGGCCGTGGCCGCGATCGCGGTGGCCGCCCGGACCTTCAAGTGGGAGTAGCAGGACGATGACGCAGACCGCCGGGGACGCCCCGGCTGGCGGCACGACCAAGGTGCCCGCGCAGGCCGGGAGCACGGCTGGCGCCCCGGGTGCGGTGCCGGGCGCTGACTCGGCCGCCGCCTCGACTGCCACCCCGACTGCTGCCTCGGCTGCCGAGCCCGCGGCCGGCGCCTCACCCGCCTCGGGTCCGCTGGCCCGCCTCCTCGCCTGGCGCACTCCCCCGGCCGTCCTGACCTGGACCTGCTTCGCCGCGTTCGTCGCCAACATCGGCATCATCGTCACCGGCGGCGCGGTCCGCCTCACCGACTCCGGCCTGGGCTGCCCGACCTGGCCCACCTGCACCGACGGCAGCCTGGTCCCGACCAGCCGGCTCGGCGCCTACGGGGTCGTGGAGTTCACCAACCGCATGCTCACCTTCGCCGTCTCGGTGGCGGTCGGCGCGGCGATCATCGCGTGCATGCGCTGGCATCCGCGCCGCGCGGTGCTGAACAAGCTGTCCTGGACGCTCTTCGTCGGCGTCGTCGTCCAGGCGGTGATCGGCGGCATCTCGGTCCGCACCCACCTGGCGCCGATCTGGGTCTCGGTGCACATGCTGGTCTCCCTGGGCATGGTCGCGCTGTCCTACGTCCTGTGGGTCCGCAGCCGCGAGCCCAACGACGACGACCCCACCGCGACCGTCCAGCCGATCCTGCGCCGGCTCGGCTACCTCCTCACCGCCGGCGTCGGCGCCCTGCTGATCGCCGGCACGATCGTCACCGGCAGCGGCCCGCACTCCGGCGCCAAGGCCGGCGACCCGGGCCACAAGCGCTTCCCGCTCAGCCCGGCCAACGCCACCCAGCTGCACGCCGACCTGGTCTTCCTGGTCGTCGGCCTGACGGTGGCGCTGTGGTTCGGGCTCAAGGCCACCGGCGCGGGCCCCCGCGTCCTGACCACCGTCCGCGACCTGTTCCTGCTGCTGATGGCCCAGGGCGTCATCGGCTACGTGCAGTACTTCACCCACCTGCCAGTGCTGCTGGTCGGCATCCACATGTTCGGCGCGGCGATCGTCTGGGCCGCGACCTGGCGGGTCCTGCTGGCGATGCGGGAGCGCAAGGCCGGAACCGCCGCCGAATCCCAGGGCCGGCCCGTTCCCGCCTGACCGACCCCATAACCTGATACGGCAGTGTCCCCGGCCCGATGCTCGCGGGCCGGGGACACTGCCATGTCGGCGGTCAGTCGTATCAGCGGTCAGTGCGGCGTCTGGTCGTCATAGGGCACGAGATCCTGCTTCGCCTGCTGCGCGAGCTGCGCGGGAACCGTCAGTCCCCACTGCGGGCTCATCGCGATCCCGGCGAGCTGGTCCAGCGACAGCAGCGGGGCCTGGCGTACCGGATCGACGTGCCAGCCCTTGGTCTGCGGCGGGTTCGGCGGGATGTGGAAGTTGCTCGCGCTCATGATGAGCACAGTGCCGTTCTGGAACACCCGGATCACCCTGTCGTCGTAAGAGCCCTTCCCAGCGAAACCGGCACCGTCCGGGTTGTACTCGTCCATACGGTATGACAGCACGACGCTTCCATCCGGTTCGGCAACCGCCCGGCAGTCGCTGATCGAGATGGCCGCCATCTCCTTCGCGGAGACACAGTCAGTGATTTTCAGGGCCCTCGCGACGTTCTGTGTCAGCGTCACAGCTACGTCGGTCAGCTTCCCGGTTCCGTCGTCGACGGTCATGGTCGAGCCGACAGCCACCCCCGGGTTCGCGGGGTCGTAGTGGTCCTGGCCTGTGTAGTTGGCGGTGACCAGCCCCGAGGGCAGCAGCGACTTGAAGATCTCGGCACCGGAGCGACCGTCCATGAGCACTTGGCCGGGCCCGGGCCGCGGCGCCGGATTCTGGGGGATCGCCGTACCGGCCGGATCGTAGAACTGCGCCAACGGGGTGGGCGTCGTCGTGTTCGGCGGCGGCGTGGTCTGCGCGGACTTCGCACTCGACGAAGGCGCGACCGGCGTCCGCGCCGTCGAGTGGTCCGTGGTCGGCTTCGCGGACGGGGACGCGGACGCCGGCCCCGCCTTCGTCAGGTCCGTCGCCGAGACGGCGCGCCCCGGCCCTCCCGACCC
>NZ_JAAFYZ010000122.1 GCF_018274385.1 Catenulispora pinistramenti | reverse complement strand
CCCCGGCACGATCGCCCGCACCGCCCAGTCGCCCCCCTCACGCCCGACCTCCAAAGACCCGCCGGCGAGCTCCATCCGCTCCCGCAGCCCGCTGAGCCCGTAGCCGCCGCCGGAGTTCGTGAGCGGCCGCGCGGCGTCGGTCTCGGCGAGCTGGTTGGTCACCGTCAGCCGGACCGCGTCCGGGTCGTAGCTCAGGTGCACCGTGGTCGGCCTGCCGGGGGCGTGCTTGCGGGCGTTGGTCACCGCCTCCTGCGCCGTGCGGTACAGCGCCAGTGCGGCGTCCGCCGGGAGCTTGCGGGATTCGCCGGTCGTGGTCATCGTGCCGCCGTCCGCTTCGACCAGCGTCCCGATCATCTCCGAGAGCGGGCCGATGTCCGTGCGCAGCGCCTGGACCGCGCGGCGGCTCTCGGTGAGCCCTTCCCGCGTCAGCTGTCCGGCGCGCTCGACGCACTTCACCGCCTTGGCGATGTCCGGGCTGTCCTGCGTCAGCAGCGCCTGGGCAGCCTCGACCTGCATCGCCAGTGCGCCGAGCGAGTGCGCCAGGATGTCGTGGATCTCGCGGGCGATGCGGGTGCGCTCGCCGAGGACCGCCGCCTCGGTCTCGGCCACCGCCGCCCGGCGGGTCTGTTCCAGCAGCTGCTCCGCCGAGTTCGCGCGTTCGGCGATGGCGTAGCGGATCATGCCCATGGCCAGGGCGGTCCCGATGATGACGACGAAGCCCAGGACCGCGGTCGTCGAGGCGCCGACGAACAGGGCGGAGACGGTCAGCGAGAGCGCCCCGGCCACCGCGATCGCCGTCGAGACCTGGGGCGTGAGGTTCGAGCCGGCGGAGAACGCCGCGACCGCCGGCACCGCGATCGCCGGGCCCTGTTGCAGGATCGCCAGCAGGCCGCCGCTGAGCGACAACAGCGACAGCGGGTACTGGATCGGCCACTTCCGGATGTCGAACGTGATCATCCCGATCCACGCCACCGCCACCACGGCGAGGGTGATGGTGATGGCCAGCCCGCGCTCGTGCAGGCCCGGTTTGGGGTTCACCCCGAAAAGGGTGAGGCCCAGCGCCACCAGGCCGCCGGTCCGCAGGGCCTGGATGCCCCAGAAGTAGCCCTTGCGATCCATCATGTTCGCCGTCAGCGCTGCCATGTACTGATCCTCTCGCTTCCACGCCGGTGCCAGCCTCCATCCACGGGTGGAACGCGGGTGGAATACGCCTGCGCGCCGTAGTGTGAGGGAGGGCCAGGAACCGGGTGTGTTCTGCCGCACCCGGGCATTACCAAGCGGTAGCTTCCGAACTACGCTGGCCCTGACACCATCGCGGCGCCGACCGCGCGGCCCTGAAGCCGGCAGGCGACCCGGACCCCTTCGCAAGGAGTGACCTATATGCCCGAGGCAGTGATCGTCTCCACCGCGCGTTCCCCGATCGGCCGCGCCTTCAAGGGCTCGATGACCTCCATCCGGCCCGACGACCTCACCGCGCAGATGGTGCGCGCCGCGCTGGACAAGGTGCCCGGGCTGGACCCGCGCGAGATCGACGACATGTACCTGGGCTGCGGCCTGCCCGGCGGGGAGTCCGGCTACAACATGGGCCGGGTGGTCGCCACACTGCTGGGCTACGACCACCTCCCGGCCGCGACCATCACCCGGTACTGCGCGTCCTCGCTGCAGACCACCCGCATGGCGTTCCACGCCATCAAGGCCGGTGAGGGCGACGTTTTCATCTCGGCCGGTGTCGAGACCGTCTCCCGCTACGCCAAGGGCTCCTCCGACGGCCTGCCGGACACCCAGAACCCGCTGTTCACCGACGCGGTGAACCGCACCAACGAGTTCGCGGCCGGCGGCAAGGTCTGGCACGACCCGCGCGAGGACGAGACCCTGCCGGACATCTACATCGCGATGGGGCAGACCGCCGAGAACCTGGCGCAGATCAAGGGCATCTCGCGGCAGGAGCAGGACGAGTTCGGCGTCCGTTCGCAGAACCTGGCCGAGAAGGCGATCGCCGACGGCTTCTGGGAGAAGGACATCACCCCGATCACGCTCCCGGACGGCACCGTGGTCAGTAAGGACGACGGGCCGCGGGCCGGCGTCACCTACGAGAAGACCTCGACGCTGGCCCCGGTGTTCCGGCCCGACGGCACCGTCACCGCCGGCAACTGCTGCCCGCTGAACGACGGCGCGGCGGCCGTGGTCATCATGTCCGACACCAAGGCCCGCGAACTCGGCCTGACCCCGCTGGCCCGGATCGTGGCCACCGGCGTGACCGCCATCTCGCCGGAGATCATGGGCATCGGCCCGGTCGGCGCGACGCAGAACGCGCTGAGGAACGCCGGCATGACGCTCGGCGACATCGACCTGGTGGAGATCAACGAGGCGTTCGCCGCCCAGGTCATCCCGTCCTACCAGGACCTGGGGATCGACCTGGACAAGCTGAACGTGAACGGCGGCGCGATCGCCGTCGGCCACCCCTTCGGCATGACCGGCGCGCGGATCACCAGCACGCTGATCAACTCGCTGCAGTGGCACGACAAGCAGTTCGGCCTGGAGACGATGTGCGTGGGCGGCGGCCAGGGCATGGCGCTGATCCTGGAGCGGCTGAGCTGATCGCCGTACCGCTATAGCGGCCGTACCGCTATAGCGCCCGACGCAAGGCGGCCGTGCTTTCCAGCACGGCCGTCATCGCCTTCTCCGCCGGGACGCGTCCATCACCCGGTGTCCAGATGAGAGTTTCGCGCGGGTCCTTCAGAGCCCGATACGCGGCTAACAAGTCGTTGCCCACAACCGCGATCTGGTCGCCGAGCGCGAACACCCCGAGCGTCGGCAGCGCGTGCCAGAGCGGCGGCCTCGGGCTGTCCCAGCGCTCTATCCCCTGCGCGACCGTCGTGACCTGCGAGGCGAGCCAGTAGCCGGCCTGCGCGCGATCGCCGTAGGGCTCCAGCCGGAGCGCGAACTTGGAGTGCGGGAGGCGCCGGTAGCCCTCGGCGAGCCGGGTCAGCTCGGCCGCGAGGGCGTCGGCGGCGGCAGGATCCCGGTCCGCACCATGTCCCCCCGGTTTGGTGCTGGAAGTCATCCGGGAAGGATACGGGTGGCGAATGCCGCGACAACGTCGTGGCACGTCACCGACCGCCCGGCGGACACCTGGCGCCGGAATCGCCAGGTCCCGTTCCTCTTGCCAGCCGCCCGACCCTCAGGCACGCTGGCGCACACGGACCGTATGCCCAGTCCATTCGCGGAGGCGCCCGTATGACGATCCATCACTCCGAGCAGACCCATCGCAACCTCCTCGCCCGCATCCCCGCCGCTACCGGCCGCAGCTTGGATACCTGGTTCCAGCTGGTCAACGAAGGCCCGTCCCTCCCCCGCTTCGAAGAGCGGGTCAGCTGGCTCCGCGCTGAGCACGACCTCCCGCGCGGCTACGCCAACGCCATCGTGCACGAGATGGACCTGAAGCGCGCCGCCCGCGCCTTCGGATAAAAGCCCCCACCCGGAACCCACAGAGCCCCGGCTGTGCCGCGGGCTCTGTAACCGTGCCCGGAGCCGTGCCCGGAACTGTGCCAGCACCTGTGATCGCGGCCGAGCCCGCACCTATGCCGCCGCGGCATTCCGGCAGCCCGCACGCCCGACCGGCGATGTGCCGGATCGCATATCGCCTGAATGCCCACACGATGCCCCACAAGACCCACCAGCCCCCCGCGCCGAGCGCGAACGTCCAGGGAACAGGGGCCGGAAGTCCGGTGAAAGTCCTCCCCTCCCGGTGCCCCAACCCCCCTTACGACCTGCGCCCGAACAGGACCTTCAGCGGACCAGCGCTGGAACTCGATCACGCTTTCGCGCAGTTCTCGCTACGCTGAAGCCCGAAGGATCATCCCGACGATCTCTTCGGGCCCAGATGGTGGAACAGGCAGACACAGCGAGCTTAAACCTCGCGGCCTTCGGGCGTTGCGGGTTCGACTCCCGCTCTGGGCACACGGGACGGGCGGCCGGTTCGTCGGAACCGGCCCGCACTCCTTGCGTGTCAAGCCTCTTATATCGCCGGTGCGGGGCTCAGGCCGAGGCGGACTCCGCCGCGGCCCCGGCTCCGGAATCGGTAGGCTCGCCACCGGCCGCCGCGGTCGCGTCGGCCCCGGGCGGAACCACCGGCTCCGCGATCTGCCGGCGCCGCCGGTGCCGCAGGATGCCCCAGCCGGCGCGGGCGGCGCTGCCGACCTCGCGGCCGACTTCGGTGCCGCCGTGCTTGGCGGCCAGGACGGCGGCTCGGGCCAGGGGCATGCGGGCTTCGCCGCGGGCCGGTTCCAGGGTGTCCGGTTCGCCGGTTTCGGCGTCGGGCCAGCGGCCGAGGGCCGCCGCGATCGAGGGGAGCAGGGCCATGGAGGCCGCGGCGTAGCCCTCGGCGCTGGGGTGGAAGCGGTCCGGGCCGAACATGTCCTCGGGGCGGGCGGCGAATTCCGGGCCCAGCAGGGAGCCCAGGGAGACGGTGCGGCCGCCCGCGGAGACGACTTCGACGGTCTGCGCCGCGGCGAGCTGCCGGGACCAGCGGCGGGCCAGGCGGCGCAGGGGCTGGGCCACGGGCCGGATGGAGCCCAGGTCCGGGCAGGTGCCGACGACGACCTCGGTGCCGGCCGCGCGCAGCCGGCGGACGGCGTCGCCCAAGAACCGGACGGACTCGGCGACCTTGACGCGGTGCGTCACGTCGTTGGCGCCGATCATGATCACCGCCAGGTCCGGGCCGCCGCCGTCGGGTCCGGCCGCGATCACCCGCTCCAGCTGCCAGCCCAGGTCCGAGGACTGGCCGCCGACCTTTGCGACGTTCTGCAGCCGCACCGGGGCGTTGGCGGCCTCGGCCAATCCGGACGCCAGCAGCGCGCCGGGGGTGCGGGCCGACTCCGTCACGCCGTAGCCGGCCGCGGAGCTGTCGCCGAGTATCGCGATGCGGATCACGTCGACGCCGGGTGCGGCGTACCACGCCCCGTAGACCCCGTCCGCGCGCGGCGGATCGCCTTTGGTGGGGCCGATGGCACGCCGGGCGAGTTTCGCCTCGGCGACGATCAACCCGATGGCGCCGCCGGTGAGGACCCCGATCCCCCCGCCGCTCAACGCGGCGGCAGCGGCGACGCGCTTGGCGATACCCAGCCTTGTGAGCCCGGTCATCGTCGGCACACCTCCTGCAAGCCTCAAACTGAAGTATGTCCGCCGTTCCAGTGACCTTACCTTGAGCACGGTTGGCTACGACGTGGTGGTTTCACCCCGTAACCTGTAAAGCACCGAGTGACCACCGTAAATTGCCGGTCCACACAAGAAGCGGAGACACCGCCGATGAAGTACGCCGAGTCCATGGTCGAGCTGGTGGGGGACACCCCGCTGGTGAAGCTGAACAACGTCACCAAGGGACTCCAGGCGACCGTCCTCGCCAAGGTCGAGTACTTCAACCCGGGCGGGTCGGTGAAGGACCGGATCGCGCTGCGGATGATCGAGGCCGCGGAGCGGTCGGGGGCGTTGAAGCCCGGTGGCACCATCGTGGAGCCCACGTCCGGCAACACCGGTGTGGGATTGGCCATTGTGGCGCAGCAGAAGGGCTACAAGTGCGTCTTCGTCTGCCCGGACAAGGTCTCCACTGACAAGATCAACGTGCTGCGCGCGTACGGCGCCGAAGTCGTCGTGTGCCCCTACGCGGTCGCCCCGGAGCACCCGGACTCCTACTACAACGTCTCCGACCGCCTGGTCCGCGAGATTCCCGGCGCCTGGAAGCCCGACCAGTACTCCAACCCTGAGAACCCGGCCTCGCACTACCACTCCACCGGCCCGGAGCTCTGGGAGCAGACCGACCACCGGATCACGGCGTTCGTGGCCGGCGTCGGCACCGGCGGCACCATCTCCGGCACCGGCCGCTACCTCAAGGACGTCTCCGAGGGCGCGGTCAAGGTGATCGGCGCGGACCCCGAAGGCTCGGTCTACTCCGGCGGCAGCGGCCGTCCCTACCTGGTCGAGGGCGTCGGCGAGGACTTCTGGCCGACCGCCTACGACCGGAGCGTGGCCGACGAGATCATCGCGGTCTCCGACAAGGACTCGTTCCTGATGACCCGCCGTCTGGCCCGCGAGGAGGGCCTGCTGGTCGGCGGCTCCTGCGGGATGGCCGTGGTGGCCGCGCTGAAGTACGCCGAGCGCCTGGGCCCGGACGACGTCGTCGTGGTCCTGCTGCCGGACTCCGGCCGCGGCTACCTGTCGAAGATCTTCAACGACGACTGGATGGCCGACTACGGCTTCCTGAACCCGGGCACCGACGAGCCCACGGTCGCCGAGGTCTTCTCGCGCAAGGGCCAGGGCCTGCCGGACCTGGTCCACATGCACCCGCACGAGACCGTCGGCGAGGCGATCGAGACGCTGCGCGAATACGGCGTCTCGCAGATGCCCGTGGTCAAGGAGGAGCCGCCGGTGATGGCCGCCGAGGTGATCGGCTCCATCGTAGAGCGGGACCTGCTGCGCGCGCTGTTCTACGAGAAGGCCTCGCTGGAGGACCGCCTCGACGAGCACATGTCCCCGCCGCTGCCCCAGGTCGGCTCCGGCGAGCCGGTGTCGGCGCTGGTCACCGCGCTGGAGAAGGCGGACGCCGCGGTGGTCCTGGTCGAGGGCAAGCCGCAGGGCGTGGTGAGCCGGCAGGACCTGCTGGGCTTCCTGGGCACCGAGGTCGCGGCGAGCCACACCGTCGGACACAGCGCTCACCTATAACGATCTATAGCGTCGCCTGTCCTAGCGGCTAGCGTCACCCGCCTTAGCGTTACCCACCCACAAGCGGAGCCAGGGAAACGCCTAAGTGCAGCCGCAACCGGTCTCGACCGTCACTCAGGTCGAGACCGGTGATCCGCTCGATCTTCTCCAGCCGGTGGTAGAGCGTCTGCCGGTGGATGCTCAGCGCGGCAGCCGTCTGCTGAACGCTTCCGGCATGATCGAGGTACGTCTGTACCGTGACAAGCAGATCCGGCTCCTCTAATAGCCGGCGCACCGCGGGGTCTACTACAGCGTCACGTAGTTCTCTCTGCGGACCGCACGCAAGCAACCGGTAGATCCCTAGGTCCGCCCACACGGCCGTGGGCCGGAACGCCGGAACCGCCCGCCCGACCCGCACCGCCAGCCGAGCCTCCCGCCAACTGGCCCGGGCTTCGGCGAGATCGTCGCGTGGCGCGCCGATCCCTACTAATACGTCGTCCCGCGCATCGTGCTCTAGACGTTCTCTGTAGAGCTCCAGCGCGCGCTCCGCGATATCGGCGACGGAGAGCGGTTCGGGAACCAGCAGACTGATGTGATCTGTCTCCGGAGCCGCCAGGACCGACCGAGGCAACCGCCACAAGTTGATCGGTATCGACTGCCAGTCCTGGGTCCGCGCCTCCAGGACAACCACCGAGATCCGCCGGTCCCGGTCGACCAGCCCCAGATCCGAGATCTCCTCCGCGGCCTGTTCCGCGACCCCGCGTTCCGGCGACAGCAGGTTCTGGAGGCGTTCCTCCATCCGTTCTCTGACCCGCGCCTGTTGCGCCAACAGCGCGCCGGCCCGGGACGCCTCGTGCATCGCGCTGGCGAGCATCGCGTCGTCCAGCCGGCCGTCGGCCTCCAACAGCCAGACGTACCCGTACGTCACCCCGTTCCAGCGCGCGGGCAGACACACCCGCGGCAGGACTCCGTGCTCTGGATCCGCCGGCGTGCGCACCGGCCGGTCACTGCGCGCGATCCCGAACCCCTCGAACCAGGCCCGCACCTCCGGGGTGGAGCGCCGCTGCAGGATCGAGCGCTGCCGGATGACGTCCAGGCCGCCGGACTGCGAGGCGAACGCCACCAGGTCGAAGTCCCGGTCCTCCAGCGTCGCCGAGGCGGAGGCCAGCTGTGAGATGAGGTCCACCAGGTCCTGGAGCTGGTCGGTGGTCTGGGTCGCCATCAGACAAGTGTATGACGAAACCGGACAGTGATCGTGGCACTCGTCCATATCCCCGGCGGACGAACCGACTTACCGTCGTCCCAACAGACTCCGCCACCGCTGCGCCACCAGGTGCGCCACCAGGAAAGACAGGCCCGCCATGCTCAGCCGCACTCTCCTAGCCGCCGCCCGCAGTCCCAAGATGCGAGGGATGATCACCGGGGTCCCCCTGACCCGGCGCGTGGTCGACCGGTTCGTCGCCGGGGACAACCTGGACCAGGCCAGCCTGGTGATAGGCGACCTGGTCGAGGAGGGGCTGGCGGTCACCGTGGACCGGCTCGGCGAGGACACCCTGAGCGCCGCGGACGCCGCGGCCACCCGCGATGCCTACCTGGAGATGCTGAAGCGCTTCTCCGACCTCGGCATCGCGCACCGCACCGAGGTCTCGCTCAAGCTCTCGGCCCTGGGCCAGAAGCTCCCGAAGGACGCCGAGAAGATCGCGCTGGAGAACGCTATAGCGATCGCCGAGGCGGCCCGCGACGCCGGCACCACCATGACCCTGGACATGGAGGACCACACCACGGTCGACGCCACCCTGGGCGCCCTGCGCGAACTGCGCGGCGACTTCCCGTGGGTCGGCGTGGCGATCCAGGCCGCGCTGTTCCGCACCGAGGGCGACATCACCGACCTGGCGACCGCCGGCTCCCGGGTGCGGCTGGTGAAGGGCGCGTACATGGAGCCCGCCTCCGTCGCGCACCAGGAGAAGCACGAAGTGGACAAGGCGTACGTGCGCGCCATGAAGACCCTGATGCGCTCCTCGGCGTACCCGATGATCGCCAGCCACGACCAGCGCATGATCGACATCGCGCACGCGATGGTCGCCGAGACCGGCCGGGCCCAGGACAGCCACGAGTTCCAGATGCTGCACGGCATCCGGACCACCGAGCAGCACGCCCTGGTCGCCGACGGCGACACCATGCGCGTCTACGTGCCCTTCGGCGACGACTGGTACGGCTACTTCATGCGCCGCCTGGCCGAGCGCCCGGCCAACGTCATGTTCTTCCTGAACTCGCTCGTCAAGCGCTAACCGCGCCAACAGAGGGGAACACCCGCACCGCCATGGATGCCATCACCCACACCCCCGCCCCGGTCAACGAACCGGTCCGCGCCTACGCCCCGGGCTCGGCCGAGCGCGAGTCGCTGCGCCGCCGCGTCACCGAGCTCGCGGCCGACCGCCACGACCTGCCGATGACCATCGCCGGGCGCCGTCGGATGGCCTCCGGCGAGCGCATCGAGGTCGTCCAGCCGCACAACCACAAGCACGTCCTCGGCGAGACCGCCAACGCCTCGACGGCCGACGTCGCCGACGCCGTGGCGGCGGCCAAGGCGGCGGCGCCGGCCTGGCGCGCGCTGCCCTTCGACGAGCGCGCGGCGGTCATCCTGCGCGCCGCCGACCTGCTGTCGGGCCCCTGGCGCGACACCGTCAACGCCGCCACGCTGCTCGGCCAGTCCAAGTCGGTGCAGCAGGCGGAGATCGACGCCGCCTGCGAGCTGATCGACTTCTGGCGCTTCAACGTGCACTTCGCCCGGCAGATCCTGGCCGAGCAGCCGCCGGCCAACTCCGCCGGGGTCTGGAACCGCACCGACTACCGGCCGCTGGACGGCTTCGTCACCGCGATCACCCCGTTCAACTTCACCGCCATCGCCGGCAACCTGCCGACCGCGCCGGCGCTGATGGGGAACACCGTGGTGTGGAAGCCCTCGCCGACGCAGCAGTTGGCCGCGCAGTACACGATGGAGCTGCTGGAGGCCGCCGGGCTCCCGGCCGGCGTCATCAACCTGGTCACCGGCGACGGCCTGGCGGTCAGCGAGGTCGCGCTGAACGACCGCGAGTTCGGCGGGCTGCACTTCACCGGCTCCACCAAGACGTTCAAGACCCTGTGGCGCCAGACCGCGCAGAACCTGGACGTCTACCGCTCCTACCCGCGGATCGTGGGCGAGACCGGCGGCAAGGACTTCGTGGTCGCGCACCCCAGCGCGGACGCGGCCGCTCTGGTCACCGCACTGGTCCGGGGCGCGTTCGAGTACCAGGGGCAGAAGTGCTCCGCGGCCTCGCGCGCCTACATCCCGCGCTCCCTGTGGGAGTCCGGCGTGCGGGAGCAGCTGGCCGACGTCACCGGGACCATCACCTACGGCGACGTCACCGACTTCTCCTTCTTCGGCGGCGCGGTGATCGACCGGCGGGCCTTCACCAAGCACAGCGACCTGTTCGCGCGGGTCCGTGCCGAGGGCAAGCTGGAGATCCTGGCCGGCGCCACGGCGGACGACTCGCAGGGCTTCTTCGTGCAGCCGACCGTCCTGGTCGGCGACGACCCGCACCACGAGATCTTCACCGACGAGTTCTTCGGTCCGATCCTCGCGGTGCACGTCTATGACGACGCGCGCTATAGCGAAGTCCTCGACCTGGTCGACAGCTCGACCCCTTATGCGCTGACCGGCTCCGTGTTCGCCACGGACCGCGCGGCCGTCGAGGAGGCGCACAGCAAGCTGCGCTTCGCCGCCGGCAACTTCTACGTCAACGACAAGCCGACCGGTGCGGTCGTCGGGCAGCAGCCGTTCGGCGGCGGCCGGGCCTCCGGGACCAACGACAAGGCCGGGTCCGCGCAGAACCTGCTGCGCTGGCTGAGCCCGCGCACCGTGAAGGAGACGTTCGTGCCGCCGGTGGACCACCGGTACCCGCACATGGGCTGACGGCTTCCCTCAGCCGTTTCAGCCCTCTGGCCGCTGCTCCAGCTACCCGGCTAAGAGCAGCAGCCACCGCCGCAGCATCCGCCAGAGTCGCCGGATGCTGCGGCGGACTTGTTCGCGCCGCCGACGTTCACGGCGACCGCGGAGATCAGCTTGACGGTGTCGTCGTGGCCGGCGGGGCACACGGCGGGAGCGGACGCCTCCGCCATCGGACGGGACAGCTCGAAGGTGTCGCCACACGCGCGACAGCGGTACTCGTAACGGGCCATGCCCCGCATCATAAGCGGTAAGTGATTTCCGCCTAGTGTCTGAAAAGCCTCTATAGGGATTTTCACAGAGGTTTGCGTTATTTGCTATGGCGCGCGATCCTGGGGCGCATGTCGCACCGCTTGGGGTCGCTCATGGGTGTCTGTGGCATGGCCGCTTTGGCGTTCATGCCCCCTACGGTGCGGGCGGAGGACGCCGTACCCAAGGCCGCCACGCAGTGGCCGCTCACGTACCTGAAGGCCGACCAGGTGTGGCAGCACACCAAGGGCGCCGGCGTCACGGTCGGCCTGGTCGACTCCGGGGTCTCGCCGCTCGGCGACACCCGGGACAACCTGCTGCCCGGCGCGGACTTCTCGCTCGGCCCGGACAGCACCGGCATCGCGCACGTCGACACCGACATCGACAGCCACGGCACCACGATGGACGTGCTGATCGCCGGGACCGGGGCCGGTGACGGCCTGCACGGCCTGGCGCCCGAGGCGAAGATCCTGCCGGTGCGTATGCAGCAGGAGGACGGCTCGGACCCGGTGCACATCGCCGCCGCCATCAACTACGCGGTCGCCCAGCACGTCAAGGTGATCAACATGTCGCTCGGCACCGCGGACACGCCGGGGATGGCGGCCGCGGTGAAGCAGGCCGAGGCCGCGGACATCGTGGTGGTGGCCGCCGCCGGGAACTACGGGACCGAGCACGTCATCATCCCGGCGGCCTATCCCGGCGTGGTGGCGGCCGGTGCGATCGACGACACCGGCGCCCGGTGGTCGGGCTCTTCGTACGGACCGCAGGTCGCTCTAACGGCTCCCGGAGTGGGGATTCCTGTAGAGGACGCCTCAGGTATCCCGAAGACCTCGAAGGGCACCAGCGAGGCGTCCGCCTACGTCACCGCCTCGGTCGCGCTGGTCCGCTCGATGCATCCGGACTGGACCGCGGGCCAGACCATCCGCGCGCTGCTGGCCACGGCCACCAAGGCCGGCGGCGCCAGCGGGCTTCAGCGCGACGACGCTTACGGCTACGGCATCGTCAACCCGCTGGCCGCGCTGTACGTCGGTGCTCCGGTCGCGAAGGACAACCCGCTGCTGTCCGGCGCGGCTCCGCTGGCGGCGTCGCTTCCCGCCCCGGCACCGGCTCCCGCGGCGAGCACTGGCGCGGCGCCCGGTACGTCCGCTACACCCGCGCAGTCCTCGCCGGCGCACATGTCTACAGAGGCCCTAAAGGGCTCTACCAACGCGGCCGCCACAGCGAAGACCACCCTGCTCCCCTCGCGCCGGGACAAGATCCTCGCCGCGTTCGCGGCCGTGGTGATCCTGGCGATGATGCTCTGGCTGGTGGCCGGCGCGCTGAAGCGGAGGGCAGACCGGAGAAACCGTTTGTGGCGCTAAAGGGGGTTCCTAGGCAGGGCGCACAGTCAGTGGGAGAGTGAAGAAGTGGACCACATCGCGCACTTCGAGAGGGAAACAACGGCTTTCCACCGTGCCGCCCTGATGGCCGCCATGCCGGCCGCTCCGCCGCCGGTGCCGTCGTGTCCGGACTGGACGACGGCGGACCTGGTGCGGCATCTCGGCCGGGTGCACCGTCTGGTGGACCACATCATCGTGGACCGCTTGCAGTCCCCGCCGCCGGACCGGCAGAAGTTGTTCACAGCCCCCGCGGACGCGACGTCCGAGGACCTGGCCGACTGGTTCGCCGAGGGCGCCATCGCGCTCGCCGCGACGTTCCACTCGACCGCTCCGGAGGTGCCGGTCTGGACCTGGGGCACCCAGCACGACGTCGGCTTCTGGCTGCGCGCCCAGACGATCGAGGTGGCCGTCCACCGCTGGGATCTGGAGGGCGCGATCGGTTCTCCCCAGCCTGTGGACGAAGAGTTGGCGGCCGACGGCGTCGCGCAGTTCCTCGACGTCGTGGTGCCCTTCCGCCGCAGCAGCTCGAAGGACCTGCCGCCGATGGGAGGGGAGAGCTACCGCTTCCGGCAGACCGACGGCCGCGAGATCTGGTCCGTCGCGCTGGACCCCGACGGTCCCCGCCCGCTGGGCGAGGACGAGCCCGCTGACGTCGAGCTCGCCGGCAGCGCCTCGGATCTACTGCTCTTCCTGTGGCATCGCATTCCTGGGGAGCCGCTTATGACGAAGGGCGATGTGAAAACGCTAGAGCGTTTCTTCGTAATGGTTCCGACGGTATAGCGCTCTATCGGGGCTGTACCGCCATCGCTAATAGGTACTTGTTCGTATAGCGGTTCTGGATTATCCGCGTTACCGGACCGCCCAACCGCGAGTACCAGAGAACGGGTTTGGAGAACGCCATAACGGTGAACTCCACGAGGCCTTCTCCTCGGGTCACGTAGAAGGCCTCGCGACCGTCCTCGGGGTGCCCGGGCAACGTCTCATAGGCGTACCCGGCGTAGTCCGCGCTGCCGAACTCCGCAGTGACGACCCGGAACGGTGCGCGGAGCGGGATCACTCCGGCGATCCGCGAGATCAGCTGTCCTTCGAGTCCGATCGACGGCGGCACATTGTCGTCGACCTCGACTCGCATCCCGGCGCCGATCTGCGGCCCCCAGGCTCGGAGCATCGCCCGGGCGCGCTCGAAGGCGCGGTCCAGGCTCGCGTCCTGCGGATCGAAGGAGTGCGCCAGCGGGATCGAGCGTCGGAAGTACCGGTAGCCGTCCGGAGTCGGGCCGAGGGCGGCGTCACCGGGATGCGGCTGAGGCGGCTGAGGCGGCTGCTGTGGCTGCTGTGGCTGCGGCTCGGGCGACGGCCGCCCGGGCGAGGGCTCGGGAGGTCGCGGCTGAGATGTCATGAGGCGGGCCGCTCGGCGCCGTCTCAGCTCCCGCTCTGCGGCTGGCCCACCTGGGTGTCCCGCCCCAGCGCGATCAGCGCCAGGTTGTACAGCGCGGTGTCCCCGGTGCGCAGGTAGTCGCTGTGGCCGCCGTTGCCGGCGTTGAACAGCCGGGCCCCGAACGCCGGATCCACCGGGTCGTTCCCGAAGCCGACACTCACCCCCAGTAGGTCCACCTGGACGTGCGGGACGTCGGCGATGCCGTCGTTGGTGCTGCGGCCGGCCCAGACCTGCGCGGAGGTGTTCAGGTCGGACACCGAGCCGACACCCATGCCGGGGGAGCCGAACACGGCGATGTCCGTGACGTTCACGTGCGGCGCGGCCTGGCCGCACACCACCGAGCCGTAGCTGTGGCACAGCAGCGACACCGGCGCGTTGTTCACGGCCTTGATCTGCGCCAGGAACGCCTTCAGCGCCTTGGCGCCGGCCGCGGCGTGGCCGAGCGTGGTGACGTGGATGCTGTCCATGGACGGGGCGTCGTAGCCGAGCCAGCCGATGACCGCCAGCGAACCGTTCGCGCCGAGTTTCTGCGCCTGGTCGTACAGCGCCTCGGCGCCGACGCCGGTGCCCTTGACCCCGTCGAAGTTGGCCAGTGTGTTGCCGGCCCCCGGGACCACCACCGCGATCCGCTTGGCGTGCACCAGGTCGCCGACCACCTCGATGCCCCGGCCGTTGCCGGAGGGGTCGAAGGACAGGAAGTCACGGGACGGGACCGCGAGGTTGCGCAGCGAGTTCGCCAGCGCCGGGTCCCCGCCGAACTGGGCCTCGTCGGCGGCCTTCGCCATCGCCGCGCGGTTCAGGTCATAGCGCTGAGTCAGTGCCGAGGCACTGAGCGTGGGCAGCTTCGGCAGCGGGCTGTAGCTGATCGCCGCGTGCGCCGGACTGCTGGTGACCAAGGCGGCACTCAGGGCGATGGACACCGCGAGGGTCTTGCGCGGGATCCCGCCCGGCATGATCTTCCCCGGCCGCAGATGGTCGATCTGGTGGCGCAGGCTGTGCGGGACGACCGCGGCCAGGCCGATGCGGGCGGAGTCGAGCAGGCGCATCGCATCGGTTCCTAACGGCTTGGGGGGGATTCAGACGATCCTACGCGATCCGAACAGTGCTACGGGACCGGCTCGCGTGATGAGGCTCTTGAGATCATCCGCACTCGTTGATCGATCATCTGGTGCTGATCGGGATTTGTCGAGGGTCACCGGGCGTATATCCAAGTGCGCCAAGTGAGGGACCGGCCGATCAGTCGAACAGCGACCGTGGCCAGGTCCGCTTGGCCCGGACCACGTCGGATGTCACGGCGATCAGGGTCAGCCGGGCCTGGAGATAGATCCACGCCACCAGTCCGAGCACGAGCCCGAAGACCCCGTAGAGCGTCGAGGCGTGGGCCAGCTGGTGCGCGGCGATGAAGCCGCCGAGGTACTGCAGGCCCTGCCAGAAGACCGTGGTGAGGATCGCGCCGAGGCGGAGGTCGCGCGCGTCCACCTCGGTGGCCGTGGCGGTGCGCATGCCGAGCCAGAACAGCAGCGCGGTGAGCACGAACGAGGCGGCCACCAGCGCCAGCCGCAGGCCGATCGTGAAGAAGACCCCGGAGGCCCACTCGCCGAGCGCGGTCAGCGCGGTCGTGGACAGCACCCCGAGCCCCATCGTCCCGATGACCCCGACGCTGCGCAGCCACGACTGCGGGAATTTCGGCCGCCGGTCCTCCGGCACCCCCCACAGCAGGTTCATCGCGTACTGCGCGGCGTTGGCCAGCCCGAGCGCGCCGATCGAGGTGACGACGATGGAGATGGCCAGCGCCGGGCCGCTGCGGCCGAAGTCGTGGATGTTGTTCTTCAGCTGGTCGCCGATCACCGGGAAGTCGACCAGCGCGGAGTTCAGGACGTCCTGCTGGAGCTTGGGATTCGAGCGCAGGACGGCACCGAGCACGGTGGTGAGGATCAGCAGCAGCGGGAACAGCGAGACGAACGCGAAGAACGTCAGCATCGCGCCGAGGTAGCCGGCCTTCATGTCCTGGAGCTCCCGGTAGACGGCGACCGGGAACGCCAGCACGGGATGCCGTTGCTGGAACCGGTCCACACGGTCGGCCAAGGCGCGCAGCCGGGACAAGAACGCCATGCCCTTCATATAAGCATCGGCGTCCCGCCGGGCGCCCACACCACGCTGACGACTTGGGGAACGCGAGCCGCATTCGCCGCACCGGCCACCGCGCGTGCCGGCTTCCCGGTGGCTTCGCGGTGGCTGTTCGGCGGCGTGCGGCACGGCGAGTTCCAGCGGGGTACTCAGATCCCGGTTGAGTACCCGCGCCCTTGTCATCGACGGCCGCGCGGACCAGGCTTTTCGGCATGGGATACCGATTCCTCATCGATGCCACGATGACGGTCCACTACTCCTTCGTGGCGTTCGTGGTGGTCGGCGGATACCTCGCGCTGCGCTGGCCGCGCGTGTTCTATGTGCACGCCACGGCGGTGGTGTGGCTCGGCGTCAACGCACTCGGGGTGAAGTGTCCCCTGACGCTGATCGAGAACTGGTGCCGCGAACGTCTCGGGGAACCGGGAATCCCCCAGGGCTTCATCGCCACGCACATCACCGGTGTCCTTTATCCGTCGAATCTGGAATGGCTGTTCCGGTGGCTGGTGGTGCTCGCGATCGCCTTCTCGTGGTTCCTGCTCGCCCGGCGTCATCTGCACCGGGATAAGGGTTCGAACGCCGGTGACATTTCGGGGGTGTCCGGTTCGCTAGGCTCGAAGGTGTGAGACTGCACGTTGGCTGCGCTATGTGGACGTTCGGGCCGTGGCAGGGCCGGCTCCTGCCGCATCCGCTGCCGCCGCGCGAGCGCCTCGCCGCGTACGCGACGTGGTGCAACGCGGTCGAGGGCAACACCACGTTCTACGCGACGCCGTCCCGGGCCACCGTCGAGACCTGGGCGGCGCAGGCACCGGACGACTTCCGCTTCCTGCTGAAGCTTCCGAAGCCGGTCACGCACGAACGTCGCCTCGCCCCCGACCTCTTCACCCCCGGCAGCGCTCTGCACAGCTTCTTCACCGCGATCGAACCGCTCGGCCGCAATGCCGCGCTGTGGGTTCAGCTTCCGGCCTCGTTCGGACCTACCGACCTCCCCGCGCTGGCCGCTTTCCTCGGCCGGGTTCCGCAGGGGTACCGGTACGCGGTCGAGGTGCGGCATCCCGCGTTCTTCGCGGACCCGAAGACCGAGCAGTCGCTGGAGAAGCTGCTGACGGAAGCCGATGCCGAGTGGGTCCCGTTCGACACGACAGTGCTCTACGAAACCCCGCCGACGACCGACGCCGAACGCGAGGCCTGGACCAAGAAGCCACGCCTGCCACGGCGTACTCGTGCCCTGACTCGCTTCCCGGTGGTGCGCTACATCGGCCGGGACGACGGGGAGCGGACGGCCGAGGGCTGGCAGCCGTGGGCGGACACCACCGCTGCCTGGCTTCGGGAGGGGCGTTCTCCGACCGTCTTCATCCACACGCCGGACAACGCCGACGCCCCGGTGCTGGCGCGCCGGTTCCATGAGGACGTGCGGCGGCGGGTGCCGGAGCTGGCGGCCTTGGGGGAGCCGATGCCGGTGGGGCCGCCGACGTTGTTCTGAGCCGCAGCTCCCGCTCTGCCGGCCTACGACCCGAGCACGCAGACGACCGGCGGGTTGAGCGGGAGGATCTCGGTCCGCAGCTGGGAGACGATGGCGATGCGGCCGCCGGAGGCCAGCCGCGTGCGGAGCGCGGCGAGCTGCTCGGCGGCGTCGGGCCAGAGACCGAGGGAGTCGACGGCGAGGATCGCGTCAAAGGGACCGTCGAGGGTCGCAGGGAGCTGATCGACCGGCGCTTCTACCAGCGTGACGCGGTCGGCCCGGATGGCATCCCGGTTGCGCTTGGCGGCCTGCCGGCGCATCACGGCGGAATGGTCGACGCCGTACACGTGCCCCGCACCGGCCCGGACCAGCGCCGAGATCGCGACGCCCGGACCGTACCCGATCTCCAGGACCTGATCTGTCGGATTCACGTTCAGCAGGCGGGGTCGCAGCCCGGCTGGCCGGGCGGTCACTGGCGCAGGCACATGAACAGCTGCACTCCGCTGCTCCGCTGAATGCCGAACGCCGAACGCCGAACGCCGTGATGGCTGACATCACGGCGTTCGGCGCGTATGTGGTTGCTCCTGCTACTAGCTGCAGGTTATCGAGGAGATCTTCATCGTCTTCGTGTCGAACACGGCGGTGAACTTGCTCGCCTCCTGGCCCGGCGCGTCCGGATGCCAGTCCGGCCACGTCACCATGTGCAGCGTGCTCTGCGTGCCGGAGGTGGTGAGCGACGTCCCATCGGCCATCATGACCGACAAGGGGACCTTCTTCGTGCACAGCAGCGGCACGGTGCCGGTGCTGCCCCAGGCCTTGGTGAAGGCGGCGTCCGAGACGAAGAAGGGGCGGATGGCGGCCTCGGCGTCCACGCCGAGTGACTTCTGCTGGGCGGCCACGCGGTAGTAGTCCAGGAGCTGCTGCGCGTAATCCGCCGGCTTTGTGTTGCTGCCCAGGACCGGCGGGTAGGCCCGGCCGCAGGTCACGCGGGAGATCTTGGCGGAGCCGAGGTCCACGGCCAACGCCGAGGTGAAGCCGGTCCGCATCGCCGGTACGGTCGGGTCGGGAAGGGTCATGACCGCCCCGGGCGCGAAGTCCCAGGTGCTGGCGGCCGACGTCGTGCCGGTCAGAGCGACGATCCACCGATCCGGTCCGTTTTGACCGCACTCGTCCGTGTTGTAGTCCCCGTCACCGGTCCAGGCGGCGAAAGCGCTCGTGAAGTAGGGGTGCGACTTGTTGTCGACCACCGACTGGTCGTCGGTGAGGACCGCGCCGTAATACGTCGCGATCGGCGCGATCCCGGGGAAGTCCGTCGGACTCGGTGCCCCACCGCACGCGGTGCCCTTGATGACGCCCGAGGCCGGATCCACGGTCACGGTGACTTCCACCGCTCCGGCCTTGTTGTTCTCGTAGAGCATGACCGGGACAGTCGCGTTGCTGCCGGAAGCCCGCACGGCTCCGATCACGATGCCGTCGTACTTCGCCGTGCCGCAGTCCATCGGCCGTTCCGATCCGACGGGTCCGGTGCCCCAGGAGGCGTTCATCGTCGCCGGGCTGTCGAAGTCGGCGGCCAGTTCCGTGGTGTTGACGGTCGGCTGATCGTAGTGCGGGGGAGCCGTCACGCCCTGCCCGAATGCGGACGCCACCTTGGCGCGCATCGCCTCCAACTGGGCGGCGGTGAAGGCGGAGGTGGAGCCCGTGGAAGGCGAACCCGTGGACGGCGAACCCGCGGACGGCGAGCCGTCACCTGTCGGGCTGCTCGTTCCCGCTCCTCCAGCCGGCGCCGTCGCCGAGGTGCTCGGCGCGGCGGTGGACCCCCCACCCGCCGCCTTGGACGTGGAACTACATGCCCCGAGCCCCGCGACCAACGACGCGGCGATTGCGGCGACCGCGGCTGTACTGATGCGTGAGCGCATCATCGTTTCCCTCCCCAGGCGAACACTCTGTCGACCTTCTAGACGTGCGGTCGCCGGGGAGGTTGCGTGGTGGCTTCGGTGACTTGCCCCGCCGGGTTTACGCCAGGGTGCGATGTCGCAAATGGTCAGTATTGTCCTCTTCAGGTAATACGACCGAGCACGGGAGGCGTTGATGGGTTCGCTGATCGCGGGGACGCTGGACGGGCTCGGCCACGTGGTCGGGCTCGCCGGGGACGCCACCCCCTACGTGCCCAGCGCGCCGGTGCAGATAGGCACGTCAGGGCCTCGGCACGGGGTCGCGGAGGCCGCGTCCTGGCAGGGGCTGATCGTGATGTTCGGGTTGGTGCTCGCCATCGGCGCCGCGGTGTTGATGTACGCGGTGCGGCAGCGGGCCCGGGTGTTGGAGCGGCGGCGGGTACGTCGGATGGCCGCAACCGTCGCCCTGATGGGTGATGCCGACGAGGCCATCGCCGTCACTCCGACCACCTCGACTCTGGCCGCGAGCCTGGGCGCGAGCCTGAGCGCCGGCATCCCGGTCAAGGCTGCCGCCACCGCCGCCGGCCCATCCGCCGCGACCTCCGCTCCGACCAAGCCACCGCGCACCACACCCGCCACACCCGGCCGTCCAGCCCCGAACGCGTAACCTGAAGACCATGTCCGCATCTGACGCCCATGCCAACGCCGCCTTCGAGACCCTGGCCATCCACGCCGGCCAGGACCCGGACCCGCTGACCGGCGCCGTCGTCCCCCCGATCTACCAGGTCTCCACCTACAAGCAGGACGGTGTCGGCGGCCTGCGCAACGGCTACGAGTACTCCCGCAGCGCCAATCCGACCCGCAAGGCGCTGGAAGACTGTCTCGCCGCGATCGAGGGCGGCCGCACCGGCCTGGCCTTCGCCTCCGGCCTGGCCGCCGAGGACTGCCTGCTGCGGACCGTGTGCGTGCCCGGCGACCACGTGGTGATCCCGGCCGACGCCTACGGCGGCACCTTCCGCCTCTTCGCCAAGGTCCTGTCCCGCTGGGGCCTGGGCTGGACCGCCGCCAACATGTCGGATCCGGCGGCCGTGCGGGCCGCGGTGGTGCCCGGCAAGACCAAGGCGATCTGGGTCGAGACCCCCTCGAACCCGCTGCTGGGCATCGCGGACATCGCCGCGCTGGCCGGGGTCGCGCACGAGACCGGCTCGCTGCTGGTGGTCGACAACACGTTCGCCACCCCCTACCTGCAGCAGCCGCTGGCCCTCGGCGCCGACGTGGTCGTGCACTCCACCACCAAGTACATGGGCGGCCACTCCGACGTGGTCGGCGGCGCCCTGGTGGTGTCCGACGAGGAACTGGGCTCGGAGCTGGCCTACCACCAGAACGCGATGGGCGCCGTCGCCGGGCCCTTCGACGCCTGGCTGGTGCTGCGCGGCGTCAAGACCCTGGCCGTGCGGATGGACCGGCACTGCTCCAACGCGCAGCGCATCGCCGAGGCCCTGGCCGCGCACTCGAAGGTGACGGCCGTCCACTACCCGGGCCTGCCCGACGACCCCGGCCACGAGGTCGCGGCCAAGCAGATGTCCGGCTTCGGCGGCATGGTGTCGTTCCGGGTGGCCGGCGGCGAGCAGGAGGCGGTCGACATCTGCGGCCGCACCGAGCTGTTCACCCTCGGCGAGTCCCTGGGCGGCGTCGAGTCGCTGATCGAGCACCCCGGCCGGATGACGCACGCCAGCGTCGCCGGCTCCCCGCTGGAGGTGCCGAGCGACCTGATCCGGCTCTCGGTCGGCATCGAGTCGGTCGACGACCTGCTGGCCGACCTGCTGCGCGCGCTGGGCTGACGGTCTCTGGCCGGCTGGCTGAACAACCCGGACAAGGGTCACTCGCGTTCGAGTGGCCCTTGTTGCCGACGCCATGTATCCCGCAGGCCGATCGTCCTCTGGGGCTCGTGGCTATTGAAGAACGCGCCGATATCGAACGTCGCAACATGCGCATATGTGAACCCTGTTATCGCCGTCACCCTCGACGCCTTGTTTCCTCTACGAGTCGACGGAACGCAGGTGAGAGGCCGTTCGGTGAACGTTCGGGGCGTCTAGACGAAAATACGCCTCAGGGTCCTGTCGTCGCGCTGTGCAAGGGCACGGTCCCTGTGCACAATTAGCCGCCGTGGCAGGAATATCGGGAGTCTCCGCCGGCATCGTCCTGGCGGGTCGCTACACCTTGTCCCGGCGGTTGTGGCACCGCGGGATCGGCGAGCTCTGGCTCGCCTCCGACTCGGTGCGCCGGCGCCGGGTGTGGATCCAGATCACCGCATCGGGCGGTCTGGAGAACGCGGTCGCGGCGCTGACGCACGTCACGCACCCGGCGATCGCGGTGGTCCGCGAGGCCGGGCAGAAGCGGATCGCGCACGAGGACCGGGTGGTCACCGACCACGACCAGCACTCCCACAAACTGATCCACAAGAGCGACAGCTACATCGAGTTCGCCGTCTACGACCAGGACAAGGGCTCGTCCCTCACCGCCCGCCTGATGAAGGGCGCACTGACCTCCGCCGAGGTCGGCACACTCGCGCTGAACGCCGCCGAGGTCTTCGAGCGCGTGCACGCCGCCGGGCTGGTGCACGGCTGGCTGCACACCGACTCGATGTGGGTGGGCAGCAAGGGCGAGGCGTTCGTGGACCTGGCACTGGGGCTCGCATTCGAGGGGGACGCGGCCGCGGCCGCGGCTGAGGCGCCGAGCGGGTTCTTGACGGCGGCCCGGCTGGGTGGGGCGGCGGCTTCGGCTGCTGATGATGTTTACGGGCTGGCTTGGTTGACGTATGCGGGGGTCTTCGGGTGGGAGATCCTGCACGAGGATTTGGTTCGGGCTCGGGCTGAGGTCGGGGCTGGTGGCGCGGGTGGCGCGGGTGGCGCTGCGGGTGTGGCGGGCGCTGAGGCTTTGGGCGCGGGTGTGGGTGCGGGTGCGGACACGGGAGCACGCGGCGCTGGCGGTGCTGCCGGTGCCGGTGCCGGTCTTGGCGCTGGTGCTGCCAGCGCTGGCGGGGTCGCCGGTTCGGCTGCGGCTGGTTCCGTCGGCTTGGCTGGTTCAGCGGGTTCGGCTCGCTCGACGGCCGGGCACGGCTCCGGCGCCGCGTACGCTGCCGCTGGTTCGGCTGCTGGTTCGGCGGCGTTGCTGGCGTACCGGCGCGAGTTGGCCCTGGGACGCCTGACCGAGTACTTCGGAAGCGGCTCCGAGCTGGCCGAGATCTTCGCCCACAGCTTGTCGGACGAAGCGGGCGAGCGTCCCTCGATGGCGCAGATCGCCGAGGCGCTGCGGGCCCACCCGCTGGCCGAGCTGGCACCGCCGCCGCTCGTGACGGAACGCGCGGCAGCGGCCGCAGCGGCGTTGGCGCTGGCGGCCGAGGTCCGGACCGAGTCGCTGGCGTCGAGCGTCGAAGACGCGGACTCGGGCGCGTGGATCCCCGCCGTGAGCCCCACAGCCGGCGCCGCCCGCAAGGACTCGATCCCCCTCGCCGAGGCGGAGGCCGCCACCGCGGCAGCGGTCGCGACAGCGGTGGCGGCGGCCCTGGCCGAAGCCGAGGAACGACACCGCAACAAACTCAACGCGACCGAGGCCCGCCACGGCCTGAACCTCGAAGCCGCACGCACGTCCCACGCCACGGAACTCGAGACGGCAACGGCCGCTGCCGCGGCGGCACTCGCCGCGGTGGAGCAGCGGCACGCGGCGGAGCTGGAGTCGGCGCGCGGCGAGCATGCTTCGCTCGCGGAGGAGGCGCTGGCCGCTGCGACTGGCGCGGCGGTCGCGGCAGCCGTTGCCGAGGCTGAGGAGCGGCATCGCACTGAGATGGAGTCGGTGCGGGCCGAGCATGCGTCAGTCGGCGAGGAGGCGCTTGCGGTTGCGGCCGGTGCCGCGGTGGCGGCTGCTGTCGCCGAAGCCGAGGAACGCCACCGCGCGGAGTTGGCTGGCAGCGAGGAGCGGCATTCCGGCGAACTGGAGTCTGCCCGGGCTGAGCACGCGTCGGCTGCCGAGGCAGCGCTTGCGGCTGCAGTCGCGGCAGCTGTTGCCGAAGCAGAGGAACGGCACGCTGCCGAGTCCGCGAGCCACGCCGAGGCGGCGGAAGTCGCACTGGCCGCTGCGCTTGCGGCCGCGGTGGCGGAGCTCGACGCGCGGCACTCGGCGGAGCTCGCGGCGGCGGAGGCGAAACAGGCTGCTGCGATAGAGGCCGCGAGTGCCGCTGCGGTCGCGGCGGCGCTCGCTGAGGCGGCGGCCAGTGCTGAGACGCAGCAGCTGCCGGCTCACAGTTCGGCGGGAGCTGGTACGGCTGCGGGTGTGTTGGCGGCCGGTGCCGTGGGTGCGGTGATCGGTGCGGAGCTGGCTGGTTCCGAGGCCGCAGCCACTGGTTCAGCGGCGAGTGGTGGGGCGGCGAGCGGTGGGGCGGCCAACGGTGCTGCGGCAGGTGCGGCAAGCGGTTCGGCCGCAGGTGTGTTGGCGGCTGGCGCTGCGGGTGCGGTGATCGGTGCGGAGCTGGCTGGCGCCGAGACTGCTTCAGCTGCGGGCACGGCAGGCGGCGCGGCAGTAACTGGCGCTGCGGCCGGTACGGCGGGTGGCGCAGGTGCGGTAGGTGGCGCGGTGGCAAGCGGCGCAGTGGCAAGCGGTTCGGCAGCGGGTGCCGTCAGCGGTTCAGCAGCAAGCGGATCTGCGGCGGGTACGGCAGGAAGTTCAGCGGTAACTGGCGCTGCGGCTGGTATGGCGGGCGGCGCGTTGGCGAGTGGTTCGGCAGCGGGTGCCGCCAGCGGTTCAGCGGCAAACGGTTCGGCAGCGGGTGTCGCCGCCGGCGCCGCGGCAAGTGGCGCAATGGCAGGCGCGGCGCTCGTCAGTGCAGCCAGCAGCGGTGGTTCAGCAGGCGGCGCGTCCGGGGCCGCCGCTGCGGCAGCTGCCCCGAAGCCGAAGCCGTGGCTCCTAGCTTCCGGTGGCATCCTCATCGGCGTGGTGGTCGGGATCGGGATCGGCTATGCCGTTCACAGCTCCGGCTCCAGCTCCAGCTCCAGCTCCAAGTCCACCGCGCTGCCGGTCTCGACCGCGTCCAGCATCGGCGGGTCGCCCTCGCTCCCCAGCGCCAGTGCCTCCGGTGCCGTGCCGGGCATCTCGCCCAGCGGTTCGGGGAACGTCACCACCGGCGGTGCGAGTGGACCGGGTGCGAGTGGGCCCGGCGCGAGTGGCCTCGGGGCGAGCGGTCCGGGCGCCAGCGCGTCTGGCACCAACAGCGGATCCAGTGCGGGCGTGCCCAGCGGGGCAGCGTCCGGAGGTAACGGCAGCCCCTCGACCGCTCCCGCTGGCAACGCGTCCGGCGGCGCATCACCTACCGCCCCCAATGACACTGCCCCCAACGACACCGTGCCCTCGGCCGCGCAGCCCACGTCGCCGCAGCAGGCCGTAGGTCAAATCACCGTCGTCATCACCACCCAGGTCACCGACACCAACGCCAAGTCGGCCCTCGCCAACGCCGTCAACCAGCTCAAGGCGACCCTGCCCGGCTCCAACGCCTACAACGAAGGGCTGGCCGGCCTCACCGAGACCATTGCGGCGCAGCTGAATCAGGGCACGATTACCCAGGCCACCGCGCAGGCCCTGCGCCAGCAGGTCACCTATCTGCAGGGCTTCTCGGGAAGCTGATACAAAACCGCCTAAGGTGTCCATCATGACGGTGACTGACACCTCCGGGGGCGCCCCCGAGTCCCCCGACGCCCCCGACACCTCTGAGGCCCCGGTACTGGCGATCGACATCGGCGGTACGAAAATGGCGGTCGGCGCGGTTGACGCGCGGGGCGAGGTGCTGGCCTCGTTCCGGGTGCCGACGCCGGCCGGGGCGGATGCGGATGGCGAGGCGTTGTACGCCGCCCTGCTCGACGCCGTCGACCAGCTGCCCTACGAGCGCGGCGCGTACCGGGCGGTCGGTGTGGGGTGCGGCGGGCCGATGCGGTGGCCGGCCGGGGAGGTGTCGCCGCTCAATATTCCCGGGTGGCGCGGGTTTCCGTTGCGGTGGCGGCTGGAGGCCGACTTCCGGCGGGATGTGCGGCTGCACAATGACGCGATCTGCCTGGCCGCCGCCGAGCACTGGCAGGGGGCCGGGCGCGGGGCCGCGAACATGCTGGGGATGGTCGTGTCGACCGGGGTCGGGGGCGGCCTGATCCTCGGTGACCGGCTGATCGACGGGGCCAAGGGCAACGCCGGGCACATCGGGCACATCGTCGTGGACCAGGAGACGCCCTGCGCCTGCGGTGGCACCGGCTGCCTGGAAGCCGTCGCGAGTGGGCCGCGCATGGCCGCGTGGGCGGCGGCGCAAGGGTGGCGCGCCGGGCAGGAGAGCCGTACCGGCAAGGACCTGACCGACGACGCCCGGGCCGGCGACGGCATCGCTGAGGCCGCCTTCACCCGCGCCGGCACCGCGCTCGGCGTCGCCATCGCCGGAGCGGCCGCGTTGTGCGACCTGGAGTTGGTGACGATCGGCGGCGGCATCGTGCAGGCCGGGGAGCTGCTGTTCGAGCCCCTGCGCGGCGCGCTCCACCGGCACGCGCGCCTGGATTTCACCAAGAACCTGAAGGTGGTTCCGGCCGATCTCGGCCAGGACGCCGGGCTGGTCGGCGCGGCGGCGCTGATCCTGCGCGGTGACGCGTACTGGTCGGCGGACCGCGCGGACTGACAGCGGCGCGAGGCGGACTGACGGTGGCGCGAAGTAGGGTCGTCGCCATGGAGATACCAGGGCTCGGGACCCTCGATGAGGAGCTGGGCGGCCACCGCAGCGAGTCCGTCCCGGTGTCGTTGCTCGAAGGCGAGGCCGAGTTCTTTCTCGAAGGCTACGAAAGCGACGACCACCCCGAAGACTTCCACGCCGCCATCAAGGCCTTCCTGGGCCTCGGCCAGTCCGCACTCGAAGCTGCCTCAGGTCCGGTTTTCGAGTACTACAGCGACGTCCGCGCCATCGTCGACGACGGCGCCGTCCCGCACATCCACCGCCCCGAAGACGTCTGGCAGTACGTGACGTTCGGCTGCGAGGCGGTCGTGGCGCGCGACTGGTTCGGCGACAAGCAGGTCTGCGTCTCCATCGGATGCGGCTGCGACTGGGAACCCGAACACGGCCTCCAACTCGTTTTCCGAGGCGGCCGCGTCGTCACCAAGATCGGCCCCTACGACGACCACATGAGCAACGCCACCACCGAGCGCCCCGACCTGGCGGACGTCGTCTACCGCAGCTTCCGCCGGGACAGCTGAACCAGAACCCGTTAAATCAGTCCACACAAACGCCACGGCCGCCCGAGAAACCCCAGGAGGCCGCAGCGTTCTTAGTTGTGCGCACTAAATATGTTGTGCGCACTAAATACCTCAGTGCGCCATAGCCGGCGCCTCGACATCCGACGACCCCGCCTGCTTGGCGACATCGGCCGGCGCCATCGAGCGCAGCTTGTGCTCCTTCAGGAACCAGCTGGCGATCCAGGCGATCAGGCTGAGCCCGGCGCCCACCAGGAACACCGTCGACAGCGCCTGCGTGAACGAGTGGATCAGCACGTGCTGCACCGCGGCCGGCAGCTTGCCCATCGCGTCCTGGCTCTGCAGGATCTCCATGCCGTGGTCGCGCACCGGCGCCAGGGCCGCGCTGGGACCGGCGTTGCTCTTCAGGTGGCTGGTCAGCTGGTTGGTCAGGATCGCGCCCATGATGGCCGCGCCGAAGGTCTGGCCCAGCGAGCGGAAGAAGGTGGTCGACGTGGTCGCCACGCCCATGTCCTTCATCTCCACCGCGTTCTGCACGGCCAGCACCAGCACCTGCATCGTGGCGCCCAGGCCCAGGCCGACGATGAACATGAACAGGCCGGCCAGGACGAAGTTGGTGTTCTCGTCCATGGTGGTCATCAGGCCCAGGCCCACGGTGGTCGTCGCGATGCCGGCGATCGGGAAGAACCGGTAGCGGCCGGTCTTGCTGATGATCCGGCCGGAGCTGATCGAGGTGGCCAGCAGGCCGACCATCATCGGCAGCATCCGCAGGCCGGCCTTGGTCGGGCTGTCGAAGTTCACGACCTGGAAGTAGAACGGGATGTACATCATCGCGCCCATCATCACCATGCCGATGAGGAAGCCCATGATGTTCGAGACGCGGAAGACCGCGCCGCGGAACAGGCGCATCGGCAGGATCGGCTCCGGCGTGCGGATCTCCCACAGGACGAACGCCACCAGGAGCACGACGCCGGCGATCGCCAGGCCGATGATGACCGGGGAGCCCCAGGCGTATTGCTGGCCGCCCATCTGCGCCGCCAGCAGCAGGCCCACCACGCCGGCCACGACCAGCGTCGCGCCGATGTAGTCGATGGTCGCCTTCATCCGGCGCTTGGGCAGGTGCAGCACGGCGCTGATGACGAACAGCGCGATGATGCCGATCGGCAGGTTGACGTAGAACACCCAGCGCCAGCCGGTGATGCCCAGGATCGCGTTGTGCTCGGTGAAGATGCCGCCGAGCAGCGGGCCGGCCACCATCGCCAGCATGAACACGCCGCCGAACAGGCCCTGGTACTTGCCGCGCTCGCGGGGCGGGACCACGTCGCCGACGATGGCGAAGGTCAGGCCCATGATGCCGCCGGCGCCCAGGCCCTGCAGCGCGCGGAAGGCGATCAGCTGGTCCAGGTTCTGCGACAGGCCGGACAGCGCCGAGCCGGTGAGGAACAGCGCGATCGCGATCATGTACAGCGGCTTGCGGCCGAACAGGTCCGAGAGCTTGCCGTAGATCGGGGTGGCCGCGGTGGAGGCCAGCACGTAGGCGGTGGTCACCCAGGGCATCCGGGCCAGGCCGTTCTGGCCGCCGATGTCGCCGATGATGGTGCGGATGGCGGTGCTGACGATGGTGTTGTCCAGCGAGGCCAGCAGCAGGCCCAGCATCAGGGAGCCGAAGACCACCAGGATCTGCTTGTGGCTCATGGTGGAGCCCTCGGCCACCTGTGGTGCCGGAGGGCTCGCTATGTTCTCGGGTTCGGCGGTCTTCTCAGTCATTCTCGGTTCCGTCTTCCGTTGTGGGGCCGTTCTTTGGTTCAGCGCTTTTGGCGATGAGGGCACTGAAGTCCTCGACGTAGCGGGTCATCAGCCGGGACAGGGTCCGCAGGTCCTGCGGCTCCCAGTGGTCGAAGCCCTCGCGCATGGCGTCGATGCGCTTCTGCCAGAAGTCCTGGATGTGCTTCTGGCCCAGTTCGGTCACGTGCAGTTGGGTGGCGCGCCGGTCGGAGACGTCGGCGACCTTCTCGACCAGGCCGTCGGCCTCCAGGTGGGCGACGTGGCGGGAGACGGTCGACTGGTCCAGGAACAGGTTCTTGGCCAGGTCGCTGGACCGCACGGGCCCGCACTTGGCCAGCATTCCCAGCGCGGCGACCTGCCCGCCCTCGGGCTCTTTGCGGGAGCGCATGATGCGCTGGAACAGCATGCCCATGGTCTTGCCGAGCTCGCTGTACTCCTCGTCCGTGAGGGGGGTGCCGGAGCTCTCGTCGCCGTTCATCGTCCTTCTCGTCTCCGTGTGGATGGCGGGCCGTCGGGTCAGGATGCTTGGTTGCTGCAAGCATATACCTGGATGCATGCGCCATGCAAGTAGTTTCGGACGGTGGCTCGTGGGGCCGACGGGGACCTGCCAGACTGGGATCATGTCAACGGCGACTGTGACCCTGGAAGACATCGAGCAGGCGCGTGACCTGCTGGAAGGCGTGGCGCGAAGGACCCCGCTGGAGGGTTCGCGCAGCATCTCCGAGCAGGTCGGGGGACATGTGCACTTCAAGTGCGAGAACCTGCAGCGGACCGGGTCGTTCAAGGTCCGCGGGGCGTATGTGCGCATCGCGAAGTTGCCGGCGGCCGAGCGGGCCAACGGGGTGGTCGCGGCCAGCGCCGGGAACCACGCGCAGGGCGTGGCGCTGGCGGCGTCGCTGCTGGACAGCAAGTCGACGGTGTTCATGCCCGAGGGCGCGCCGCTGCCGAAGGTGGCCGCGACCGAGGCCTACGGCGCCCACGTGCGCTTCGCCGGGCACACCGTGGACGAGGCGCTGATCGCGGCCCGCGCCTTCGCCGCCGAGACCGGCGCCACCTTCATCCATCCCTTCGACCACCCCGACGTCATCGCCGGGCAGGGCACGGTCGGGCTGGAGATCCTGGAGCAGTGCCCCGAGGTGCGCACCATCGTGGTCTCGGTCGGCGGCGGCGGCCTGCTGGCCGGGGTGGCGGCGGCGGTCAAGGCGGTCCGCCCGGACGTCCGCGTGGTCGGCGTGCAGGCGGCCGGAGCCGCGGCCTACCCGCCCTCGATGGCCGCCGGCAAGCCGGTGCAGCTGGCCGCAATGGCGACGATGGCCGACGGAATCGCCGTCGGCCGGCCCGGCGACCTCCCGTTCGACCTGATCACCCGACTCGCCGACGAGATCCGCGTGGTCTCCGAGGAATCGCTGTCCAAGGCGATGCTCCTGTTGCTGGAGCGCGCCAAACTGGTCGCCGAGCCGGCCGGCGCCGCGGCCGTCGCGGCCGTGATGGACGACGCCCGCGCCTTCGAAGCCCCCGTGGTCGCGCTGCTGTCCGGCGGCAACATAGACCCGCTGCTGATGATGCGCATGATCCGGCACGGCCTGGTCGCCGCCGGCCGCTTCCTGGCCCTGCGGCTACGGATCCCCGACCGGCCGGGCGCGCTGGCGAAGCTGCTGAGCGAGCTGGGCGAGGCGGACGCGAACGTGATGGACATCGAGCATCTGTGGACCCGGCCGTCGCTGGCGTTCGGGGAGGTCGAGGTGGCACTGCAACTGGAGACGCGGGGGATCGCGCATGCTGAGACGCTGATCTCGCGGTTGCGGGCGGCGGGGTATCAGCCGGAGCCGACTTCGTTTTAGGGGGCGGGGCGGGGC